>NZ_JBAKHS010000007.1:0-336102 GCF_036906795.1 Micromonospora sp. CPCC 205739 | reverse complement strand
AAGCGCTACATCGTCCGTGAAATCCACGCCGCACTCATGGCCGACTTCGCCGCCCTCAACACCACTTGACATCCATAGGAGCATCCGGCTCGGCCGTACACCTCCGCCGCCACGGCCGCCAAGCACCCGGTACGCACGGCCGTCCCAGGCCGTCGGCGCGGTCTTCCTGCTGGTCGGGGTGCTCGGCTTCATCCCGGGCATCACCAGCAACTACGACACCATGATGTTCGCCGGGCACGAGTCCGAGGCGAAGCTGCTCGGGCTCTTCCAGGTGTCCATCCTGCACAATCTGGTGCACCTCGCGTTCGGCGTCGCCGGGCTCGCGCTGGCCCGCACCATCTCCGGTGCCCGTGGCTACCTGATCGGTGGCGGCGCGGTCTACCTGGTGCTCTGGCTCTACGGTCTGGTCATCGACCACGAGAGCGGCGCCAACTTCGTGCCGCTCAACGGCGCGGACAACTGGCTGCACCTGCTCCTCGGCCTCGGCATGATCGCCCTCGGCCTGGCCCTGACCCGCCGGCCCGCCGACCGCCGCTGACCGTCACGAACCTGTGCCGCAGCGCCCGTCAGGTCGCTGGGCGCGTGTAGTACCTCGTCTCACCACCGGGGTCGAGGTGCAGCCGGGGTGGCGGCTCTGCCGCCACCCCGGCCCTGCGCGCCGCGAGTCCGTGTCCCTCGAAGGAAGGCCACGGAGTGGGTCACCCGACAGAAACGGCGGGCAGTACGCACGACCGCCGGCGTGACCCGCCATGATGAGCCGGTGAAGATCCTGTCCATCCAGTCCTCGGTCGCCTACGGCCATGTCGGCAACTCGGCGGCCGTGTTCCCCCTCCAGCGGCTCGGGCACGAGGTCTGGCCGGTACTGACGGTGCACTTCTCCAACCACACCGGGTACGGCGCGTGGCGGGGGCCGCTGCTGGCGCCGGCCGACGTGGCCGATGTGATCGCGGGCATCGCCGACCGCGGCGTCCTCGGCAGCGCCGACGCCGTGCTGTCCGGCTACCAGGGTGACCCGGCGATGGGCGCGGTGATCCTCGACGCGGTGGAGAAGGTCAAGGCGGCCAACCCGGACGCGGTGTACTGCTGCGACCCGGTGATGGGCGACACCGACCGCGGCATGTTCGTGCGGCCGGGCATCCCGGAGTACATGCGGGACATCGTCGTCCCGCGCGCCGACATCATCACCCCGAACCATTTCGAGCTCGACTTTCTCGCCGGCCGTACGACGACCTCCCTGCCCGAGTTGCTGGAGGCGGTCGACGTGGTGCGCGAGACGGGACCACGGCACGTCCTGGTCACCAGCGTGCTCCACGGCGACGTGCCGGAGGGCTCACTCGAGGTGGTGGCCGTCTCGGACGAGGGCGCCTGGGCGGTGACCACGCCGCTGCTGCCGATCAACCCCAACGGCGGCGGCGACGTCACCGCGGCGCTGTACCTGGCGCACCTGCGGACGACGGGTTCGCCCGCGACGGCGCTGGAACGCACCATCGCCTCCGTCTTCGCCGTCCTGGAGGCGACCCTCGCGGCGGGCACCCGGGAGATCCAGCTGATCGCGGCCCAGGACGCGATCGCCGCGCCACCGGCCAGCTTCACCGCCCGGCGGGTGCGCTGACGTGACCTCCTGACACGCCGGCCCCACGACACCGGGGTCGGGAGCACTGGACGGCGTCGCATCGGCCCATTCCAGTCTCGGCCCGTCAGATGTCGCCTCGGCTCCGAGCGGCCCTTTCGTTCTCCATGCCTGCCCACCCGGCGCCGGCCACCCATTGGTGGCCGGCGTTCACATTTGCTCCGATCGGCTGTCCGCCGGGCAGAGTCGCGGAGATCAGCGCGGTCGATTATGTCGAGGTGTTGAACATTCCCCTCGTCGGCGCAGTCTTCCGACGGTGCAGATTCACCGCGTATCAATCGCCATTGTCCGTTCTCTTTCATCACGAACTCCCGTCGGACCGTCGGCCGGCGAACACGCCGTCTGCGTCGCCGTGCCTGTCGCGCGACGGCGTCGCTCGGGCCGACCGGGGCAGGCCACCCGGGCGGGACTCAGCTGCCCAAAGGCGACGGTGACCGTCTCCCGGCAACGAATATGTGTGCGAAAAGAATTCGTTGCGACAATCGTGAAATGGTGCGGGCCGCCGCCGCAGTGAAGAATGACACATCCGTGGGTGCTGATTGCCGGCGCCGCCGACGCTGAACAGCGAAAGTGTTCCGCCG
Source organism: Micromonospora sp. CPCC 205739 (assembly GCF_036906795.1). NCBI lineage: Bacteria > Bacillati > Actinomycetota > Actinomycetes > Micromonosporales > Micromonosporaceae > Micromonospora > Micromonospora sp. CPCC 205739. The sequence goes on along the minus strand of NZ_JBAKHS010000007.1, from coordinate 333,891 downwards.
CGCCCGTCGCAGCGTCTCCCGGGCCCGCCGAACTCCTTGACCGCGTATCGGTGATGCGATCTCATCGTGGCCGGCGCCGACGAATCATCAAACGGCCGGCGCCGTCCGGCGTTCCGTCAATCGTGGTCGTGCCATTCACCCTCGGCGTGCGACCACCGTGGACGCCGGCCCATTCGCCCGCCCGATCGGTGGGCCTTTCGAAAGGAGTGCATTATGACGTCACTCGGTGTCAGGATCTTCGGTGCGGTCGCCGTCACCGGTATCGCCCTCGTGGCCGGCGCGTCCCCCGCCACGGCCTCCGCCGACAGCGACTTCGCGCTGGAGCGTGCCGGGGTCAGCGCCTATGGCAGCTACGACATGATGATGAGCATCCCGGAGCGGCCGGTACCGCCGGTGGCGGTCAACGGGACGCTCGCGGTCAACGCCCCCGGGCGGTGCGGCGTGGTCCAGATCGCCACCAACGGGCCGGCCGACGAGATCGTGTGGCGGACCTTCGCCACGCTGTGCACTCCTGGTAAGACGACCGCCCAGACCCGGGCCGAGTTGCTGTTCGGTGGCTTCAAGCCGCGGGTCCGGCTCTGCGTCGGCACCACGGTGGCCCGGGCGGAGCGTGGCCGGGTCTGCGACACGTACGTCCCGCCGGCCGACTGACCCGGGCCTCGGGCCGCGCCACCAGCGCGGCCCGAGCACCGGCGGACCCCCGATGACAGCATCCGCTCGGCTGTGACCTCCGATACCTCTTCGCTCACGGGGAATCAGATCGCCGGATCTGGGTTTGCAGCCAGATGTGAATGCTGACCTGCTTCCGGCCCGGCTGCGCGACGGCCGGCCGGAGACGACCCGATGACCGCCACCGTCGACGCCCCGGACAGTGCGTCAGGCGCGCCGACGCCGGGTGACCTGCTCAGCCCCCGACAACGGCTGCGGCTCGTCCTGGTGCTCGGGTCGCTGATCGCAGTGGGCCCGCTGACCATCGACATGTACCTGCCCGCGCTGCCCGCGATCGCCGCCGATTTCCACACGACGGCGGCGGCGGTGCAACTGACCCTCACCGGCACGCTGGCGGGCCTCGCGGTCGGCCAGTTGCTGATCGGCCCGCTGTCCGACGCCGTCGGCCGGCGCGTGCCGTTGATCGCCGGCATCGCGCTGCACGTCGTGGCGTCGGTGCTCTGCGTCGTCGCACCGAACATCGCGCTTCTCGGTGCCCTGCGGGTGGTGCAGGGACTCGGCGTGGCGGCGGCGTCCGTGGTCGCGATGGCCGTGGTCCGCGACCTCTTCGACGGCGCGGCTTTCGCCAAGCTGCTCTCCCGGCTGCTGCTGGTCATGGGGGCGGCGCCGATCCTCGCGCCGACCCTCGGTGGCGCGTTGCTGCGCTGGACGGACTGGCGGGGTGTGTTCGTGGCCCTGGCCGCCATGGGCGTGCTGCTCGTCGTGGTCGCCGTGGTCGGCCTCCGCGAGACGCTGCCGGTCGAGCGGCGCCGGCGCGGCGGGGTGGTCGGGACGATGACCCTGTACGGCTCGCTGCTGCGGGACCGTACCTTCGTGGGCCTGGTGCTGGTGGCCGGCCTGGCCATGGCGGCCCTCTTCGCCTACGTGGCCGGGTCGTCGTTCGTCCTGCAGGAGCAGTACGGGCTGGACGAGCAGGAGTTCGGGCTGGCCTTCGGCGCGGGCGCGGTCGGGCTGATCGCGGCGACCCAGTTCAACGTACGGCTGCTGCGACGCTACTCACCGCAGCGGATCCTCGTCGCCGCCCTCAGCGTGGGGACCGTGGCCGGATTGGCGCTGCTCGCCTTCGCCGCCACCGGTCTCGGTGGGCTGCCCAGCCTGCTGGTGTCGCTGTGGGTGGTGCTCGCGGCGGCCGGCCTCGCGATTCCGAACGCGCCCGCCCTGGCCCTGTCCCGGCACGGCGAAGCGGCCGGTACGGCGTCCGCCCTCCTCGGCGCCGTGCAGTTCGGTGTCGGCGCGCTGGCCGCGCCCCTGGTGGGCGTGCTGGGCACCGGCGCGGTGGCCATGGCCCTCGTCGTCGCCGGTGGGATGGTGGCGGCGATGGTGGTGCTGCTCGTCGTGGTGCGGCCGGCCCGGCTCGTCGGCCTCCAGCCGGAAGCGGTGGTCGTGGCGGCGCACTGACGGCCGCGGCTCGGTCTGCCCGGCCACGGTGTCCGGGTGCGGCTCCCTCGGCGTTGTCGGCATCACAGGCGGTGCCGACGGCAGCCGTGCTTCGATGGTCTCGTGGAGTTCACGGTTACTGATGCGCCGACGCGGGAGCGGTTCGAGGCGCGGGACGAGTCTGGCGCGGTGGCCGGGTTGGTGACCTACCAGCTGACCGGCAACATCATCGCCTACACGCACACCGAGGTCGATCCGGAGTTCGAAGGCAGGGGCGTGGGATCGCTCCTCGCCCGGGCGGTGATGGACGACGCGCGCGGCAGGGGCCGGACTGTGGTGCCGATCTGCCCGTTCCTCAGCGAATGGCTGGGCAAGCACCCCGAGTACGACGACCTCGTGGTGCGATCGACCCGCAAGGTCAAGTAGGCGCCGAGGTCAGCGACGCAGGGTCGTCGACGGCGACTCGCCGAAGCGGGCCCGGTACTCGCCGGCGAAGCGGCCGAGGTGGGCGAATCCGTGCTGCAGAGCGACGGCCGTCACGGACGCCCCGGGGCCGGCGGCGCGCAGCGCACGGTGCACCGCGTCGAGCCGGCACGCGCGCAGGTACGCCGTCGGCGTGGTCTGCAACTCCCGGCGGAAGCAGTCCTGCAGCGTCCGTACGCTCACCCGGAGCGCCTCCGCGACGTCCCCGACCGTCAGTGCCTCGCCGTGGTGGTCCCTGATCAGGGCGCAGGCGCGCCGGACCAGTCGCCCGGGGGTCGGGTGCTGGGCCGGCTCCGCGAGCAGGTCGGTGTAGGTGTGACGGTGGGCCAGCAACAGCTTGCCGATGAGTGCCTGCTCGAAGCGGCCGGCGACCTGTGGGTGGTCGAGGAGGGACGCGTCCGTGGGCTGCGACAGTTCGTCGGCGAGGAAGTCCACCCCGCGTGTCCACGCCTGCGCGGTGGGGGTGTTCATGGTCATGCCGACGTCGAAGCGGACCGGGCCGTCCACCGGGCGGCCCAGCAACCGGGCGAGTTCCCGGTGGACGGCCTGCCGGTCGGCGTAGAAGATCCGGTGCGGCGACGCCTCGGACCAGTGCATGTCCGAGGCGTCGTAGGGCGAGAGGACGGAGGCGACGTCGGGCGTCGAGGTCACGGTCTGGCCGGCGTGACGGATCAGCGTACTGCCCTCGCGGGGGATCTGCACCAGGTAGAAGTTCTCCAGCGGCGCGGGCTGGATCCGCACCGCCCGCCCGTAGTCCAGGTCGACGATGCCCACGCCGCCCACCCGGCGAGCCTCCATCCGCAGCCGGACGTTGCGGACGCCGGACTGCGGGATCAGCCGGTGCGGACAGAAGACGCGCCCCACCTCCGCGCGGGCGTGCTCGACGTCGTCGGTCCGGACCGTCGCGGCATCCATCTGGGCACCTCCCAACCGGGCCGAGGTGACTGCGCACCGGTGGTGACATTCGTCGGACGACAGTCTGTCCAGGGTAGGGCCTGGCGGCCGGGCGCCCGGTTGCGCCAACCCTAGGACGTGGCCGTGTCGAACAGCGCGGGAGAGCCGCAGATCCGACAGGAAACGGTCCGATGGGCGGGAACCGGGCCGTCTGCGCGGGCCGGTTGCGCGGCGCGGACACCGCTCGCGTCCATCGGATAGCGGCCCCTCCGCCGGCCTCGTTAGCGTGCGATCGCCGCCGCATTCCTGCCGCCGCGGCCCCGTCATCGGGTCACGTTCTTTGGGAGGCTGCCATGAGGATCGCCATCGTCGGTGCGGGTTTCGCCGGACTGAGCGCAGCCAAGGTGCTGCGGCAGAGCGGCTTCGAGGTCACCGTGTTCGAGAAGGCGCCCGACGTCGGTGGGGTGTGGAGCCGCACCCGGCGATACCCCGGGCTGCGCACCCAGAACAACAAGGGCACCTACCATCTCTCCGACCTGCCCATGCCCGCGCACTATCCGGAGTGGCCGACGGGCGAGCAGGTCCAGCAGTACCTCGAGAGCTACGCGGACAAGTTCGGGCTCCACGCCGTCCTGCGGCTGTCCACCGAGGTCCTCTCCGCGGAGCTCGTGGACGACGAGACCGCGTGGCTGATCGCGTCGCGGCCGACGGACCTGCCGGACGCCGTGACCCTGGAACGGTACGACCACCTCGTCGTCGCCAACGGCATCTTCTCCGACCCCGTCGTCCCGTCCTTCGCCGGCCGGGCGGACTTCACCGCCGCCGGGGGACGGGTCCTGGCGTCGGGGGAGTTCCACGACCTGGAGGCCGCCCGAGGCAGGAACGTCCTCGTCGTCGGGTACGGAAAGTCGTCGTGTGACGTGGCGATCCCGCTGAGCGACGTCGCCGCCCAGACCCATCTCGTCGCGCGCGAGCTGCTCTGGAAGATGCCCAAGAAGCTCGGCGGTGCGCTCAACTACAAGTACCTCCTGCTCACCCGGATGGGTGAGGCGCTGTTCCGGTACATCAGCCTGAAGGGCTTCGAGCGGTTCCTGCACGGTCCCGGGAACGGCCTGCGCCGCCGGATGCTCGACAGTGTCGGGTCGGTGGCCACCCGGCAGCTCAAGCTGCGCGAGCTGGGTCTGGTACCGAACGGGACCTTCGAGGACATCGCCCGCAGCACCGTCAGCCTCGCCACGGACGGCTTCTTCGAGCGCGTCGCCGACGGCAGGATCGTCGTCCACCGCGACCGGGTGATCGACGAACTCCTGGTCGACGGCGGACGACCGGCCGCCCGCCTCGTCGACGGCACGGTGCTCCCCGCGGACCTGGTGATCTGTGGCACCGGCTTCCGGCAGCACGTCCCCTTCTTCGACGAGGCGCTGCACGCCCGGCTCCAGGACGACTCCGGCAACTTCATGCTGTACCGCCAGATCCTGCCGATCGGCGTGCCGCGCCTGACCTTCGCCGGCTACAACTCCTCGTTCTTCAGCCCGCTCAGCGCGGAGATGGCCGCGGTCTGGACGGCCGCCTACCTCCGGGGCGGGCTCACCCTGCCGTCAGCGGATCGGATGCGGGACGAGGTGCGCACGCGCCTGGCCTGGATGACGGCGCGGACCAGCGGAAAGCACGCCCGCGGCACGAACATCATCCCGTTCTCGATGCACAACATCGACGAGGTGCTCGACGAGCTCGGGCTCAACCTCGGGCGTGCTGCCCGGGCCCGGCAGTGGCTGCTCCCCGTCGACCCGCGCTCGTACCGAGGGGTCACGCCCCGCATGATCCGGCGTACGGCCGCGACGGCGGACCGGTCGGCCGCGCGGCCGCAGGAGGCGGTCGCACCGATTGACAATCGATAGGATACGACTGATACTCGATGGGTGCTCACAGAACATCGGGCGGTAGCCCCTCTCAGAGTCTTCCTCGTGGTGCTGTTCGGGATCCTGGTCGTGTTGCAGACCTTCTCCCTGCCCGGACAGTTCGCGCACATGGCCGAGGAGTCCCCGGACCACGCCTACCTCAGGTGGCCGCTGACTGCCGTCGCGGCGTTCTGGGTGCTGTGCGTCCAGGTGGTGATCGTGTCCACCTGGAAGCTGCTCACCCTGGTCAAGAACGACCGCATCTTCAGTGACGCCTCGCTGGCGTGGGTGGACGCGATCGTGTGGGCGGTCGTCGCCGCCTGGGTGGTGCTGCTGGGCGTGTTTCTCTATGTCGGTTTCAACGCGTCCGACCCCGGCCTGCCGCTCCTGCTGTTCCTGATGCTGGTGGGCGTCGCCGTGCTGGGGCTGCTGATGGTGGTCATGCGCGCGCTGCTGCGCCAGGCCACCACCCTGCGGACCGACATGGAAGCGGTGATCTGATGCCCATCGTCGTGCGCATCGACGTCGAGCTGGCCAAACGCAAGATGAGCGTGGGGGAGTTCGCCGAGCGGGTCGGGCTCACGCCGGCGAACGTGGCGGTGCTGAAGAACGGCCGCGCGAAAGCTGTTCGCTTCAGCACCCTGGAGGCCATGTGCCGGGTGCTCGACTGCCAGCCCGGTGACCTGCTCGAGTGGGTCGAGGAATGAACCGCCCCGGCGCTCTCCGCGCCACGCACTGAACACATCGTCGACTTCGCCCACCGGCAGGATCGGCGGCAGGTTCGCCCTCTGACAGGAGACCCCATGAAGTACTTCCTCGCCCTGGTCGCCGTCCTCGTCGTCGCGCTGGGCGTCGCCGGCGTCGTCTACGGGGAGGCCGACGACTCGCCGGGCCTCCAGCTGCTGGGTGCCGTGCTCGTCATCGGCGCGGTGGCGATCGGCGTCCGGCTCGTCCGACGCAGCAGGTAGCCGCACCGGTCAGGGCGCGGCCGGCCTGCTGCCGGGCCGGTTCAGCCGGCTGCCAGCACCGCTTCGACATCGGCGCCGTTCGCCACCACCACCGCCCGGTCGCGCAACTCGTCGGGCAGGCTGCCGCGCTGGTTCTCGCTGGTCATCATCGTGGGGCAGTCGGGTGGGATCACGACCGCGTCGGCGCGGCGGGCGTACTCGACCAGAAGGTCGAGAACCTGCCCGGGTGAGAAGCGACTGATCATGAGGCTACCGAGCTGGTCGTCGCCCGTGTATCCGTAGACGGTTGCATCACCGCCGTCGGGGACGGTGACACGCGCAGACCTGAACTCCGGCTGCAGCCGGTCGAGATACGGCCCGAAGACGGCGGCGAACGCCTCGCCCGGCATGGCCACAGGTTCGCCGTCGACGAACCGCTGGACCCACATCTGGTAGCTCACCCTCGGGACCGTACGCGACCGGGGAGCGGCGGGGGAGTGCCCCGCCGTCGCCACCAACGGCTCGGCAGCGTGCGGCAACCAGCCGCCTGCCGCCGGGTGTCAGTCGTCGGGCTGGCCCGCCTCGGTGGACGTTCCCGCTCGGGCGCGGGCGACGGTCCGCCCACGCTCGGACTCGGGGAAGCGGTCGAGCATGGCCCGCACCTCGTCCGCGCTCACGTTGGCGCCGAACAACTCGCTGCCCGGCTCCAGCCGTACGCCCTCCGCGAGGGGGCCGGCGACGACCGGATCGAAGCCCAGCCGGTCGACAAGGACGGCGACGGCGGCGAGATCAGCGGGGTCGTCGCCGGCGATGGCGATGGCCTTGCGGTCGGCGGTGCCGCTCGGCCGCGCCCCGTCCTCGAGATCGTGGTACCCCATGTGGTTGAACGCCTTGACCACACGGGAGTCGGACAGGAACGCCTGGACGGTCTCGCTCGACGAGGTACGCGGGTTGGTGAGGTCGTCGCGGATGCCGTCGATCTCCCACCAGTAGTTCATGGCGTCGACGACGAGCTTGCCGCGCAACCCCTCGGCGGGGACGCTCCGGTACTTTCCCAGCGGGAGGGCGAGGATGACGATGTCGGCGCCGGCCACGGCGTCGGCCGCGGTGGTGGCGACCGCTCCGGGCGCGAGCACCTCGACGGTGAGGGCGATCTTCGCCGGATCGCCGGAGCCGGCGACGAGTACCCGGTAGCCGGCGGCGAGAGCGAGCCGAGCGAGCACGGTGCCCACCTTGCCGGCACCGAGGATGCCGAGGGTCTGAGGCCCGCTCGGGGCGCTGTCGTTCATGTCGTCCTTCCGGGTGTCGATCGGGCGTCCGTGGGCCTGGTCAGCTGGCCAGGATGTCACGGACCATGGGAATCACCTTGCTGCCGTACAGTTCCACGGCGCGCATCCGGGCGCTCACCGGCTGCGCTCCGGCGGTGTAGATGAGGTCGAACCGGCCGACGCCCAGGCTGCGGATCGCCCGCGCCACCCGACGGGCCACGGTCTCCGGCGAGCCGATGTAAAGGGAACCGTGCTCCACCTCTGCGTCGAACTCCGCGCGGCGGACCGGCGGCCAGCCCCGCAGGGCGCCGATCCGGTCTCGCATGACCCGGTAGTACGGCCAGTACAGCTCCTTCGCCGCCTCGTCGGTGTCGGCGATGAAGCCGGGCGAGTGCATCCCGACCGGGTGGGCGGTGGTGCCCAACTGGTCGGCCGCCCGCCGGTAGAGGTCGATGTAGGGGGCGAAGCGCTCGGGGGCGCCGCCGATGATGGCGAGCATGAGCGGCAGGCCGTACTGGGCGGTACGCACGACCGACTGCGGCGAGCCGCCGACGCCCACCCAGGTGCTGAGGCGTCCCGACTCGGTCTTCGGGAAGACGTCGGCCTGCTCGAGCGGGGCGCGCACGGTACCGCTCCAGGTGACCGGCTTCTCGTCCAGCAGCTTCACGAAGAGCTCGATCTTCTCCTCGAACAGCACGTCGTAGTCGCGCAGGTCGTAGCCGAACAGCGGGAAGGACTCGGTGAACGAACCCCGCCCGAGGATGACCTCGGCCCGGCCGTTCGACAGCGCATCCACCGTGGCGAAGCGCTGGAACACCCGGACCGGGTCGTCCGAACTCAGCACGGTCACCCCGGAGGCGAGCCGGATCCGCGAGGTGCGGCCGGCGATCCCCGCCAGCACGGTCTCCGGCGTGGACACCGAGTACTCCGGCCGGTGGTGCTCGCCGAGGGCGATGACGTCGACGCCCAGCTCGTCCGCCAGCACCGCCTCGTCGACGACCTGACGGATCGCCGCGGCGTAGGAAACGAGCTTGCCGGAGTCGTCCTCTGGCACGTCGCCGAAGGTGTCGAGGCCGAACTCGAGATCAGACATGGGTGGGCTCCTTCGCCAGCAGCTCCCGGACCCGCGGCGCGACCTCACTGCCCAGCAGTTCGATGGTGCGCGCGCGTGCCTCGCGAGGCAGGTGCATGATGTCGTACTTCAGGTCGAAGCGGCTCAGCCGCAGGTCGCGGACCATCGTGGCGATCTTCTGCGCGACCGTCTCCGGCGAACCGACGAACAGCGCGCCGCGGTCGAGCTCGGCCTCGTACCGTTTGCGGTCCGGCTTGTAGAACTGACGTTCCTCGGCGGTCCGGGCCACGACCGGCTGCCAGTACCGCCACCAGGTCTCCGCGGCCTCCTCGTCGGTGTCCGCGACGAGGCCGAGCGAGTGCTGCCCGATCGGCTGCACGGGATGCCCGAACTGTTCCAGCGCCCGGTGGTAGAGGTCGACGTGGCCGGCGAACCGCTGCGGACGCCCGCCGATGATCGCGAGCATGAGCGGAAGGCCGTAGCGAGCGGCCCGGATGACCGAGTTCGGGCTCCCGCCGACGCCGATCCAGGTGGGGATGCCACCCGCCGGCATCCGTGGGTGCAGCCGCTGCGCGACCAGGGGGCTGCGTACCGTACCCGACCAGGTGACCTCTTCGTCCCGCTGAAGCCGGACGAAGAGGTCGAGCTTCTCCTCGAACAGGCGCTCGTAGTCCGCCAGGTCGTACCCGAACAGCGGGAACGACTCGGTCGCCGACGCCCGCCCGAGGACGAGCTGGGCGCGACCGTTGGACACCGCGTCCAGGGTGGCGAACTCGTGATAGAGCCGGACCGGGTCGTTCGTGCTGAGCACCGTGACCGAGGTTCCGAGGCGGATCCGTTCGGTCGCCGTCGCCATCGCCGCGAGCAGCACCGGCGTGGCCGAGTCGTTGTGGCCCTCCCGGTAGTGCTCGCCCACGCTGAACACGTCGAGCCCGACCGACTCCGCGAGCCGCGCCTCGTCGACGATCAGCCGCACGGTCTCGGCGTCGCTCAGGACCCGGCCGTGATCGGTGGCCACCTCCCCGAACGAGTTGAGCCCCAGTTCGAAGCCTTCTGCTGCCATCGTCTCCTCCTCACGCTCGCTCCCGGCCGACGACCTTCGCCGGAGGAAGCCCGGACGATTGACGTGTCAACCATGCTAGCCTCTGGATTGACATGTCAACCAGGAGGGCTAGATGACGAGCGCCACACCCGCCCGGCGAAAGGGGCGCCAACTTCCGACCGCAGAGGAGCTACGGGCCTGGCGCGAGTACATCGAGACGGCGGAGGCACTCAGGTCCCGGCTCACGTCACGCCTCCAGGTCGAGTCTTCCCTCTCGCCGGGGGACTACTCCGTACTGCTCGCCCTCAGCGAGGCGCCGGAGCGGCAGTTGCGCTCCTCCGCGCTCGCGGCACACATCGGCTGGGAGCGCAGCCGGCTCTCCCACCACCTCGGGCGGATGGAGCGGCGCGGACTCATCCGCCGCCAGGAGTGCGCCACCGAACGCGGCGGGGCGGAGGTCCTGCTCACGCCGGCCGGAGCCGAGGCGTTCCGGCGGTCCACGGTTCCGCACCTGCGCGCCATTCGCGAACTCTTCGTCGACGCGCTGACCCCGGATCAACTTCGCGCGGCGGGCGAGATCGCCGCCGCGCTCCGGGCGCACCTCGACACGCGCCACGCCGGTCAGGCGCCGCCGGACGTCCCCTGAGCGGGTACCGACCGGGCGGGCGGGCCTCAGCGGCGGGCGTGGCCGCGCCACTCCCGGCGGGCGCTCACCACGCTCCACCCGATCGCGATCGACAGGGTCAGCACCACGACCAGCAGGGTTAGCCAGAGCGGCAGCTCTCCCACCGGCGTGTCGGCCAGGATCAGCTTGACCCCGGCGAACGCCAGCAGCACCGCCAGCCCGTAACGCAGGTGGCCGAAGTGACGCAGCAGCCCGGCCAGGCAGAAGTACAGGCTGCGCAGCCCCAGCACCGCGAAGGCGGTCGCCGTCCAGACGAGGAACGTGTTGGTGGTGATGGCCAGGATCGCCGCCACGGAGTCGATCGCGAAGATCACATCCGTCGCCTCGATCGCCACCAGCGCCACCAGTAGCAGCGTCGCCCGGCGCCGACCGTCGACCCGGGCGGTGAACCGGCCGTGGTGGTAGCGCGGCTCGGTCGGAACGAACCTGCGGAAGAGCCGGACCGCGACGTTGCGGTCGGGGTCCACGTCCGGCTCGCCGCGTACCGCCAGGCGCCAACCGGTCCAGATCAAAAAGGCCCCGAGCACGACCCCGGCGAAGGCCAGCCGGTCCAGCAGCTCCGCCCCGGCGAAGATGAACATCAGCCGGAACGCGAGCGCGCCGACGACGCCCCAGAACAGCACCTTGTGCTGGTATTCGGCGGGCACCCGGAAGTAGCCGAACAGCAGCGCGAAGACGAAGACGTTGTCGAGGGAGAGCGCTTTCTCCAGCAGGTAGCCCGAGTAGTACGCGACCGCCGGTTCGCCGCCCCACCCCATCCAGACGACCAGGCCGAAGGCCAGCCCGGCGGCGACCCAGACGCCGGTCCAGATCAGCGCTTCCCGCAGCTCGATCACGTGGTTGTCGCGGTGGGAGAGCATGTCCACCGCGAGCATCACCGCGATGACCGCCCCGACCGCGGCCCAGGCCCAGAGCGGAGCGTTGAACGTCCCCTGGTCCATCTGGCGCCCTCCGCATCCACCCGAGGCCTGGCCGGTGGCTGTCGTGCCGCGGCGGGCTGGTCGGGCAGCGGCTACCGGCCGTCGCCCACGCCGGCGGCGAGTTCCCGGTGGGGCAGTGCGGCATCACCCACGGCCGGACCTGCCCGGCGCCGGGTGGGGAGAGCGGCCCGGCGACGCCTCGGCCGGTCACTGCTCGTCGTCGACGACCTCGGTCCGGTCGTCGCGCGTGACGGTCACCGGCGGGTGCTCGTCGGGTTGGGGCGCCTGCGCCATGGTGTGGTGGGGATCCCCGTCCGGGGAGTACAGCACCCGGTCGGTCTTGCCGGTCTTCTCCCGGTTTTCCTCCGGCTCCGTCACGTCACCCTCCTGCCGCCGCTCGTGTCGCCCACGCTACGCGGCCGGCCGGCCGGTCGGTCCCGTTTCAGCCCGGTACGTGCCGGTCGAGGGGGCCGGGTGGCAGCACGACGATCCGTACGGGCGGCGCGACCGCGGCGACGATGCGCGCTCAGCCCGGCAGTCGGGCGGTACGGCGCCGCTCGCCCGCCAGCAGGGCGTACGAGGCCAGCGCGCCGGCGAGGACCGCGTCCACGGAGATGACGAAGCCCCGGTCGATCCCGCTCGGGGCGAGCGCCGTGCCGGTCAGCACGGCCGCGACGGCCACCAGGACCATCGCCCCCCGTACGAGCCGGCGGGGACCGGGTCCGGGGCGCCGGGACGGGGTGCCCGTCACCGTCAGCAGGGCACCGGCAGCACCGGCGGCCCCGATCATCAGCGAGGGCACGGCGAGCCCGTCCACCCCCTGGCGCAGCATGCTCGCCCCCGACCAGGCGAGCAATCCGAAGATCACCATCGCCAGGAGGTGCGGGACGGCGCTCCGGTCCACCCGGTGCCGCGGCCGGTTCACCGTCGGGTCGTCTCGGTCTGCCACGACAGTCCTCCGCTCGGCCGGGGTGCCGTCCGTGTCATCGTCGCACCCCTGCGCACGGACGGCAGCAGTCGATGAGCGGGGGTGATCCGGCTGCGCGCCGCGCGGAGCGGACCCGGGCGGTGGGCCGGGGCGACGACTCGTCGCCCCGGCCGGCTGCCGGTGGGTCAGGGCAGGGTCCAGCGCTGGGCGCCGGTGCCGTTGCAGTCGTGGATCTGCAACTGGGTGCCGTCGGTGGTGTTGGAGGCCGGGATGTCGAGGCAGCGGCCCGACTGCGGGTTCTTCAGGCTGCCGTCGGGTTGCGCCGCCCACTGCTGGGCGCCGGTGCCGTTGCACGTCCAGAGCTGGACCGGGGTGCCGTTCGTGGTGCCGCTGCTCTTGACGTCCAGACATTTGTTGAGGCCGCGGACGGTGCCGTCGCCGGGCAGCGTCCACCGCTGGGCGGCGGTGCCGTTGCACGTCCACACCTGCACCCTGGTGCCGTCGGCGGTCTGGCTGGAGTTGATGTCGACGCACTTGCCCAGCCCCTTGATCTCGCCGGTGCGGGCCCCGCCGGTGCCCACGCCGGGGCCGGTGAAGGTGTAGCTGTCGACGTCGAGCAGCGCGCCACTGCCGCCGGTGAACACCAGGTACAGGTCGTGGGTGCCGTCGTCCGGCTTGGTCACCGTGGTGCTGAGTTCGGTGTAGTTGTCCCAGCCACCGGTGTTGGGCACCGCGAGGCGGGCGACCTCGGTGCCGGTGGGGGAGTCGTACCGGAAGGAGACCGTGCCCCCGGCGCCGCCGGAGGAGACCCGGACCTTGACCCCGGTGATGCCCTTCAGGCTGACCGCGTGGTGCCGGACGTTCTCCCCGTTCTGGATGTCACCGAGTCGCTTGCCGCCCTGGGCCGCGGTCTGGTCGATCACCTTGGGGCCGTTGAGCGTGACGAAGTGCTCGGCCTGCCACTGCTTGGGATAGAGACTGATCTCCCGTTCCCCGGTCAGTGGCGCGGAACCGGTCGCGCCCTTGTCGGTGTAGCTGCCGCGCAGCACGAAGAAGAGCACCGAGTCCGGGCCCGAGTGCACCGGGCCGGTGTTGAAGGTCGCCCCGCAGCCGGTGCCCTCACCCTCCTCGTGGGCGTGTTCCTGGTGCCCGAGCGCGGCCCGGACCACCACCGCCGAGCAGGCCGGGGTGCCGTCCTGCGGGTCACTGGCCGAGGCGGAGACGGTCAGGTCCTGACCCCAGTCGAAGAGGCCACCCGCCGGTAGCCCGTTCAGGGTCACCGTCGGCCGGTTGTTGCCGACGACGATCGGCACCGTGGTGGTGCCGCTGCGTCCGGTGCCGTCGCTGACCGTCAGCCGGGCGTTGAAGCTCCCGTTCGAGGGGTACGTGAACGACGGGTTGGCCGCCGTCGAGTCGACGCTGCCGTTGTCGGTGAAGTCCCAGGCGTACGAGAGGGGGTCGCCGTCGGGGTCGGAGCTGCCGGCGCTGGAGAAGGTCACCGCCAGCGGCGCGAGACCGTTGTCCTTGTTCACCGCCGCCTTGGCCACCGGCGACCGGCCACCCTGGACGTAGTTGATTTTGTAGAGCCCGGCGTCGGTGGCGCCGGAGAACCAGCCGCTGCCGTACTCCAGCAGGTAGAGCGAGCCGTCCGGGCCGAACTCCGCGTCGATCGGGTGTACGAACTTCATGCCGGCGAGCACCGGCTCGATCACCGTCGGCGCGCCGGTGGCCGGGTTGCCGTTGTCGAACTGGACCTCCTTGATCCAGTTGCGGCAGTACTCGGAGATCAGCCACTTGTTGTCGTAGTACTGCGGCCACTTGACGTCGGAGGCCAGGTTCGGGTCGTAGTGGTAGACCTCGACGTGGTTTGGCGATCCGCAGCCGCCCGGGTTGTCCAGGGCCGGCCAGTCGTCGCTGCCGCCGTGCTGCTCCCAGACCAGCGCCGGCTTCGTCGGCGGGAGCTGCGTCAGGCCGGTGTTGCGGGGCGAGTCGTTGACCGGCCCGGTCGCGCCGCCGCAGGGGAACCAGCCGCGCGGAGCGTTCGCGGCGAAGTCCCAGTCGTTGTACGCCACGTTCGGGCCGCCGCAGTAGGGCCAGCCGTAGTTGCCGGGCCCGGTGGCCCGGTTGAACTCGTCGTAGGCGGCCGGTCCCCGGTTCGCCAGGTCGGCGCCGGCGTCCGGACCGACCTCGCCCCAGTAGAGGGTGTTCCCCGCCTTGCGGTCGACCCAGATCCGGTACGGGTTGCGTACCCCCATCACGTAGATCTCGGGACGGGTCTTGGCGGTGCCGACGGGGAAGAGGTTGCCCGACGGGATGGTGTAGCTGCCGTCGTTCTCCGGGTGGATGCGGTTGATCTTGCCGCGCAGGTCGTTGGTGTTGCCGGAGGTGCGCTGGGCGTCGTACTGCGGGTTGCGGCTGGTCCGCTCGTCGATCGGCGCCATGCCGGCGGAGTCGCCGCCGGAGTTGGTGTTGTCGCCGACGGCGAAGTAGAGGTTGCCGCCGCTGTCCCAGCTCATCGAGCCGGCGGAGTGGCAGCAGAGGTCGCGTTCGGTGGGCCATTCGATGAGCACGTCCTCGCTGGCCGGGTCGAGCACCAGTGTGGACGGGTTGAACGTGAACCGGGCGATCCGGTTGACCAGCGGGGTGATTTTGGGTGAGTAGAAGAGGTAGACCCAGCGGTTGGCGGCGAAGTTCGGGTGCACGGTGATGCCGATCAGGCCGTCCTCGAACCGGGCGTCGAGGGCGAGGGTGAGCGCGACCGTGGTGGACTTGGTGACCGGGTTGAAGAGCCGGACCTGGCCGCCCCCGGCACTGGTGCCCCGGTTGATGTAGAGCACCTTGCCGTCGGGCAGCACGGCCAGTTCGATCGGCTCACCCATGCTGAGTCCGCTGTCGAGGGTGATCTTCTCGAATCCGCTGGTCGGCGGGACGGCTGCGGCCACGGCCGCCGCCTGTGGCGGGGCCGGCTCGGCGGCGGGGTGCGGGTGGCCGGGATGGGCGAGCGCCCCCGAGGGTACGGCGGCGGCGATTGCGGTGAGCAGGGCGGTGGCGGCGACGAGCAGGCATCGTTGCGGGACGCGAGACACGGGACCTCCGAGCATGGTGGCGAGCTCGGTGCTACTTCCGCCGCCGCCTCGAGGAGCACCGTGGGGTGGCCACGACATTAACGTCTTTCGTTCGAACTGAACAGAAGTAGGCCGCACGGAATCGAAAGTTGTCGAGATTCTTGAGAATGTCGGGCCTCAACTCGCGAAGGAGTGCGCCTCGACGTACCCGGAGATGCCCGGCCCTGCCCATGTCGTGGGCGGTGTGGCGGTCAGGCCCCCAGCCCGGTCACCGCGCGGACCGCGTCGGCGAAGGCCTCCGGGGCCTCCTGGGGGAGGTTGTGCCCGGCGTCGGGCACCTGGTGGTGGCGGCGGGGGCCGGCGAAGTACCGGGCGGTGGGGCTGCCGTCGGTGGCCGGGAAGTTGCCGTCGGCGGTGCCGTCCAGCGTCACCGCCGGCACCCGGACCGGGGGCAGCCCGGCCAGCCGCGACTCGATGTCGGCGTAGCGGGGGTCGCCGTCGGCCAGGCCGAGGCGGTGCCGGTAGCCGTGCACGACCACGTCGACGTAGTCGGGGTTGTCGAAGGACTCGGCGGTCCGGTCCAGGGTGGCGTCGTCGAAGCGCCACCGGGGCGAGTTCCGGGTCCAGATGACCCGGGCGACGTCGCGGCGGTTGGCGGCCAGCCCGGCCCGGCCCCGGTCGGTGGTGAAGTAGAAGAAGTACCAGAAGCCGGCCTCCAGCTCGGGGCGCAGCGGCTTCCCGGCGGCGGCGATGTCGAGGATCTGGTAGCTGTTGACCGACACCAGTCCCGCGCAGCGCTCGGGCCATTGGGCGGCGACGACGCAGGCGGCCCGGCCGCCCCAGTCGTACCCGGCCAGGACCGCCCGGGGCAGGTCCAGCGCGTCCAGCAGCGCCACCACGTCCGCGCCGAGCGCCGCCTGCTGACCGGAGCGGGGCGTCGCCGGATCGAGGAACCGGGTCGGCCCGTGCCCACGCAGCCAGGGTACGACCACCCGGTGGCCCTCGGCCGCGAGCCGCGGGGCCACCTCGGCGTAGGCGTGCACGTCGTACGGGAAGCCGTGCAGCAGCAGCACCGGATCGCCGTCGGCCGGTCCCAGCTCCAGGTAGCCGACGTCGAGCACGTCGGTGCGTACGTGCCGGACCGGGCCGAGCCCGGGCAGTGCGCCGGACATGTCACCACCTCGGATTTGCGGTGGCGGTCCGGTCGACCCCGGTGGGTCCGGCCGCCCGGTCCGCCGCCCCGTGACCGGACCGGCGCGCCGAGGGGGGTGCCGCCGTCTCCCACGCTAGTGACCGGGGCGGGCCGGATCGGGCGATCGGCGCAACCGGCCGGTGCCGGGCCGGGCGGGTCAGCGGGCGGCGGTCGGCGACGCCACCCCCGCCACCGCCGCGAAGCCGGCCAGCGCGATCTCGGCCGACTGCTGGAGGTCGGCGCGGGAAGCCCCGGCCGCGGCGTGCACGGCGTGCCCCTCGGTGACGACCGAGACGAACCGGGCCAGCGCCGCCGGGTCCGCGTCCGCGGGCAGGTCGCCCTCGGCCACGGCGCGGGCCAGGCGCTCGGCGAGGGCGCGTTCACCGGTCAGCCGGCTGGCGGCGAGGAACTCGGCGATCGGGGCGCTGTCGGTGCCACCGGAGATGCCGCCCTGGATCGACAGGCACCCGGCCGGGCAGTCGGAGCGGGTCAGGGCGACCACGTTGTCGCGCAGCAGGGTCGCCACCACCTCGTACGCCGTCGGCTGGGCGAGCGCGTCGCGCGCGTACGCCATGTCCCGCTCGGCGTACCGGGCCACGACCTTGTGGAAGAGCTCCTCCTTGCTGCCGTAGGCCGCGTAGAGGCTGGGCTTGTTGATGCCCATCGCGGCGGTCAGGTCGGCCAGTGAGGCGCCCTCGTAACCCTGGCGCCAGAACACGTCCATCGCGCGGTCCAACGCCTCCTCGGCGTCGAAACCCCGCGGTCTGCCCCGTTGCGGCATGCCGGCACCTCCTCCCGGGCACCATGGTACCTCCGGTGCGACCGACCGGTACAAAAATCGTGTCCGGGTGGACCGAGGTGTGGGCCGCGCCGCTGGGGCCGCAGGTGTCATGGCCGAAGGGCGGCCCGGGCGTGCTCAGCCCTTGACGGCGTCGAGCGCCTGCATGATCACGTCCGTGACGGCCTGGGGCTGGCTGACCATGATCACGTGGGAGCCCTCGACCTCGGTGATGGTCGCCCCGGCCCGCTGCGCCATGGACCGCAACACGTCACTGCCGGCGGCCTTGTCGCTGGCGGGGACCGCGGCCCAGGACGGCAGGTTGCGCCAGGCCGGCTTCCCGGTGGGTTCGCCGAAGGCCAGCGCCGAGACGGGGCGCTGGGTGGCCGCCATGACGGCGGCGTCCTTCTTCGGCACGTCGGCGGCGAACGCGTCGTGGAACTTCGCCGGGTCGATGAGGAACTCCGTCTCCGTGCCCTGGGCGGTCGGGTACTTCACCTCCATCAGCGCGGAGGTGAGCACGCTGTCCTTGGAGTCGCCCTCGATCGACAGCAGGGTCTCACCCTCGTCGGGGGCGAAGGCGGCGACGTAGACCAGGCCGACCACGTTGTCGACGCGGGCCGCGGCGTTGGTGATGACCGCCCCGCCGTACGAGTGGCCCACGGCCAGCACCGGGCCCTTGATCTGCTTCAGCGCGCTCGCGACGTACGCGGCGTCCTCGCTGACCCCGCGCAGCGGGTTCGGCACGGCCTTCACTGCCACGCCCGCGGCCTGGAGACGCTCGACCACGCCGTTCCACCCCGAGCTGTCGGCGAAGGCGCCGTGGACCAAAACGACGGTCGGCGTGCCGCTCGATGCTGTGGCCATCTGGTTCCCCTCATCGCAGTCGTGGGCGCGGACGAGGATCCACGCCGACACCGGTCAACTACCGAGCGTAGCCAGTGCGGTACGGGGAGATCGGCGTTTCCGTGCTGCCGGCGGCGGGGGTCGTTGCCTACGCCGGGACAACCGCCCGGCACGCCTGCATGTCACCAGCCGGAGTGTGCCCGGGAGGCCGCTGCGGCTCCGTAGAATCCCCGCTGTGCCGCGCATCGTCCAGTTGCTGGCCTCGCCGGTACACCGCTACCAGGGCCGACCCGCCGACGGCCCGTCACCGGCCCCGCCCGGCGAACTGGTGACCGAGGTCCAGCTCCGGGCCGAACTGGGCATCGTCGGCGACCGGTACTTCGGTCGGCCGGCGCACCGCGCGGCGAGCGTGACCGTGATCGCCCAGGAGTCGCTGCCGCCGGGCGTCGACCTGGTGCAGGTCCGGCGCAACATCCTGACGACCGGCATCGCGGTGGACGACCTGGTCGGATCGGTGCTCGTCCTCGACTCGGGGGACGGCCCGGTCAGGTTGCGGGTCAACCGGCCGGCCAACCCGTGCGCCTGGATGGACGTCACCATCGGCCCCGGCGCGTGGCGGGCGCTGCGCCGTCGCGGCGGCGTGCGCTGCACGCCGCTGAACGACGGCACCCTGCGCGTCGGCCCGGTGGACGTCCTCGTCGAAAGCTAGGGCACCGCGACCGGGGCGAGCCAGGTGGCTCGCCCCGGTCGGGTCACTCGTCGGGTCCAACGGTCCCGGCGGGTGCGGTGTCGCCTCAGACCTGGTTCGAGCCGCCGTCGACGAAGATCTCCGCGCCGGTCATGAAGCTGCTCTCGTCGGAGGCGAGGAACAGGGCGGCGTTGGCGATCTCCTCGGGCCGGCCCATCCGCTGCATCGGCACGGAGGAGGCGAGCATCTGCACCAGCCCGGTGGCCTCCTCCGGGGTGGCGGCCAGCCCGGTGATGCCCGGAGTCTCGGTCGGGCCCGGGATCAGGGTGTTGACCCGGATCCGGCGGTCGGTCAGCTCGGCGGCCCAGGTACGGCCGAACGAGCGGATGGCCGCCTTGGAGGCGGCGTAGACGCCGAAGGCCGGGGTGCCGGTGGTGGCGGCGGTCGACCCGGACAGGATGACCGACGCGCCGTCGTTGAGCACCGGCAGCGCCTTCTGGACGGTGAACAGGGTGCCCCGCACGTTTCGATCGAAGGTGTCCGTGTAGTGCTCGAGGCTGATGTCGGCCAGGGGCGCGAACTCGCCGCCGCCGGCGTTGGCGAACAGCACGTCCAGGCCGGCGCCGCGGGCGGCGATCGCCTCGACGAGGATGTCGAGGTCCTCGAGCTTGCTCACGTCGCTGCGGACGCCGGTGGCGGCCGAGCCGATCGACGCCACGGCCTCGTCCAGCTGCTGCTGGCGGCGTCCGGTGAGGAAGACGTGCGCCCCCTCGGCGGCGAAGCGGCGGGCTGCCGCCAGCCCGATACCGGTGGTGCCGCCGGTGACGAGCGCGGTCTTGCCGTTGAGCTGTCCCACTGTGGTGCTCCCTTGTATGAGGTGGTGCGGTGAATGGCGATTGATCAGTCGGTGGTGCGGTTGAGCTGCGGCAGCAGCGCGGCGAGTTCCCGCCACTGCCGACGGGGCAGATCGGTGCGCTCCGGGGTGGCCGGCTGCAGGACGTGCAGCGCGACGTGGTCCGCGCCGGCGTCCAGATGGGCCTGGACGCGGCCGGCGATCCGGTCGAGGTCTCCCCAGGCGACCAGGGCGTCGATGAGCCGGTCACTGCCGCCCGGAACCAGGTCCTCCTCGGCGAAGCCGAGCCGGGCCAGGTTGGCCCGGTAGGCGGGGAACCCGATGAACATGCCGACTCCCTCGCGGGCCGCCGCCCGGGCCCGGGCCGGGTCGCGGTCCAGGACCACCGCCAGGTGCGCGGCGATCAGGGGCCGCTCTCCGACGCGAGCACGCTCGCGCGCGGAGTACTCGGGTGTCACCAGGAAGGGGTGCCAACCGATGCTCCGGGCGGTGGCGAGATCGACCATCTTCGGGCCGAGCGCGCCCAGGAGCCGCCGATCGGCCGGGACCGGGTGCGGTGCGGTGTCCAGCCCGTCGAGGAACCGGCCCATCGAGACCGTCGGCCGGCCGTAGTCCTGACCGGCGTTGGCGGCGGAGTGGGCGTTGCTGATGCCCAGCCCGACGAGGGTACGGCGTCCGTGCGCCGCGTCCAGGTCGGCCAGCCACGCGCCCAGCGCGGCCGGGTCCTGGCCCCAGATGGAGAGCACGCCCAGCGCGACGCTGGCACGCGGAGCGGCGGCGAGCAGGTGCCCGATGTCGTCCAGCGCCCCACGGCCGTCCAGGCCCGGAAGCCACAGCGCCGGGTAGCCCAGCTCGTCCAGCTCGGCGACCGCCTCGCGGACCTCGGGCCGGCCGGCCCCGCGCAGCTCCATGCTCCAGATGCCGACCGCGCCGAGCATCTGCTTGATGCCGTCCATCTCGACCCCCTTCTATTCTGTACCGGTCGGTACACAAGAACCTGGCAGGCGGTCGACCGATTCCCAAATTTCTGTACCGATCGGTTGGATCGATGGGCCGGTCCGCTGCGGAGTGGGGGAGAAGGGGCGCGAGGTATGGGCGAACCTGTCACCCGAGCGAGGTTTGTCCGCCGCAGCAGGTCGCCGGAGACGCGGCGGCGCCGGCCGGAATCCCGGGGGATTCCGACCGGCGCCGCTCGGCGGGTCAGCTGGGGTGGGAGCAGGTGGGCGGGATGACCGGGACGGCGGTCACCAGGTGGACGGTGGCGGCGGCGTCACGACCGGCGGCCGGTCGTCGCAGGTGATGGTGTTGGGCAGCAGCCAGGGTGCGAGCCACCCGCCGTCGTTGCCGCCGAGGTCGGTCAGGCCGAACTCGGAGCCGGCGGGGGTGAAGTGGAAGGAGCCGCAGTTGTTGACGCCGACCGCCCCGACGTGGCGCGCGTCGACGTTGGCGAAGGAGGCCGAGCCCGCCGTGCGGGCACTCACCACGGAGGTCCCGGCGCCGTCGACCCGGACGTCCCGGAACCGCACGTTCGTGATCGAGTACCGGTCCTTCACCGGCCAGTCGCTGACCAGCATGATCGCGTTGTAGGTGTTGTCCAGGTAGTGGTCGCCCACCACCTGGATGTCGGCGTCGATGCTGCGGTCCAGGGCGTAGAACCAGATGGCGCCGAGGCCGATGTTCCAGTTCAGCTCGTACGTGCCGGCGCGGACCGTGGTGTTGTCGGTGATCCGGAGCTGCCCGGTGAACGCCTCGGCGCCGAACCGGGCTCCGACCTGGATGGCGCTGCCCTCGCGGACCGGGTCGGCGATCAGGTTGCCCGAGACCGTGTTGTCCGTGCCGCCGTAGACGGCGATGCCGTTGGCCAGCACCGGCGACTGCACGGTGTTGTGGTCGATGGTGTTGCGGGCGTTGCCGATCCGCTCCGACCACATCGCCAGGCCGTCGTCGCCGGTGTTGCGCACGAAGTTGTTCCGCACGACGGAGTCGGTGACGCCGGTGTGGAAGTTCAGGCCGTCGGCGATCTGGTCGACGATGACGTTGTTCGTGACCCGCAGGTGGCTCATCGGCCCGTCGAACCAGAGCCCCACCTTGGTGTGGTGCAGGTAGAGGCCGTCGACGCTGGAGTGGCTCAGGGCGCCGCCGACCCCGTTGACCTGGTCGGTGTCGATCCGCTCGCGCACGTCACCCTCGATCGCGAAGCCGGAGAGGTGCACGTTGCGGCTGCCGCCCGCCGACGCCGGCTTGCCGTAGAAGCCGACCCCGGTGTGCACCGAGCCGTCGGGGGCCGGGGTGTCGAGCGCGACCTCGCGTCCCTTGATGATCGTGTACCAGTTGCCGGCGCCCTCGATGGTGATGTCGTCGACGATGATGTGGCGGTTCACCTGGTACGTCCCCGGCGGCAGGTAGACCTTCAGCTTCGCGCGCCGGGCGAAGGCGATCGCCCGGTCGATGGCGTCGGCGGAGTCGCGCCGGCCGGTCGGGTCCGCGCCGAACGCCAGCACGTTCGCCGCGACCGGCACGACGCGTGGCGGGCCCACCAGCTCCGAGTCGAGCAGGTCGATGACCGTCCACGGGGCCACGCTTCCCGCCGGCACCGCGAGCCGCAGCACGCTGCCGGCCGGGTACGTCCGGCCGAGCAGCAGGCGTCGCTCGTCGTAGAAGTGGTGCGGGCGGAACGGTGTGGTGATCGTCGGGGCGGGGGTGGTGGTGGCCGGGACGCAGGAGCACTCGGTGATCCACCAGTCGGGGTGCAGCAGGCCGGCGGTGGGGTCGTTGGAGAACGGGTACTGGTTGTACAGCCAGGCGTACTGCGAGGTGAGCGTCATGGTCCGGGCGGGCCGGCGACCGACCGACACGTCCAGTGGGGCGGTGATGCCGCCGCCGGTGGGCGCGTCCGGGATGCTGTACCGGACGGTGATCGCGTTGGCCGCGGCCGGCAGGGTGAACTCGACGAACTGGCCGGGCGCCAGGCTCACCGCCCGGCGACCGGAGGCTTCCGACGCCAGGGTGTACGCCGTGCGCCCCGGGCCGATCACCGTGCCGTTCGTCGTGGCGTGCTCCGCCTCCTGCTCCACGAAGGCGACCTGGGCGCCCCGGCCCGCGACCAGCGACGGGTCGAGGGCGGCGCGGGTGACCACCGGGGCGGGACGCGCGGAGGAGCCGCCCTCCGCCCGGGCCGTCCCGGCCCCGCCGGTCACGGTGGCCGCCATGACCGCCGCCACGGCTGCCGCCTGGACGGGCCGCCAGCGTGCCGGTCCGCCCGGCCGTCCTGTGGTGAGTCGAGACATCGCGTGATCCGTTCTTCCGAGGACCCGGCGACCGTCATCGGCGCCGCGGGCAGCCCCGTGGTGGCCGCGGGTGGATGTCAGAAGCGAGGCGAGGTGGTTGCGGCGATGTTATTTCGAATGGCTGTCGATATTCAAGCACTTGTTTGTGCAGTAATTGCAGAGCCGATGGCGGGTCCCGGGGTCGGGCGGCGCCGCCGACGGGCCGGTCACCTGCCAGGAGAGGCGGCCCGCCACGCGGTCGATAGGTGACGTGACACGTCAAGATGCGGTTCATTTCTTTCAGGATCAGTGCCGTATCATCGCGGCGTGACCAAGCGACTGACCGAGGTGGCGAGGAAGGCCGGCGTCAGCGAGGCCACCGTCAGCCGGGTCCTCAACGGTCGTGGCGGCGTCTCCGAGTCGACCCGCACGGCGGTGCTCACCGCCCTGGACGTGCTGGGCTACGAACGCCCGACCAAGCTGCGGGGGGAGCGGGCGCGCCTGGTCGGGCTGGTCCTCCCCGAGCTGCAGAACCCCATCTTCCCGGCGCTGGCCGAGGTGGTGACCGGGTCGCTCGCCCAGCGCGGCTACACCCCCGCGCTCTGCGCCCGGACCATCGGCGGTGTGTCCGAGGCGGACTACGTCGAGATGCTGCTCGACCACCAGGTCTCCGGCGTCATCTTCGCGGGCGGGTCGTACGCGCTGGCCGACGCCGCGCACGACCACTATCGACGGCTGACCGACCGGGGGCTGCCGGTCGTGCTGGTCAACGCCGGCGTCGACGCGCTGGACTTCCCCCGGGTCTCCACCGACGACGCGGTGGCGGTGGAGCAGGCGTACGGGCATCTGCGGTCGCTCGGGCACGAGCGGATCGGCATGGTGCTCGGCCCGGAGGGGCACGTGCCCTCCCGGCGCAAGCTCGACGCGATGATTCAGGTCGCCGGTTGGGCCGACCATGCGGACCGCGTCGAGCGGTCCAGCTTCTCGATGGAAGGGGCGCGGGTCGCCGCGAGCAAGTTGGTCGAGCGGGGCGTGACCGGCATCATCTGCGCCAGCGACGTGCTGGCCCTGGGCGCCATCCGGGCCGCCCGGCGGCTGGGCCGGGCGGTGCCGACCGACGTGTCCGTGGTGGGCTTCGACGACTCCGCCTTCATGACCTGTACCGACCCGCCGTTGACCACCGTGCGGCAGCCGATCGAGACGATGGGGCAGGCCGCGGTGGACCTGCTGGTCACCCAGATCGAGGGGGCCGGCGTGCTGCACGACGAGTTGCTGTTCGAGCCCGAACTGGTGGTTCGGGGCTCCACCGCGCCCGCCCCCGGCCGCTGACCCGGATCCGCCCGGGTCGTCGGTCGGCCGCCGGCCACCGTTCCCACCGCTGACCCCCTCGGGCCGGATTCCGGCGCCGATGGGCAGCGACCGCCTCCCTGCCCGCTGAACCACGCTCCGGGCCGCCGACCGCTGCTCGCGGTCGGCGGCCACTCCGTCGGTGCGGTCGACGGCGCCGAGCCGCCCCGGCCCGATCCGGTTGGCCCGCACTGCGCGACCCCCGCGCTGACCAGGTTGGACGCCGCTTGGACGAGCGGAAGGTTCCGGTGCAGGCGACGGACGAGCACGAGCGCCAAAAGCTACGAACACCCCACAACCCGGGCGGCGCCTGCGGTCTTGTCGGCATCTGCCATGCCTATGTCACATCCTTTCAAGCAACGATCGAAACCTTGCCGAGATGAGTCCGCCTCGCTACAGTGACTCCACTCACAGCTGACCCCGACGCAGCTACCGGGGGTCAGGTCACCCGATCGACGCAGATCACTGACAGGGCGGTGCCGCGGTGCGTTCACCGCAGGTCGGCGCCGTCCTGAAGAGACCCGTTCCCGAAGGGATGGACAGATGTCCGTACCGCAGTACCGGAAGGCTGCGGCGTTGGCGCTCGCGGCCGGCCTGGGGCTCGGCCTCACGGCGTGCTCCACGAAGAGCGACGACGCAGCGAACGATGCAGGCGGCAAGGTCACCATCACCGTCGACTGCCAGCCGGTCGGCTCGCAGAAAGAGCTGCTGAAGAACTGGAACGACGACGTCGCCGAGTTCCAGCGGCAGAACCCGAACATCGTCGTCAAGAGCGTCAGCGTCGGCGAGCAGTGCAACAACCCGCCGGACTTCACCGCTCGCCTCGCCGGTGGCACCGTCACCGACGTCTTCTACGGGTACATGACCGATCTCCAGCAGGTGCTCGACTCCGGTCAGGCGATGGACATCAGCGAGTACGCCACCAAGGACACGGTGCCGACCTGGGAGAGCGTCGACCCGGCACTCAAGGAGGTCTTCAGCGACGGCGGCAAGCTCTACGCCGTCCCGGTGAAGAACTACTCGATGGGCCTGATCTACAACAAGGTCCTGTTCCAGCAGGCCGGGCTCGACGTGAACAACCCGCCCAAGACGTGGCCCGAGGTCCGGGCCGCCGCCAAGAAGATCGCCGCGCTCGGCAAGGGCATCTCCGGCTACTCGGAGTACTCCGCCGGCAACACCGGTGGCTGGCACTTCACCGCCCTGCTCTACTCGCAGGGCGGCCAGGTGCTCACCGCCGACGGCAAGAAGGCCGACTTCAACAACGCCATGGGCCGGCAGGTCCTGCAGAACCTCAAGGACATGCGGTACGGCGACAACAGCATGGGCGACCGCCAGCTGCTGCAGTGGGGCGACCTGCTCACCAACGCCGGCGCGGGCAAGGTCGGCATGTTCATCGGCGCGCCGGACGCCACCCAGGCGATCGTCAGCCAGTTCCAGGGCAAGTTCCAGGACTGGGCGATGGCCCCGCTGCCCGGCCAGGACGGCAAGGCGAAGGGCACCCTCGGCGGTGGCGAGGGCTACTTCTTCAAGAAGGGCCTCAGCCCCGAGCAGGTCAAGGCCGGTCTGAAGTGGATCGCGTACCAGAAGCTGACGCCGGGTAAGGGCCAGTTCGACTACGTCCGGGCCAAGCCGCAGAACTACCCGGTGGGTCTGCCCCAGCCGCTGCTCTTCGCGAGCGGCAGCGACGCGCAGAAGCAGGAGCTTGAGCTCCGCAAGGCGAACGCGAACGTCGACACCGCGAACTTCGCGATCTTCGAGGCGAGCCCGGTCCCGATCAAGGGGGAGCCCCGCAACGCCCAGGCGATCTACGCGGTGCTCGACGCCGCGATGTCCGGGGTGCTGACGAACCCCGACGCGAACATCGACGCGCTGCTCAAGACGGCCGAAGACAAGGTCAACAAGCTCCTCGCCGCCGAGAGCTGATCCGCTGGGGTGGGGGCCGGCACGCCGGCTCCCACACCCTCCGGGCCGCACAGCTTCCGTCACCGACTCACGCAGGAGTTGCCTTGGCGCTCACCACCGTCCCGGGGATCAGGAGAGAACCGGGCCGCCCCGCGTCGTCGTACCCGGCAGGGCCGCCGCGTACCAGCCTCGGCCGCAAGGTACGGGACAACCTCACCGGGCACGCGTTCCTGATCGGCGCGGTGATCTGCTTCGCGTTCTTCTCCTGGTATCCGATGCTCCGCGGCATCGTCATGAGCTTCCAGCGCACCCGGCGCGGCGTCACCACCTGGGTCGGCTGGGACAACTACGACCGCATCATCGCCGACCCCAGCTTCTGGACGGCCTGGAAGAACACGTTCTCCTTCACCCTGCTGGCGCTCGTGCTCGGGTACGCGGTGCCGTTCTTCGTGGCGATCGTGCTCAACGAGTTCCGCCACGCCAAGGGGTACCTGCGGATCCTGGTCTACCTGCCGGTGATGCTGCCCCCGGCGTCGGCGCTCTTCCTCTTCAAGTTCTACGCGTACGACCCCAGCGACGCGGGACTGTTCAACTCGATCCTCAAGGCGCTGCACCTGCCGACATCGCAGTGGATGCAGTCGCCCGGGATGACGATGCCGGCGATGGTGATCGCGTCGACCTGGATGAACATGGGCGGCGCGGTGCTGATCTACCTGGCGGCCCTGCAGAACATCCCCGGCGAACTCTACGAGGCGGCCGAGCTCGACGGGGCCGGGATCTGGCGGCGGATCCGGCACGTGACCATCCCGCAGACCCGGCTGATCCTCGCGCTGCTGGCGATGCTGCAGATCGTCGCCACGATGCAGTTCTTCATCGAGCCGCTGATCCTCGCGAACGGTACGGGGGCGGAGGACTCGGCGACCTCGGTGGCGTACCTCATCTACCAGCACGGTTTCTTCCAGAACGACCTCAACGGCGCCGCGGCGCTCGGCGTGATCATGCTCGTGGTACTGGCCGGCTTCTCCGCCGCCTACGTGCGGCTGAGCGCGAAACAGGACTAGGACGGGACGAGGAATGGCACACGACTCCGGAACCCGGACCCTCATCTCTCACGCCCAGCTCCGGCGGGGGCGCGGCAGGGTCGTCTACTGGACGCTGCTCGCCGTCGTCGTCGTGGGCTTCACGCTGGTCTTCCTCGGGCCGCTCTACTGGATGGTCACCGGCGCGCTCAAGTCCGGCCAGGAGATCGCGCAGACCCCGCCGTCGCTGTTCCCGAAGGATCCCCAGCTGCAGAACTACGCCGACGCGTGGAACAACCTGAACCTCGCCAAGCTGCTGTTCAACACCTTCTACTACGCGGCCGGGGCGCTGCTGTTCCAGCTCGTCCTCGACACCGCCGCGGCGTACGCCCTGTCGAAGCTCCGACCGGCGTTCGGCAACGTGATCCTCGGCCTGATGCTGGCGACGCTGATGATCCCGGCGATGGTCCTCATCGTCCCGCAGTACGTGACCGTGATCGACCTGCCGATCCTGCACCTCAACCTGCTCGACTCGCCGTTCTCGATCTGGCTGCCCGCGGTCGCGAACGCGTTCAACATCTTCCTGCTGAAGCGGTTCTTCGACTCGATCCCGGAGGAGCTGATGGCGGCGGCCCTCATGGACGGCGCGACGCCGCTGCGCACCCTGTGGTCGATCATCCTGCCGATGTCGCGCCCCATCCTCGGCGTGGTCTCGATCTTCGCCGTGACGGCGGTCTGGAAGGACTTCCTCTGGCCGAAGCTGGTCATGCCGTCGCCCGAGACCCGGACGGTCAGCGTCGGCATCTACGCCTTCTCGGGCGGTACCCCGATGAACGTGGTGATCGCCGCGTCGGTGATCGCGGCGATCCCGACCGTCCTCGTCTTCCTGATCTTCCAGCGGAACATCATGTCCGGTCTGACCACCGGCAGCCTCAAGGGCTGACCGCACCGGCGCACCAGCAGCGCCACCTCCCGGGACGGACGACGGCCGTTCGCCCGACGCACGTCCAGGCCGGCGAACCCGCCGACGTACCGACGCAGAAAGCAGGTGCTCGTGTCCACAGCAGACCAGGGTCCGTGGTGGCGTGCAGCGGTGATCTACCAGGTCTATCCGCGTAGCTTCGCCGACGGCAACGGCGACGGCATCGGCGACATCGCCGGCATCCGGTCCCGGCTGGACCACCTGTCCGCGCTCGGCGTCGACGCGATCTGGTTCAGCCCCTGGTACCCCTCCCCGATGGCCGACGCCGGCTACGACGTGGCCGACTACCGCGACATCGACCCCGTCTTCGGCACCCTGGCCGAGGCGGAGGCGCTGATCGCGGAGGCACACGCGCTCGGCATCCGGACCATCGTCGACGTGGTGCCGAACCACTGCTCCGACGCGCACCCCTGGTTCCAGGCGGCCCTCGCCGGCGGGCCGGACGCGCCCGAGCGGGAGCTGTTCTGGTTCCGCCCCGGCCGGGGCCCGAACGGCGACCAGCCGCCCACCGACTGGGTCGGCGAGTTCGGCGGCGGAACCTGGACCCGGACCACCAACCCGGACGGCACCCCCGGCGACTGGTACCTGCACCTGTTCACCGCCGAGCAGCCGGACTTCAACTGGGACCACCCCAGGGTGCGGGCGGAGTTCGAGGACATCCTGCGGTTCTGGTTCGACCGTGGCGTGGACGGGATCCGGATCGACTCGGCCGGGCTGCTGGTCAAGGACGGGACGCTGCCGGAGACCCGGCCAGGCCGGCCGCACCCGTTCCGCGACCTCGACGGGGTGCACGAGATCTACCGGGACTGGCGGCGGATCGCCGACGAGTACCTTGGCGACCGGGCACTGATCGGTGAGGTGTGGATGCCGGACCGGCAGCGGTTCGCCAACTACCTGCGCCCGGACGAGCTGCACGCGGCCTTCAACTTCGACTTCCTCGGCTGCGCCTGGGACGCCTCGGCGCTGCGCGAGAGCATCGACGGGACGCTGAGCGCGCACGCGCTGGTCGGCGCGCCGGCCACCTGGGTGCTCTCCAACCACGACGTCACCCGGCACGTCACCCGGTACGGCCGGGAGGACACCACCTTCAGCTTTGCCAAGAAGCGTGAGGGGATCTTCTCCGACCTCGAACTCGGCACCACTCGGGCCCGTGCGGCGGCGCTGCTCTCCCTCGCGCTTCCCGGTGCCGCCTACGTCTACCAGGGTGAGGAACTCGGGCTCGCCGAGGTCGAGGACATCCCCCCGGAGCTGCGTACCGACCCGATGTGGCCGCGCTCCGGTTACGTCGACCCGGGCCGGGACGGCTGCCGGGTGCCGTTGCCCTGGTCCGGCGACGAGCCCCCGTTCGGCTTCAGCCCGGACGGCGCGACGGCCGGCCCCTGGCTGCCGCAGCCGGCGGACTGGAAGGGCCGGACCGCGGAGGCGCAGGCCGGTGACCCGCACTCGATGCTGGCGCTCTACCGGGCGGCGATCCGGATCCGGCGGACCGAGCGGAGCCTCGGCGATGGTCCGATGCGCTGGCTGGACGCCCCGGCGGACGTGCTCGCCTTCGCCCGCAGCGACGAGTTCGTCTGCGTGGTGAACCTCTCCGGCACCCCGGTGCCGTTGCCGCCGCACCGGTCCCGGCTACTCGCCAGCGGCCCGTTGGAGGGTGATCAGCTCCCGCCGGACACGGCCGTCTGGCTGCGCACCGTCGGGGCTCCGCCCGCCTGAGCAGTACCCGGCGCCGGCCGGTCCGTCCCGACCGGCCGGCGCCGCCACCCCCACCGGCCGGTCCGTCCCGACCGCAGGTGGTCCGCCCCGGCTCCCCGCCGACGTGACCGGAAGGAGGCACCAGCGCAGCGAACGCCCAGTCCACGGGGGACTCGGCCTGCCTGACGAAACGGAGTGCACCGCTCATGGCCCACCACACCATCGGCACCCCTGCACCACCACCAGGAAGACCCGCCCGTGCCGCGCTGGCCGCCCTCGCCGGCGCCGCGCTCGTGGCGGCCACCATCTCGGTCGTCGCGATCTCCACCGCCACCCCGGCCCACGCCGCCGGGCTCTCCCCGTTCGACATCGCCGGCCGGGGCGCCACCGTGCCGTTCGTCGAGCACGAGGCGGAACGGGCGGCCCACAACGGTACGAAGATCGGACCGACCCGCTACTACGGCCAGCTGCCGTCCGAGGCGTCCGGCCGGGAGGCGGTCACCCTCGACGCCGTCGGCGAGTACGTCGAGTTCACCCTGACCGCCCCGGCCAACGCGGTGACCTTCCGCTACAGCCTGCCCGACAACGCCGCCGGCACCGGCCGCGACGCCAGCATCGACCTGCGGGCGAACGGCGCGCTGGTCAAGGCGGTCCCGGTCACCTCCCGGTACGGCTGGTACTACGGCGGATACCCGTTCAACAACAACCCCGGCGACACCAACCCGCACCACTTCTACGACGAGACCCGGACCATGTTCGGCGCCACCTACCCGGCCGGCACGAAGATCCGGTTGCAGGTCTCCTCGACCGCCCAGTCACCGACCTTCACCGTCGACCTGGCCGACTTCGAGCTGGTCGCTGCGCCGATCGCCAAGCCCGCCGGCGTACTCGACGTGGTCACCGACTTCGGCGCGGACCCGACCGGCGCCACCGACTCGACGGCGAAGTTCCAGGCCGCCGTGGACGCCGGGAAGGCCCAGGGCCGGGCGGTCTGGATCCCGGCCGGCAACTTCACCCTCTTCGACCACGTGGTGGTCGACGGGGTGACCCTGCGCGGCGCCGGCCCCTGGTACTCGGTGCTCGGCGGCCGGCACCCCACCGACCGCAAGCGCGCCGCCGGCATCTACGGCAAGTACGTCCCCGGCGGCGGCTACAGCGGCGAGATCCGGCCGCACGAGGCCGGCGGCCCCAGCCGCAACGTCACCCTGCGCGACTTCGCGATCATCGGCGACATCCGGGAGCGGGTGGACGAGGACCAGGTCAACGCCATCGGCGGCGCGATGAGCAACTCGGTGGTCGACAACGTCTGGATGCAGCACACCAAGGTCGGGGCCTGGATGGACGGCCCGATGGACAACTTCACCATCCGCAACAGCCGCATCCTCGACCAGACCGCGGACGGGGTGAACTTCCACTGGGGCGTCACCAACTCGACCGTCACCAACACCTTCGTCCGCAACACCGGCGACGACGCCCTCGCCATGTGGGCGCAGAGCGTGCCGAACGTCAACAACTCCTTCACCCGCAACACCATCGGCGTGACCATCCTGGCGAACCACCTGGTCAGCTACGGTGGCCGGGACATCAAGATCACGGACAACGTGACGGCCGACTCGGTGACCAACGGCGGCGGCATCCACATCGCGAACCGCTACCCGGGGGTGCAGGGCGCCACCGGGGTCCAGGGCACCTGGACGATCGCCCGGAACACCCTGATCCGCAACGGCAACTCCGACTACAACTGGAACTTCGGCGTCGGCGCGATCTGGTTCTCCGCGCTGAACGAGCCGTTCCAGAACCCCACCATCAACATCACCGACACCGACATCCTGGACAGCTCCTACGCGGCGCTGCACTGGATCGAGGGCCAGACCAACGGGATCAACCTCAGCAACGTCCGGATCGACGGCGCCGGGACGTACGCGCTGCAGGTGCAGGCGGCGAGCCAGGTGTCCTTCACCAACGTGCGGGCCACCGGGATCGCGCAGAGCAACCCGATGCACAACTGCGTGGGCAGCGGCTTCCAGATCAGCCAGGGCGCCGGCAACTCCGGCTGGTACACGCCCACCCCGTACTGCGGGCCGTGGCCGGCACCCCAGTGGGGCAGCGGGCCGACCAGCCCGCCCACCGGCACCCCGACCCCGCCCCCGACCACCACACCGCCCCCGACCACCCCGCCGCCGACCGGCGGGAACCTCGCCCAGGGCCGGCCGGTGACCGCGTCGAGCGTGTCGCAGACCTACGTGGCCGGCAACGCGGTCGACGGCAACGCCGGCAGCTACTGGGAGAGCGCCAACGGCACGTTCCCGCAGTCGCTCACCGTCGACCTGGGCGCGGCGGTCGACACCGACCGGATCGTGCTGAAGCTGCCGGCGGGCTGGGAGACCCGGACCCAGACCCTGTCGGTGGCCGGCTCGGCCGACGGATCGGCGTACACGACGGTCCTCGGGTCGGCCGGATACACGTTCAACCCGGCCACCGGCAACACCGTGTCGATCAACCTGCCGGCCGGCAGCCGGCGGTTCCTGCGGCTGAGCTTCACCGGTAACACCGGCTGGCCGGCGGGCCAGGTCTCCGAGTTCGAGGTGTACGGCGGCGGCACCCCGCCGCCGACCACGCCGCCGCCGACCACCACCCCACCGCCGTCCGGGAACCTGGCGCTGGGCCGGCCGGTCAGCGAGACCAGCCACGCCGACGTGTACGGCGCCGGCAACGCGGTCGACGGCAACCCGGCCACCTACTGGGAGAGCGCCAACAACGCCTTCCCGCAGTCGCTCACCGTCGACCTGGGGACCGCCCGTTCGGTGTCCCGGGTGGTGCTGAAGCTGCCCCCGGCGACGGCCTGGCAGACCCGCACCCAGACGCTGGCGCTGCTCGGCTCGACCGACGGCGCGTCCTTCACCACCGTGAAGCCGTCGGCCGGCTACACCTTCGACCCGGCCACCGGCAACACCGTGACCATCACCTTCCCCGCCACCACCCGACGCCACCTGCGGCTGACCATCACCGCCAACACCGCCTGGCCGGCCGGCCAGGTCTCCGAGTTCGAGGTCCACGCCGCCTGACGGCGCCAGTCTCCGGGCCGGTCGGCCGTCCCCGCGACCCGGCCGGCCCGGCAGCCGCACCCCGCCGCGACCCCCGCGCGGCGGGCACCCCACCACCCCTGGAAGAAGGTGCAACCCCGCCATGCCCGGAAACAGCACGAGACGACGTACCCCCCGCCGGTGGTGGACCGCCGGCCTGCTGGCCACCGCCCTGCTGGTGACCGCCGCCCCGGCCCCGCCCGCGGCGGCCGCCCCGGCCGGCCCCGGCGGCGGCGCCCGGACCGCCGCGCCGGCCCCCGCCAGCGCCGCGGCGCTCGCCGGGATCGCCGCCAGCATGACCGCCAGCAGCCACACCCAGACGTACGGCCCGGCGAACGCCAACGACGGCAACCCGGACACCTACTGGGAGAGCGCCAACAACGCCTTCCCGCAGTGGATCCAGGCCGACCTCGGCGCCACCGTCACCGTGGACCGGCTGGTGCTGAAGCTGCCACCGGCCGCCGCCTGGCAGACCCGGACCCAGACGCTGTCCGTGCTCGGCAGCACCGACGGCTCGTCCTTCACCACCCTGAAGGCGTCCGCCGGCCACACCTTCAACCCGGCCACCGGCAACACGGTGACCATCACGTTCGCCGCCACCGGCAGCCGGTACGTCCGCCTGAACTTCACCGGCAACACCGGCTGGCCGGCCGGGCAGCTCTCCGAGTTCGAGCTGTACGGGCCGGCCGCCGGGGACACCCAGGCGCCGACCGCCCCGACCAACCTGGCCTACACCCAGCCGGTCAGCGGGCAGATCCGGCTGACCTGGAACGCCTCCAGCGACAACGTGGGGGTGACCGGATACGACGTCTACGCCAACGGCGTGCTGCGCGGCAGCGTCGCCGGAACCGTGCTGACCTGGACCGACAACCAGCCGGCCAGCGCCACGGTCTCGTATCACGTCCGGGCGAAGGACGCCGCCGGCAACCAGTCGCCGAACAGCAACACGGTGACCCGTACCGGCAGCGGCACCGGCGGCACCAACCTCGCGGTCGGCAAGCCGATCACGGCCTCCTCGTACGTGCACACCTACGTCGCGACCAACGCCATCGACAACAACGTGGCGACGTACTGGGAGAGCGGCGGTTACCCGGGCACGCTGACCGTGCAGCTCGGAGCGAACGCCGGCGTCAGCTCGGTGGTGCTCAAGCTCAACCCGGATCCGGCCTGGGGGACCCGCACCCAGACGGTGCAGGTGCTCGGCCGGGAGCAGAGCGGCACGTCGTTCACCAGCCTGGTCGGCCCGGCCGGCTACACCTTCAACCCGGCGTCCGGCAACACGGTGACCATCCCGGTCTCCGCCACCGCCGCCGACCTGCGGCTGACCTTCACCGCCAACTCCGGCGCCCCCGGCGGCCAGGTCGCCGAGTTCCAGGTGATCGGCACGCCGGCCCCCAACCCGGACCTGACCGTCACCGCCCTGTCGGCCAGCCCGGCCAACCCGAACGAGGCCGACGCGGTCACCCTCTCCGCCACCGTCCGTAACGCCGGGACGGCGGCCTCCGCCGCGACCAACGTCAACCTCTACCTCGGCGGCGTGCGGGTCGGCACCGCCGCGGTCGGCGGGCTGGCGGCCGGCGCCTCGACCACCGTCACGGCGAACATCGGCACCCGCGCGGCGGGCAGCTACCCGCTGAGCGCCAAGGTCGACGAGGCGAACGCGGTTATCGAGCAGGACGAGACGAACAACAGCTACACCAGCCCGTCCCCGCTGGTGGTGAACCCGGTGGCCAGCTCGGACCTGGTCGCCTCGGCGGTCACCTGGACGCCCGGCAACCCGTCGGCCGGGAGCACCGTCAGCTTCTCCGTGACGTTGCGCAACGCGGGCAGCGTCGCCTCGGCCTCCGGCGCGCACGGCATCACGCTGACCGTGCTCAACGAGGCGAACACCGTGGTCCGCACGCTGACCGGCTCGTACTCGGGTGTGATCAACGCCGGGGCCACGGCCGGCCCGGTCAACCTGGGCACGTGGACCGCCGCGAACGGGAAGTACACCGTCCGGGTGGTGCTCGCGACCGACGCCAACGAACTGCCCGCCAAGCAGGCCAACAACACCAGCGACCGGCCGCTCTTCGTCGGGCGGGGCGCCAACATGCCGTACGACATGTACGAGGCCGAGGACGGCGTGGTCGGCGGCGGCGCGGCCGTGGTCGGACCGAACCGGACCGTCGGCGACCTGGCCGGCGAGGCGTCCGGCCGGCGCGCGGTGACCCTCAACTCGACCGGCAGCTACGTCGAGTTCACCACCCGGGCCAGCACCAACACGCTGGTCACCCGCTTCTCCATCCCGGACGCCCCGGGCGGCGGTGGCATCAACTCGACGTTGAACGTCTACGTCAACGGCGCCTTCCACAAGGCCATCGACCTCACCTCCCGGTACGCCTGGTTGTACGGGGCCGAGGCCAGCCCGGGCAACTCGCCGGGCGCGGGCGGACCGCGGCACATCTACGACGAGGCCAACGTCATGCTCAACTCGACGGTGCCGGCCGGCAGCAGGATCCGGCTCCAGAAGGACCCGGCGAACACCACCACGTACGCGATCGACTTCATCAACACCGAGCAGGTCGCGCCGATCGCCAACCCGGACCCGGCCCGCTACGCGGTGCCGGCCGGCTTCACCCATCAGGACGTGCAGAACGCCCTGGACCGGGTGCGGATGGACACCAGCGGCAACCTGATCGGGGTGTACCTGCCGGCGGGGAACTACTCCACCGCGTCGAAGTTCCAGGTGTACGGCAAGGCGGTCAAGGTCGTCGGCGCCGGCCCCTGGTACACCCGCTTCAACGCCCCGTCGACGCAGGACAACACCGACATCGGGTTCCGGGCGGAGGCGTCGGCCAACGGATCGTCGTTCGCCAACTTCGCCTACTTCGGCAACTACACCTCGCGGATCGACGGTCCGGGCAAGGTGTTCGACTTCGCCAACGTGTCGAACATGGTGATCGACAACATCTGGAACGAGCACATGGTCTGCCTCTACTGGGGCGCCAACACCGACTACGTCACGATCAAGAACTCCCGGATCCGGAACATGTTCGCCGACGGCGTCAACATGACCAACGGCAGCACCAACAACCTGGTCAGCAACAACGAGGCGCGGGCCACCGGCGACGACAGCTTCGCGCTCTTCTCGGCGATCGACGCCGGCGGCGCCGACATGAAGGACAACGTCTACGAGAACCTGACGTCGATCCTGACCTGGCGGGCCGCCGGGGTGGCCGTGTACGGCGGGTACGGCAACACCTTCCGCAACATCTACATCGCCGACACGCTGGTCTACTCGGGCATCACGATCAGCTCGCTGGACTTCGGCTACCCGATGAACGGCTTCGGCGCCGACCCGCCCACCCGGTTCGAGAACATCTCCATCGTCCGCGCCGGCGGGCACTTCTGGGGCGGGCAGACCTTCCCGGCGATCTGGGTCTTCTCCGCCTCGAAGGTGTTCCAGGGCATCCGGGTCAGCGACGTCGACATCGTCGACCCGACCTACAGCGGCATCATGTTCCAGACCAACTACGTCGGCGGCCAGCCGCAGAACCCGGTCACCGACACGGTCTTCACCAACGTGTCGATCAGCGGCGCCCGCAAGAGTGGTGACGCCTTCGACGCCAAGTCGGGCTTCGGGATCTGGGCCAACGAGATGCCGGAGCCCGGCCAGGGCCCGGCGGTCGGCTCCGCCACCTTCGTCAACCTGCGGCTGAGCAACAACTACCAGGACATCCGCAACACCACGTCCACCTTCACCATCAACCGGAGCTGACCCCCGTCGGGGAACCGGCCGCCGCCGGAGGGCACACCGCCCTCCGGCGGCGGCCGCGCCGTGCCCGGTGGGTCAGCCGCGCCGCGCCGTCGCCCGGGCCACGGCGGAGCGGGGACTGCACAGCACCGGTACGCCCACGTCGCCGAGCAGGTCGATCGCGGGCGCCATGCTCGCCTGGGCCAGCACCACGACGTCCACCTCGGCGGCGACGTCCCGCACGTGGGCGGCGATCCGGCGCAGGTACGCGTCGTGCTCGCCGGCCTCGAAGAGCGGCCACGCGTCCGGGCAGGACACCGTACGCAGCGACACGTCCACGCCGGCGGCGTGCGCGCTCTCGCGCAGCAGCGCCAGGGTCGGCTCCAGCGTGGACGGCACCGCCGCCACCACGGCGACGCGTCGGCCGGCGGCGACCGCCGCCTCGGCCATCGGCCGGTCCACGCGGAGCACCGGGACGCCCACCTCGGGAGCCGCCCGCTCGGCGTGCCCGCTCAGGGTGGAGCAGGTGCAGACCACCACGTCGGCCCCGTCCGCCGCCAGCCGTCGCAGCTGCGCGCGCAGGCGGGCCAGCAGGTCGGTGTCGACGCCGTGGGTCCTGGCGTCCGCGAGCAGGCCCGGGTCCACGACGTGGACGTCCCGCCAGTCGGGCGCGAGCTCCCCGGTGAGGGCGCGGAAGGCCGACACGTGGACGTCGGCGGTGTGCAGGAAACCGATGATGGGCACGCGTCAGGATGACACCCGCCGCCCGAGACGCCCCCGGCCCGGTGGACCGCCCGGCCGCTGACCGGAGGCGTGCGACACGGCGGACGCTCTCAGGAGGGCACCCGGTGGGGCACCCAGCCGAGGAAGCGGGCCCGCAGGTCGGCGGGGCTGGCCGCGAGGTCCTGGGTGGCCGACGTGAGGCAGGTGGCGAGGTAGACCCGCAGGTTCGTCGACTGCTGCCGGTACTCGTCGAGCAGGATCTGCCGCCGGCTGGGGCACGGCCATTCACTCCCGCAGTCGCGGCACTGCCACGACGGAATCATCGGATCGTGCGGAGCGGGCATCGGTCTCCGATCTCCGTGCTGCTGTGAAGGATTCTCGAGCGTCGGCGGCGCAATTCCCACCCCCGGTCGAGTCCCATTGACAGGACGACCGGCCGATTACCGCTGACGGTCGTCATTCGTTGTGGTCACGGCACCGGCCAGGCCCGGTCAGTCACAGCACGGTGGGCGATGCCTTGAATATAGCCAGCAACAATCAGCAAAAGGCCAGTTCAAGCGCCATATGATCTTCGCCTTGGGCGAGGTGGTGAGCGTGCGGTGGGGCAGCGCGCGCAACGACTGTCATTGATCCGACTCCGCCCGCCGCACGCGGGACGGGCGGCGCCGCCCGTCCCGCGAGCGCGTCGGCGAGCCCGACCCGCCGGGCGCGCCGCGCGAGGTCGCCGATGTCCGGCCGGACCCCGGCGTAGGCTGACCGGCGTGGATCAAGAAGACCGGATCGCCCTGTTCCTCGACTACGAGAACCTCGCGCTGGGGGCGCGCGACCACCGCGGCGGGATGGCCTTCGACTTCCGCCCCATCGCCGACGCGCTCGCCGAGCGGGGCCGGGTGGTCGTGCGGCGGGCCTACGCGGACTGGTCGTACTTCGACGAGGACCGCCGGATGCTCACCCGGTCCCACGTCGAGCTGATCGAGATACCCCAACGCATGGGCGCCTCCCGCAAGAACGCCGCCGACATCAAGATGGCGGTCGACGCGGTGGAGCTGGCCTTCGAGCGGGACTACATCTCGACGTTCGTGATCTGCACCGGCGACAGCGACTTCACCCCGCTGGTCCACAAGCTCCGTGAGCTCAACAAGCGGGTCATCGGCGTCGGGGTGGAGAAGTCCACGTCCGCGCTGCTCCCGCCCGCCTGCGACGAGTTCCTCTACTACGACCGGCTGGAGGGGGTGGAGATCCCGCCGACCCGTGCCCCGCGTACCCGGCCGGCGCGGCTGCCCAGCCCGGAGCCGCAGCAGGTGGAGCAGGAGCCCGAGCCCCGGGCCACGGCCGAGGAACCGGCCCGGGACGTGGAGACCCTCGCGGTGCTGGTGGCCCAGACCGTGGCCGGCCTCCAGGGCAGCTCCAGCGGTGCGGTGACCGCCTCGACGTTGAAGCGCACGCTGCTGCGCAAGGACCCGACCTTCAGCGAGTCCGACTACGGTTTCCGCACCTTCGGCGAACTGCTGCGCCACCTCGCCACGCAGAACGTCGTCGAGCTGGCGGAGGGCCCCGCCAAGGGCGACCCCGAGGTCTCCCTGCCCGAACACGGTGACCGGGAGGAGGCGTTCGGGCTGCTCCGCACCGTGGTGAAGGAGCTGGCCGGCGCCGACGGCACGGTGGCGCTGTCCGGCCTCAAGAACCAGCTCCGGCGGGCGCGGCCGCAGTTCAGCGAGAAGAAGCTCGGCTACCGCAGCTTCCTGCAGTTCTGCAAGGCCGCCGCCACCAGCGGGGTCGTCCAGCTGGAGTGGAACACCGAGGCCGACGACTACCTGCTCACGCCCCGGCCCTCCTGACCCGGACCGGCGCGCCGGGACCGCCTCGGTCGGCCCCGGCGTGCCCGCCGGCTCACCCGATCGGCACTCCGGCTCCGTCGAGCGCGGCCGTCAGCCGTCGTGCCTCGCCGACCAGGCGGCTCGACCCGCCCCGGGCGGCGACGTCGGCCAGCCCGGGCACCTCGATCCGGACCCCGGTCGCGCTCGCCGTGTCCGCCGCCAGAGTCAGCAGGTCCGGGGTGCCCCGCGGGGCCTTCGCCGCCGTGAGCAGCGCGGGCAACGCGGCGGCGAGCAGCCGCCAGGTGCTCAGCGGGGCGCCGGCGGCGGCCGCGTCGCGCAGCGGCTGGACGACCCGGGCCAGCGTGAGGTCACCGGCGGCGGCGAGGACGCCCAGGTGGGTCCCGACCGCGGGCGCGTCCAGGTCGCCGGCGGCGGCCAGCACCAGCAGGGCGTCGACGGCGGCGACCCGGTCGGACTCCTGCCGGGCCCCCAGGCCGTACGCGAGGGCGAGGTCGACCGCCGGGCCGCCGTCGCCTCCGCACTCCGCGAGCAGCGGCAGGATCGCGGCGCCGCCGGAGACGTCCTGGTCGGCGCCGCTGGCGACGTCGGGCAGCGCGTACGCCGCGACCAGCCCCCGGTACCCGGGCAGCACGGCCGGCCAGAGCAGGGCCGCGTCGCCGACGTAGCTGTCGACGGACCCGGCCGGCACGGTGAGCAGGCCGAACGGATCGTCGACCCCGTCGGGCGGGTCGAGCTGGACATGCGTGCGCTGCCGGGGCAGCTCGTCGTACCCCCAGTCGTAGTTCGGCCGGCGCTCCCGGCGCGGCAGCGTGACCACCCGCTGGCCCGGGGTCGGCAGACCACCGGCGCGCAGCCACGCGGCGAGCCGGTCCCCGGCGGGCGTGCCGAGCGCCGCCGCCCGGGCCGCGAGCGGTTCGTCGACCCGGGCGGGCAGCCGCAGCAGGGCCTGCGTCAGGTCCACCTCCCACGCGCCCCGGTCGCCGAGCCGGGCCAGGCGCTCGTAGAGCACCTCCGGGTCGACGGCGCCGTTGGCCGTCGTCGGGGCCGCGAGCAGACCCGGGTGGCGGGGTGGGCCGACGCGCTCACCGATCTCGGCCAGCCGGGCGCGCAGCAGGCGGTGCGGCGGTGGTACCCGCGCATCGCGGGGGTACCCGCCGGGCGTCCGGCGCCGCAACGCCGCCAGCATCGCGGCCCACCGGCCCCGCCGTACGCCCCCCTCGACCGGGTCGGCCGCCGCGAGCAGGACCCCGCCGAGGAGACCGCACAGGCAGCACGGATCCCACGAGTGCTCCTCCGCGCCGCCGCGATGCCGCCGCAGCACCGGGAGCAGGGCGTCCTTCAGGCGGGCGCGGTCCGCGCCGGCGAGCCGTACCACCCCGTCGAGGACCCGCTCCAGGCCGGACACCGTCGTGGGGCCGCCCAGCAGCGAGGCGACCTCCTCCGCCAGCTCGTCCGGGTCGGCGATGGCCGGGAGCGCGGGCAGCGGCCCGGCCGGTGGCGGCAGGTCGTCGCCCATCGGACCCACCACGACGACCGGGGCGATCACGTGCCCGTGCCGGGCGGCCAACGCGCCGGCCCGGTCCCGCACGTCCGCCGCCGGATGATCGACCGCCACCGCGAGGACCTCGGCGATCTCCGCCGCGCGGTCGGGGTGGCGGCGGGCGAGCTGGTCCAGCCACCCGAGCTGGGCGCGCACCAGCGCCCGGTCCGGCCGGACCAGGACCGCCCGGGACGCGTCGAGCAACCCCTCGACCTCCCCGCCGTCGCGCGCCCGCAGCGTCTTCTGCGCCATCGACGCCACCGGCCCGGGGGCGTCGGCGAGCAGGCGCAGATAGTCACCGCGCCGCCGGTCGACCTCGGCGGCGGTGGGCTCCAGCAGGGTGTGCAGGGCGACGAACGGGCGCAACGCGCCCGGCCGGTCACCGCGCAGCAGCCGGCTCACGCAGCCGGCCAGCAGGGTCGTCCGGTCCAGGCGGCCCTCGCCGGCCAGTAGCACCAGCGCTCGCGGCAGGGCCAGCTTCTCGTCGGTCATGAACTCGTCGAAGGCCATCCGCGCGCCGGCGCCGTCCACCTCGAACAGCCGCGGCACCAGGGCGTCGAGGAACACGTCTGCCCGCAGCCGGTCCACCAGCGGGACCGGCCGCTGCCACTCCGGAGGCCACGCCATCCGGGCGAGCCAACCCTCGACGAACCAGTCACCGGTCGGCGCCGCCGCCTTCTCGACCCGGAGCAACTCGGCGACGAAATCCCAGTCGCCCGTCGGATCGTCCCGGCGGGGCCGGTCCGCCAGCCGGTACGCCAGCTCGGCCAGCCAGGACACCCCGCGCATCCGCGCGACCTGGACCACCGGGCCGGCGTCGGCGGCCCGCAGCGACACGTTGCGCCGGCCCAGCAGGTCGGCCGCCGTCGCGGCGGTCGGCAGGCACCCCACCACGGCCACCGCCAGGGCTGTCGCCTCGTCGTTCCACCACCAGTTGTCGCGCCGCCGGCGCACGTGGGCCACCAGCCCTGCGGCGAACGACCGCCGGCGCTCGTCGTCCAACGCGACGACCGCGTCGACGGCCGCGCCGACATCGCCCCGGACCAGGAACTCGAACGGATCGGTCACGCCCCGACCTCCACCGGCGCG
The DNA here is from genome assembly GCF_036906795.1 of Micromonospora sp. CPCC 205739. Lineage (NCBI taxonomy): Bacteria > Bacillati > Actinomycetota > Actinomycetes > Micromonosporales > Micromonosporaceae > Micromonospora > Micromonospora sp. CPCC 205739. Next base: position 292,009 of record NZ_JBAKHS010000007.1, on the reverse strand, counting down.
CCCACCATCGTCGTGGCCAGCGCGTGCTTGCAGGGCCCCCGCTGACCCCGGTGCCGCGCCCACCAGGGGCAGGAACAGGTGTGCGAGCCGTCCGGTCGGCGGCGGACCCGGTAGACCTCGTCGCCGTGGCGGACGGTCGCGGCCTCGCCGTCGAGCGTGACCGCGCCCGCCTCAACCAGCGCCCGCGCTCCGACCAGCCGGGGATTGTCCCGTTCGGCCCGCCCGGCGTCGTACGGCAGCACCCGGTGGAAGTAGCCCGCCTCGGCCACGTCGAAGCCGACCCGGCCCGCGGTGCCCAACTGGGCCAGCGCGGCGCGGACCCGGTCGGCGGTGATCCCGGCCGACTCGGCCAGCGCGGACACGTCGATCGTCGGGTCCCAGGACAGCAGGGCCCCGACCAGCGCGGCGTCGTCCACCACGTCGTCGCCGGCGAGTGCGCTCAGCGCCCCGCCCTCGCCGGAGAAGCCCCGGTAGGGCTCCGGCGACAGGGTCAGCGACAGCCGCAACGCGCCCGTGTCGAGCTCCCACACGCTGGGCAGCGCAGGCGAGCCGGCCGTCGCCGGTGGCCCGTACATCCGCAGCGTCCGCGCGTGCCGGAGCAGCCCACGCAGCGTGGCCAGGCGTCCGGCGCCGGCCAGGCACACCGCGCCGGGCGCGGGCCGCGACGTCAGCCGCAACGAGCGCCCCGCCGGCACCACCCAGAGCACCGACCGGTCGTTGCCCGCGGGCAGCCGGCGCAGGAAGGCCGCCGCCTCCGCCGCCGGGACCTCCGCCCGGGGCTCCATCGCCGCCGCCATCACGTGGACCTCGGCGAAGCCCCGCAGCCACCGCCCGGGCAGCGGCACCTTCTTCTCCACCACCGGACCGTCGAGCGTGGACACGGTGAGGTCGTCCGGCCCCACCGACAGGTGCAGCGGGTCGATGCCGCCCACCCGGGCCAGCGCCTCCCGCAGCGGTGCGTTCACGTCGACGTTGGTGGTGCCGTGCTCGACGACGTCGCCGTCGAAGCCGGCCGGTACGACGTCCAGCCGCGCGTACACCCCGCAGCAGCCGGAGAACGACTCGAAGCGCATCCGGTCCCGGGCGCCGGTGACGACGGGGTCGAGGCTCGCCGGGCTGACCGGCTGGTGGTACCGGGTCCGGGCGACCTCGGCGACCGCCAGCAGCCCCGCGGCGGCCGCCTGCGGCGTGGTCAGGAAACCGGAGAAGAACCGGGGATTGGTGGCGGGCCCACCGCTGGTCTGCAACGCCAGGTCACCGGCGTGCAGTGCGGACGGTCGGAGGTAGCGGTACGTCTGAAGGGCGCTCACGGCTGGGAACAGTACGAGTGACCCCCGACACCGACGGATCGTCGTGGTGGCGTCCGACGCTCAGCCGCGGCACCGGATCCGCCCCGCCTCGGTCGGCGCCCTTACAGCCGGGCGCGGCGGGCCCGGGCGGGCCCGCCGCCGTACCCGGTGTCGGCCGGTGTCACCACCGGCGTGGCGCCTCCCGGGCGTCGTCGCGGATGTGCCGCGCCTCCCCGACGCCGGTCTCCCCGACCGCGGCCGCGCCTCGGGCGGCGGTGGACCCGACCTGCCGGGCCGCCTGTTGGACGGGTTCCCGCAGATTGTCCTGAACCTCGTGCATCAGCCCGCCGGCCTGCTGTTTGAGCTGGCCGGAGTGCTCCATCAGCTCGTGCTTGGCCCGCTCCGCCAGGTCCCGCTCCCGCCGGCTCGGCCGCAGGAGGGACGAGGCGAGCGCGCCCACGCCGAAGGCGATGAGACCCGCGGCGAGCGGGTTGCCCTCGGCGCGCTCACGTGAGGCGTGGGTGAGCGTCCGCGCCCGCTCACCTGCGGTGGCGACGCCCTGTTGGGCGGTGTCGGAGACCCGGTGCGTCACGTCGGCCGCCTGGTGGGCGGTGTCGGAGAACCGGTGCGTCATGTTGTCCGTCTGATGGGCGGTGACGTCGCGGGCGTGCCGGGCATTGCCCATGATCGTGTCGACCATCCGGCTCCACCGGCCACGGGCGCGGTTCACCCCGCCACGGGCGCGGTTCACCGGCGCGGCGGCGATCCGGCGCGGGTTGACCTTGTCGGTCAGCGCGTCGACGTCACTGCTCAGGTCGGCTCTGGTTGTCTCGATGTCGTGCCGGATCCGGTCCGGATCGCTGGACATGGCGACTCCCTTCGGCTTCAGCGGCCTCTGACCGCATCCGGAATCTCGTGCGCGGTCTGTTTGGTACGCGGCAGGGTACGCACCGTACGTAGCTGCTGCCGGGCCTTGGCGGCCAGCACAGCGCCGATCACCGCCCAGATCACGGCGACGATCAGCGCGGCCCAGCCCTGGTCCATGACGTTGGACAGCGCCCACCACAGGGCGTGCGACAGGAACACCAGGGTCAGCAGCGCCGCGATCGCGGCGGCGACGAACATGCCGGCCACCATGCCCAGGCTGCGGGCCTCCTCCCGCACCTCCGCCTTGGCGAGTTCGACCTCTTTGCGCAGGAGGGTGGAGAAGTTGCGGGTGGCGTCGGCGAGCAGCTCACCGATGGAGGCCTGGGTCTTGTCGGGACCACCGCCGGCGCCCATGGGCGATGCGCTCATGGGCCCACCTCACGGCCCATCGGCCCGTGGCGCAGCGGTGCGGCGGTGTCCGGCGTGGCCGGCGCCCGCAACGGCGTCTCGCCCGCCGGCTGGAAGCCCTCCGCGCGGGACGTGTCGATGCCACCCCCTCCGCCCTGGCCATCCGGGCCCCCGGTGAGCGCGCGGCCCAACCGTCCGGCGAGCAGTCCGGCGATCGCGGCACCGGCCAGGAACGCGCCCGGGTGCCGGCTGGCGTAGTCGCGCGCCTCCCGCAGCAGCGTCCCGGGCTCCCGCTCGTCCAGCCAGCCGGCGGCCTGCTGGGCGGCGTCAGCGCCGCGACGCACGACCTCCGCGGCCATGCCACCCTCGGTGCCGTCGGCCATGGTGCGCAACTGCGAACCCAGCGAGCGCAGGCTCTCGGCGGCGCGCCGTTGCTGCTCATGCGCCTGCGTACGCGCCTGCGCGGAGGCCTCGCCGAGCAGGTTGCGTACCTGCTGGCGGCCCTCCGAGGCGACCTGCCTGCCCTGCTCGACCGCCTGCCGGGCGGTGTGGCCGCCGGCCTGCGCCGTCTCGTGGCCGAGCCGGGTCGCCTCCTGCTGCGCCTGTCCGGCCGCATGCTGGACCTGTCCGGCCGCCTGCTGGACCTTTCCGGCCGCGCCGCCGCCCGATCCGGCCGGCGGCGGAGATGATCCCCTACCCGTCGTCATCCGATCTCCCTTCGTCGGGCCCGCCTTCGTGCAGGAACGGGATCGGCGGTTACCCGTCGACGCCCGGCGTACTCGTCATCCGGGCCGCCGGTGTGCGCGACGGCCACCGGCAGGCCCGGGGAATCACCCGAACAGGGCGGATGGAGGTCTCGATTTCGCCGCCCGGCGCCGGTGGGGCCACCGACAATGGGCGCATGAGAATGACGATGTTGCAGAAGAGGCGAGCCGCCAAGATGGGGCGCCGGAACTGGTGGCCGCTGGCGGCGGTCGTCATGACGGTGGGAGCGGCCGGGGCCGCGGCGCTGCGGCGCCGTCGGGGGGCCGGTGGCGAGTGGACCGGCACCGGCGGCGGGACCGAGACCCCGGCCGGTGAATCCCCGGCCTTCATCACGCCGACCGGTGGCCCAGGGGACACCTCGTTGTCCTCGAAGCGGTGACGGCCGGGCACGAGAGTGCCCGGCCCGACCCATCGGCTCGTCCCGCTCAGCGGTGTCGCCGCCGGCGCAGCGCGTAAAGGGCCGCGCTGGCGGCGAAGAGCGCCGCGCTGACCGCCAGCCAGCGGGCCAGCAGCGGCCGGGGCTCCAGCCCGGTCGCCGCCCGGTACGTGCCGTCGCCGAGACCGAGGACGCCGGGGAGGTGGACGAGCAGGAGCAGGCCGGCGGCGAGGGCGGGCACCCGGACGTGGTTCAGCGCCGACGGGGCACCCCGACGACGCACGCCGGCGCGCAGCGCCCGGTCGGCCAGCGCGTAGACCGGGAACAGCAGCAGGTCGTGGGCGACGACCGCGCCGAGGAACCAGAGCAGCATCTGCACCGCCGTCGGTTCCCCGGCCAGCCGCAGCACGACCCAGCCGGTCACCGCGAAGCAGCCGAGCAGGAGCAGCAGGTGCCAGGGCGCGGCGCCGTAGGCCCGCCGGAACCTAGCCATCGGCGCGCCCCTCGAAGGCGATCTCCCGGACCCACTTGGTGCAATGCACGCCGGGCAGCGCCGGCACGACGATCCGCGCCGGATAGCCGTGGTCGGGGGAGAGGTCGACCCCGTTGACCCGCAGGGCGAGCAGCGAGTCCCGGTCGCGGACCTGGTTGGCCTGCAACCGGGCCGCGCTGAACAGGCCGGCCCGCTCCAGCGACCGGACCGACGCCGTGGCCGTCGCGGGCGCGCCGACCAGCGCGGCGAGGTCCCGCAGCCGCACCCCGGTCCAGGTCTGTGACGTCGACCAGCCCTCCACGCAGGCGATCGGCAGGTCTGCGGTGTGCTGCGCCATCGCGAGCAGCCCGGCCCGGTCCAGCTCGACGCTTCGGTCGCCGGCGCGTACGGTCAGCCGCCAGCCCGCCCCGGTGTGGGCGGGCTGGATGCCGGCCGCGGCGGCGGTGCGGTTGACCGGGAAGCCGTTCGGCCCGTCGCCGGGCTGCCGGCCCCGGGGCAGCAGCAGCGCGGTGCGGCGCAGCACCCCGTCCAGGCTCTGCCCGACGGTCAGCGCCGCCAGCAGCAGCGCGCCGCCGCCGGCCAGGGCCAGCACCCCACGCCGGCTCATCGTCGCCGGCCCGGGCCGCCGGGACACCAGGCCGTCCGGATCCGGCGGCTCCGCCCGGGTCCGCGCCAACGGGGTACGCGCGAAGCCCGGCCCGCGCAGCACGGTGACCATCCGGGGCAGCTTCACCGCCACGTGGGTGACCAGGGCGGCGGTGAAGACCCAGGCGCCGTACCAGTGCGCGGTGTAGAAGTCGAACCCGAACAGGTACGCGTACTGGATGTTGAGCAGGCCGGTGGCCATCTCGAAGAGGATCCCGCCGACCAGCAGCAGCAGCGAGAGCCGTTCCAGCACCTGGGCCACCGAGCGGGCCGGCGGCCAGTCGAAGAGCTTCGGCACCACCGACCAGAGCTTGCCCAGCACCACCGGGACCAGCACGATGCCGAGCGTGACGTGCAGGCCCTGGGTGAGCCGGAACAGCCAGGCCGGCCGGGTCGGCCAGTCGAAGACGGGCGGGTGCAGCCAGCCCACGTCGCGGGGGAACGCCTGGCCGAGCCGGGGGCCGTAGGCGATCCAGTCCAGCAGCCCGGTGACGATCACCAGCGGCAGGGTGGCGAGCAGGACGGCCCCGAACAGGGAGGTGAGCCACGGGCCGCGTACCGGACTGCGCCAGGCCTCGGCGGTGGCGTCGACACCCGGCGGGCGGTGCCGGTCCAGCGCCCGCCACAGCCGCGCCGGGTAGGCGTACCCCTGGGTGTCGGTCGTCCCGGTGGACGACCCGGCAGCCCGCCCCGGCCCGCCGTGCCCGGGCGTCGGGTCGCCGGGCGGTGGCGGCGGGTCGGCGGACACGGTTCCTCCTGCGGGCGGGACTGCTCGGGGCCGGCGCCCCTGGTGCAGGACGCTAGACGGCGCTGCCGCCGGCCGGTCTGCTTTGCCGCATTACCGAAGGCTTACCGTCCGTCCCTTACGGAGTGCTGACGTCCGGCCCGAACCGGCCCGCAAGCCACCCGACTGACCTAGCGTGACGGGAATGCGGGTACTGGTCACCGGCGCGGCCGGGTTCATCGGATCGCAGGTCGCGGACTTGCTCGTCGCCGAGGGGCACCAGGTCGTGGGCCTGGACGCGCTGCTGCCGCAGGCACACGGGGGCGCGCTGCCCGAGTGGTCCCGCCAGCACGACCCGGTGATCGGCGACGTGCGGGACCCGGGACTGCTCGACGACCTGCTGGCCGGGGTGGACGCGGTCTGCCACCAGGCGGCGATGGTCGGGCACGGACTCGACCCGTCGGACGCCCCCGACTACGCCAGCCACAACGACTACGGCACCGCGGTGCTGCTCGCCGCGATGCACCGGGCCGGCGTGTCCCGGCTGGTGCTGGCCAGCTCGATGGTGGTCTACGGCGAGGGGCGCTACGCCTGCGCCCGCGACGGCGTCGTCCGCCCCGCCCCGCGCCGCGCCGCCGACCTGGCCGCCGGCCGGTACGACCCCACCTGCCCGCGATGCGCCGGCACCCTCGCCCCCGAACTTGTCCCGGAGGACGCCCCGCTGGAGCCGCGCAGCACGTACGCGGCCAGCAAACTGGCGCAGGAGCACCTGGCCGCCGCCTGGGCCCGGCAGACCGGGGGCGGGGTGTGGGCGCTGCGCTACCACAACGTCTACGGCCCCCGGATGCCCCGCGACACCCCGTACGCCGGGGTCGCGTCGATCTTCCGGTCGGCGCTGGCGGCCGGCCGGCCGCCCCGGGTCTACGAGGACGGTCGGCAGCGCCGCGACTTCGTGCACGTCACCGACGTGGCGCGGGCGAACCTGCTGGCGCTGACCGCGCCGGTCCCGGACGGCCTGGTGCCGCTCAACGTCTGCTCCGGCGAGCCGCACACCGTCGGCGACCTCGCCGCCGCGCTCGCAGCGGCGATGGGCGGGCCGGCGCCGGAGGTGGTCGGCGGGGCCCGCGCCGCGGACGTGCGGCACGTGGTCGCCGACCCCGCCCGCGCCCGCGAGCTGCTCGGCTACACCGCCCGGGTCGGATTCCTCGACGGCATCACGGCCTTCGCCACCGACCCCCTCCGCGACCCAGCCGCCCTACCAGCCTGACCGCCCGCCGCGCCGCCCGCCGCCCCGCGCCGCGTCAGGCCCAGATCCGCGCTCTTTCCGTGCATGAGTGGCCTTGGGCGGCGGAATGAGCCCGCATCCTCTGAAACTGCGTTCCGAGCGCGGGGGTGTGGGGTCAGGAGACGGTGAAGAGGAGGTGGTTGACGGCGAGGGCGGTGAGTGCCTGCCCCGCCAGCCACCAGCGGCGGGCCGGGGCGGGCAGGTGCGCGGCGGCGACCAGCAGCCACACCGCGAACGGCAACCAGATCCGCTCCACCTCGGCCTTGCTCATCCCGGACAGGTCCGCGCCGACCACCGCCAGCGCGGCCGCCGCCGGCAGCAGCACGGCCGGCCCGAGCGCCCGCACCCGGTCCACGAGTGCGGCCGGCCATCGGCGCGCAGCGAGACCGCCGCCAGCCGTCCCGGCACCGCCGGCCGTCGAGACGGACCCGAGCCGTTCCACGGCATCCCCGCCCGCCGGTGCCACGGCAGCGGCTCGTCCCATGCCGGCGGCTGCGGCCCGGGCCGTCGCCCGCCAGCTCGCCTTGGCCGCCAGCAGCGCGCGGCGCAGCGCCGGCCCGGCCACCGGCCCGGCGGAGAGCAGCAGCGCCGCCAGGTTGGCCCAGACCCAGTAGGCGTACGGGCGGTCGGCCGCCCAGCCCTGGTAGTAGCGCTCCACCACCCGGTCGTACCCCTGCCACCAGTGGAACCCGGCGAGGCTGAACGCCGTCACCACCGCGGCCACCCCGGCCGCCCCGGCGAGCAGCGCGTTCCGCCGTCCCGCCGGTCGCAGCGCCAGCACCGCCAGGGCCAGCGGCCCGACCAGCACGAAGCCGTACGACAGGTACAGCGCGAAGCCGAGCAGCAGCCCGCCGGCCAGCGCGATCGCGGGGCCGCGTACCGCGAGCAGGGCCAGGCCGGCGGCGACCACGCCGGTGAAGACGCCGTCGGCGGAGGCGCCGACCCAGACCGCCCCCGGCAGCAGCACCAGGAACGGCAGCACCGCGCGGGCCGCCTCGCCGGCGCCCAGCGCCCGCAGCGCCACCGGTACGGACACCGCGACGCTTGCCCCGACCAGGACGCAGGCCAGCGCCGCCGCCGTGCCGCCGCCCAGGCCGACCCGGTCCAGCCCGACGAAGACCAGCAGCGCCCCTGGCGGGTGGCCGGCGGTGTGGGTGGACCACGAGTCGGGCTGGAAGTCGAGGATCCGGTCGGTGAAGCCGGCCAGCATCCGCCGGACGTCGGTCACCCCGGGCACCTCGTGCAGGTACTCCGCCTGCGGGGTGAGCCGCCGGGTCAGCCCCGCCGACCAGCCGTCCACCAGCGCCAGGGCGAGCGTCCAGGCCACCGCGGCCAGGTAGCCGGCGCCCAGCAGCGGCGTCCATCGGGCGGTCCGGGCCCAGCGCAGCCCGGGGCCGAGCACCACGACGGCGACCAGCAGCGCGGCGGGGGTGCCCCAGCCCAGGTGCGGCCGCCAGGTGGCGAAGAGCGGCGCGGCGTCGGCGTGCAGCCCCACCCCCCGTTGGTTGAGCACCGAGCCCACGGTCACCGCGGCGGCCAGCAGCGCCGCCTCGACACCCAGCACGACGACATCGCCCCGGTCGTGGGCCGGGACGCGGTCGGGGGCGGGGGAGCGGGGGAGCGTGGCGCCGGGTCTCATGTCGACCGGACGGTACGGCCTGCCGCCCCGGCTCGTCAGCCGAACCGCCGGTACGTCACCGGACGGTAAGAATCACCTGGTCGGTAAGCGTTCCGTAAGGCCGAACGCGGGGCGGGCCGGCCCCTGCGGACCTAGCGTCGGCGGTATGCCGACACAGATCGACGTGGTGCTGCCGTGCCTGGACGAGGCCGCCGCGCTGCCCGGCGTGCTGACCGCGCTGCCGCCCGGCTACCGGGCGATCGTGGTGGACAACGGCTCGCGGGACGGCTCGCCCGAGGTGGCCGCCCGGCACGGCGCCCGGGTGGTGCACGAGCCCCGCCGCGGGTACGGCGCGGCCGTGCACGCCGGCATCGAGGCCGCCGAGACGGAGCTGGTCTGCGTCCTGGACGCCGACGGTTCCTTCGCCCCCGCGGAACTGCCCGCCCTGGTCGCCCCGGTCGCCGGGGGGATCGCCGATCTGGCCGTCGGTCGCCGCCGGCCGGTCCGCGTCGGGGTCTGGCCCTGGCACGCCCGGGCCGGCACCGCGCTGGTCGCCGCGCTGCTGCGACACCGGGGCGTACCGTTGCGGGACCTGAGTCCGATCCGGGTGGCCCGGCGCGAGGCGCTGCTGGCGCTCGGCGTCACCGACCGGGCCTTCGGCTACCCGCTGGAGCTGCTGATCCGGGCCGCCGCCGCGGGCTGGCGGATCCACGAACTCGACGTCGCGTACGCCCCGCGCGCCGCGGGCACCCGCTCCAAGGTCTCCGGCTCGGTGCGGGGCACCCTGCGCGCCACCCGGGACTTCGCCGCCGTGCTGCGCAGCGTGGAGGGTCCCCGGTGACCGTGCTGCTGGTGGTCGCGAAGGCGCCCGTGCCCGGCGCGGTGAAGACGCGGCTCTGCCCGCCCGCCACCGCGGTCCAGGCCGCCCGGGTGGCCGCCGCCGCGCTGCGCGACACCCTGGACGCCGTCCGGGCCACCCCCGGCGTGACGCCGATGCTGGCGTTGGCCGGACGCCTCGCCGATGCGGAGGACGCCGCCGAGCTGACCGCCGCCGTCGCCGGTTGGCCGGTCCTGCCGCAGCGGGGCGCGGACTTCGCCGCCCGGCTCGTGCACGCCCACGCCGACGTCGCCGACGCCTTCCCGGGCCGCCCGGTGCTCCAGATCGGCATGGACACCCCGCAGCTGACCCCGGCCCGGCTGGCTGCCGCCGTACGCCGGCTCTTCCGGGCCGACGCGGTGCTGGGGCGGGCCGCCGACGGCGGCTGGTGGGCGCTGGGGCTGCGCGACCCTCGGCAGGCGGTGGCGCTGCGGGCGGTGCCGATGTCGACCCCGGACACCGGCCGGTCGACCTGGTCGGCGCTGGCCGAGCGGGGGCTGCGCACCGTGCCGCTGCCGGTGCTGCGGGACGTCGACGACTGGTCGGACGCGCGGGCGGTGGCCGCGACGGTCCCGGGTGGCCGGTTCGCCCGGGAGGTCGCGGCGGTGCGCCGGGCCATGGTGGTGCGGGCGTGACCGTCCCGACCGTGGACGGCTTCGCCGCCGCGCTGCGTGACCGCAGCGTGGACGCGTACTGGCTGGTGCCGGCCGACGGGCTGCGGCGCCGGCTGCCGGTGGACCGGTGGCACCGCCCGGCCGACCCGGCGGACGCCGCGGTGCTCGCCCGCTGCGCCGGTCCCACCCTCGACCTGGGTTGCGGACCGGGCCGGGTGACCCTGGCGCTGACCCGGGCCGGCCTGACCACCCTCGGCGTCGACGTGTCGGCGCGGGCGGTGGCGCTGACCCGGGGCCGGGGCGCGGTGGCGGTGCAGGCCGACCTGTTCGGGCCGCTGCCGGCGGAGGGACGGTGGGCGCACGCGGTGCTGCTGGACGGGAACATCGGCATCGGGGGCGACCCGGCGGCGCTGCTGCGCCGGTGCCGGGAGCTGCTGCGGCCGGCCGGCACGGTGCTGGTGGAGCTGGAGCCGCCCGGGTCCGGCGCCTGGCAGGGGCAGGTGCACGTGGTGACGGGGCACGACCGGGGGCCGAGCTTCCGCTGGGCCTGGCTGGACACCGCCGCGGTGGCGGGCCCGGCGGCGTCGGCCGGGCTGCTGGTCGGCGAGGTGTTCCGGGCCGGCCGCCGCTGGTTCGCCGAGCTGACCCGCCCGGAGCGCCCGTCCGCGCCTTGACCGGCCGGGGCGGCGGCCCGCGTCCGGGGTCGGAGGGCCCCGGCCGGCGGAGGCCTGTCCGGCGAATCATGTGACGGTCCGGCCGGGGTCGTTGCGCTCGAAAGCCAGTGGCGCGGCTCCACTGTGTGCCATTACCGTGCTGCCGAACCAAGTCGTCTAGTCAAGGACGTGCCGTTGTACACCCTGTGAGACCTCCCGAGCGCTGATTTGTCGCGCGTCGCGCATGTGCGCCGCGCTCCTTCATGCTGCGGACTTCTCACTGAAACCGGTGTACTTCTGTGCTCAAAAACTGGATAGTCGTGCCCACCTGCCTGCCGCTCGTTCGCCGCCGCTGCCACGCGTGCGGGTCCGAGCGCTTCCGGGCAAGCGGTAAATTTCGCGTCAACGCAAACCACAAGCTCATCGACGCCTGGCTCCTCGCGCTCTGTACCGCTTGCGGGGACACCGCAAAGCTCACGGTCCTGGAACGGATGACTGTGCGCTCCATTCGACCTGAGCTGCTGGACCGGCTGCATGACAACGACCCTGGCCTGACAGCGGAGCTGCTCCAGGATCCGGTCGTGCAGTTCCGTAATCGCATCGCCCTCGACTGGGACAACGCCTGGCGCCTCGACACCGGCGGATCGGATCACCTGGACCGCGAGGTGATCGACGTCGCGGTCCGCTTTGCGGCGCGGATCCCTGTCCGGCCGGCGCGACTGATCGCTGAAGGTTGCGGTCTTTCGCGGGCCGAGGTCGAGAGACTGATCGCGGAGGGGAAAGTTGTTTCGGCAGTCCGGCTGAGCGGCAAGCTCTCCGGCGACTTCACCTTCACGCTCAAGCGCTGAGCCCTCCACGGGCCCACGGGCCTGTCCGGCATGATCCGCCGGACAGGCCCTAGCCGTCGGCCAGCGGCAGCCGGACGACGAACCGGCACCCGCCGGCGACGTTGCGCACGTCGACCCGGCCGCCGTGCGCCTCGACCAGCCCGCGCACGATCGCCAGGCCCAGCCCGCCGGAACCCTCGACGCCGCCGTTGCCGCTGCGGGGGGTGCGGGCCGGTTCGCCCCGGAACGCCACGTCGAAGAGCCGGGGCAGGTCGGCCTCCGGGATGCCGCCGCAGGTGTCCGCGACGGCCAGCCAGGCGGCGTCGCCGTCGCGGCCCGCGTCGACCCGGACGGTGCCGTCGTCCGGGGTGTAGCGCACCGCGTTGAGCAGCAGGTTCCCCACCACCCGGGCCAGTTCCGGCTCGCTGGCGGTTACTGTCGGCCAGCCCGACTCGGCGGCGACCAGCCGGATCCGGCGGGCCGCGGCCAGCGGCGCGGTGCCGGCCAGGGCGTCGGAGACGACGTCTCCCAGCGGTACGGCGGACAGCGACAGCCGCAGCGCCCCGGCGTTGATCCGGGACAGTTCGAACAGGTCGTCGACGAGCCGGGTCATCCGGTCGGTCTCCACCCGGACGCGGCGGTGGTACTCGTGCACCGTCGCCGGGTCGGCGACCACCCCGTCCTCCAGCGCCTCGGCCATCGCCCGCAGCCCGGCCAGCGGGGTGCGCAGGTCGTGCGACACCCAGGCGACCAGGTCCCGGCGTCCCTTCTCGATCCGCCGCTCCCGCTCCCGCGCCTGGTCCGCCCAGACCGCCGCCGCGGCGAGCCGCCGGCCGAAGAGCCAGCCGACGGCGAGGCTGACCAGCGCCGCCGCGGAGACGGTGATCAGCACCACCTCCAGGTCGTGCGGCGACAGGAACATCGCCTCGGCGATCACCGCGACGCCGGCCGCCACCGCGGTCACGGTCATCGCCAGCAGGACGGAGATGTGCACGGTGATCGACCGGCCGCGCAGCAGCCGCAGCGCCCCCGCGCCGAGCAGCCCGACGCAGCAGGCCGCACCGAGCGCCGCCCCGAAGATCAGCGCGAGGTCAGCCATCGACCGGCTCGTACCGGTAGCCGACGCCCCACACCGTGACGATCCGGCGCGGGTCGGCCGGGTCGGCCTCGATCTTCTCGCGCAGCCGCCGCACGTGGACGGTGACGGTGGACTGGTCGCCGAAGCTCCAGCCCCAGACCCGCTCCAGCAGCTCGGCCCGGCGGAACGCCCGCGCCGGGTGGCGCATCAGGTGGGCCAGCAGGTCGAACTCGCGCAGCGTGAGGGCCAGTTCCCGGCCGTGCAGGCGGGCCACCCGTGGGCCGGTCTCCACGGTGAGGCCGCCGTCGGTGAGCACCTCGGCGGTCGCGGCGGCCGGCTCGCCGCCGGCCCGGCGCAGCACCGACCGCACGCGCAGCACCAGCTCGCGGGGGGAGAAGGGCTTGCTCAGATAGTCGTCCGCGCCCAGTTGCAGGCCGAGGATCCGGTCGGCCTCGTCGCCGCGCGCGGTCAACATCACGATGGGTACGCCGTCCGGCCGCTCCCGCAGCCGCCGGCACACCTCCAGCCCGTCGACCCCGGGCAGCATCACGTCGAGCACCACCAGCTGCGGCGGCGCCGCGGCGACGGCGGCCAGCGCGGCGGCGCCGTCGGCGACGTGGTCCACCTGGTAGCCGGCGTGTTCCAGGTAGCGGCAGACCACGTCGCTGACCGTCCGGTCGTCGTCGACGACCAGCACCCGCTGCGCCACGCGTGCCTCCCCCTCGTGCCGGTCAGCGTAGCGGCGGCGGCGCGCGCGGCGCGTCGCGCAGACCTTGCGAGGTCCTTACGGATCGGGCGGCAGCAGCGGGGCGATTCAGCCGGCGCGGGTGTCGGTCCGGCCGGCCCGCTCGGCCATGGCCTCGACCAGGTCCGCCCGGGCCCGTGCCACCCGCGAGCGGATGGTGCCGACGGGGCAGTCGCAGACCTGCGCCGCCTCCGCGTACGACAGGCCGAGGACCTGGGTGGCGACGAAGGCTTCCCGCCGCTCGGCCGGCAGCTCGCGCAGCAGGGCGTCGAGCACCACGACGTTCTCGAACCGGCCCGCCGACGGCGGGTCGTACCCGTCGATGGTGGTGGCCGGCGGGCGGGCCCGCCGGGACCGGAGGTGATCGGCGGCGACCCGCCGGGCGATGCCGAACAGCCAGGTCCGCGCGGAGGACCGGGCGGCGAACCGGGGCAGCGCGCGCATCGCCCGCAGGTACGTCTCCTGCACCAGGTCGTCGGTCTCCGCGTCGGCCAGCAGGTGGTGCAGGAACCGCCAGGTCGGGCCCTGGGTGGCCCGGACGAACGCGGCCAGCGCGAGCGGGTCGCCCCGCCCGGCGGCCAGCGCCCACGCGGTCACCTGCTCGTCGCCCTCGTCCATCACGTCCGCCCCCTCGTCCGCCACGTCCACCCGTTACGACGAAGCGTAGTAGGGCGGTCTTCCGTCTCGGCCGGTGGTACGGACGAACCGGCTCTCCGGTTCAGGCGTCCGGGCAGCGCGGTGACAGGGCGTACCGGACGAGCACCACGTCACCGATCTGGCGGGCCTCGACCACCCGGGCCCGCCGGCCGGGGTGCCAGGGGAACGGGCCGTCGCCGCCGAAGCGGGGCGCCCGGGGGTCGCCGACGAAGAACGGGGCGACCACCAGGTGCAGCTCGTCGGCGACCCCGGCGGCGAGGAACTGCGCGTGCACCGACGCGCCGCCCTCCACCATCAGCCGGTCCACTCCGCGCCCGGCCAGGTCGGCCAGCATCCAGGCCGGGTCCACCGGGTCGCCGGCGTCCACGACGGTGGCCACGCCGTCCAGCAGCTCGGTGGTCTTCGGCACCGCCGGCGACGCGCAGTACACGATCCGGTCGGCGTCGCCGACGGTGAAGAACCGGGCGGTCCGGTCCAGGTCGCCCCGCTCGGTCAGGGTCACCTTCAGCGGCGACGGCGGCAGCCCGCGGGCCACCCGCGCCCGGCGCAGCCGCTCCGCGCGGACCACCAGCCGGGGGTCGTCCCGGCGTACGGTGCCGGCCCCGACCAGGATCGCGTCGCAGCCGGCCCGGACGGCGTCGACCCGGTCCAGGTCGTCGGCGTTGGACAGCAGCAGCCGCTGCTCGGTGGCGTCGTCGAGGTACCCGTCGATCGAGGTGGCGCAGCTGAGCAGCACGTACGGCCGCCCGCCGCCCGGTACGGCGGCCATGTCAGGTCAGCGACGGCGAGTCGGCGGTACGGGCGGCGGCCCGGTGCGCCTTCGCCGCCAGGTAGTCGGCGTTGGCGGGGGAGAGGTAGACCCCCGTCGGGACCACCTCCGTGACCGTCACGTCGAGCCGGTCGAGCTGCTCGGCCTTCTCCGGGTTGTTGCTCAGCAGCGCCAGCCGCCGCACGCCCAGCGCCGCCAGCATCTGCGCGGCCGCCCGGTAGTCGCGTTCGTCCTCGCCGTGCCCGAGCGCCACGTTCGCCTCGTACGTGTCCAGGCCGGCGTCCTGCAACGCGTAGGCGTCCAGCTTCGGGTAGAGGCCGATCCCGCGCCCCTCCTGCCGCAGGTAGAGCAGGAAGCCGCCGGCCCCGGCGATGCGCTCCACCGCCTCGCGCAGCTGCGGACCGCAGTCGCAGCGCTGGCTGCCGAACACGTCCCCGGTCAGGCACTCGCTGTGCGGGCGGACCAGGGGCGCGGGCTCGGCCGGCTGCCGCCGCAGCGCGCCCGCCCAGTCGCCGAGACCGAACGCCAGGTGCTCCCGCCCGTCCACCAACCCGTCGAAGGTGAAGACCCGGGCCGTGGTGGCGTACCCGTCGGGAAGGCGGAGCGGGACCGTGACCTGCGTGCGGATCGTGGCGACCGGCAGTGCTGCTGGGTACATGTGTCTCCTCTGTCAGACGCTGCCGGCCAGCCCGGCAGCGGGCACCGGGGCAGAACCACCCTGGTTCACCGTGGAGCGGCGCGCACGGCGGGCCGGCTGCCGGCCCAGCAGCAGCACGGCGGCGCCGGGCAGCGCGGCGATGATCACCAGTGCCCCGTACACCAGCGCGGTGGACACCCCCTGGGCGGCGCCCAGCCCGGCGGCGCCGAACGCCCAGGCGGCCACCCCCTCGCGCGGGCCGAACCCGGCCACGTTCGCCGGCAGCCCCATCGCCAGCAGCGCCAGCAGGGTCAGCGGCACCAACTGGGCCAGCGGGGCGGTGGCACCGGCGACCCGGGCCGCCACCACGAAGGTGCCCAGGTGGCCGAGGACCGCGACCGCCGAGGCGAGCAGCACCTTCGGCCCGGTCCGGCGGGTCAGCAGGCCGGCGCGGACGTCGGCGGCGGCGGCGCGCAGCGCCCGGGCCCGTCGGGACGGCCCGGAGCGGGGCAGCGCCCGGGCCACCAGCACCACGCCGAGGGCGACCGCCACGGCCAGCGCGGTGGCCTCCGGCAGCCACGGCCGCACCGGCGACGGCAGCGCCAGCAGGAGCGCCGCCGCGAGCGTGACCTGGACGACCTGACCGGCGGTGCGTTCCCAGACCACGGCCCGGACGGCCCGGCCCACGGCGCCGGCCTCCCGGCCGTGCCGCACCGCCCGGTGCACGTCGCCGAGCACCCCGCCGGGCAGCGTGGCGTTGAGGAAGACCGCCCGGTAGCAGTCGGCCACCGCGGTGCCCAGCGGGAGCCGGACCCCGAGCCCCTCGGCGACCAGTCGCCACCGCCAGGCGCAGCAGACGGTGCTGAGCGCGCCGAGCAGCAGCGCGGCGACCACCGCCGGGGTGTCGATGCGGCTCAGCGCCGCCAGGGCCGGACCGGTGCCGAGCCACCACAGCAGCGCCACCACCAGGGCGACGCCGCCGAGGTTGCTCACCCAGGCCCAGCTCGGACGGGCCGGGGCGGTGGATGCGTCGCCGGCAGCCTGTGACACGCGGGTCCTCCTGTCGAAGATCTCTCCCTCCTCCACGTACCGGCCGGCCGTCGGGTTCATTCCGCCCCGGCGAGCAGGTCGTCGTGCCCCACCGTGACGGTCAGCCGGCCCGCCGCCGCCTCGGCCAGCCGGCGGCGCGCGTACGCGCCCGTCCGGGCGGCCAGCTCCGGGCGCTGCTCGACGGCGGCGTCGCACCAGCCGGTGAACCACTCGGCGGTCAGCGCGGCGTGACCGGCGTCCAGCCGCCACGGGCTGGACCGCACGGTCACGGCGACCCCGTGCCGCCGGAACGCGGCGACGGTGGCGGCGGCGGCGTCCGGCCCGAGCAGGCTCCGACCGTCCACTGTCCGGCGCTGGTGCGCGTCGAACGCGGCGGCGATCTCCGCGTCCAGCTCGTCGGGCGGGTCGAGCCGCACCCGGCCGATGACGGAGAGCGTGAACAGGGTCGGCCGGCCCGCCCCGGCGCAGGCCGCCACGATCGCCTCGATCTCCTCGGCGGTCAGCATGTCCAGCAGCGCCGAGGCGGTGACCAGGTCGGCGCCGGCCAGGTCGGCGGCGGTGAGCCGGGTGATGTCCGTGCGCCGGGTCTCCACCCGCACCGGGCTGCCGTCGGCGGCGCGGGGCGGGTCGGCGAGGGCCCGGTCGAGCAGACCGGCGTCCCGGTCGTAGAGCACCCAGTGCTGCGGGCCGGGCAGCCGAGGAGCCAGCCAGCGGGCCATGGACCCGGTGCCGCTGCCCAGATCGTGCACCACCAGGGGCCGGTCGGCGGCCAGCCGGGCGCGTACCCGGTCGACCAGGTCCTCGGCGCGGGCGGCCGCGTCGGCGGGCTCGCGCAGCGCGAGCCAGTCGGCGAAGGGGTCGGTGGCGTACGTGGTCAAACCCTCACTCCGTTCAGGACGTGGGCGATCGCGGTGGCGGTGGCCGGCCACCCGGCGAGGCCGTCGCGGCGGGCCAGGGCGGCCTGCCGCAGCCGGTGGCGCAGCGGCGCCCCGGTGAGCCAGCGGCGCAGCGCGTCGGCCAGCGCGGCCGGGTCGGCGGCGGGCACCAGCAGGCCGGGCGGCTCGCCGTCCGGGGCCCGGCCCAGCGCCTCGGGCACCCCACCCGCCCGGGTCGCGAGCACCGGCAGGCCGCGGGCCAGGGCCTCGGTGACCACCATCCCGTACGTCTCGGCGTGGGAGGCGAGCACCAGCAGATCGGCGCCCGCGTACGCGGCGTCGAGGTCGGCGCCGGTGCGCGGGCCGACCAACCGGACCCGCCCGGTCAGCCCCCGCTCGTCCACCAGCCGGCGCAGCCCGGCGACGAAGCCGGGATCGCGGGTGAGCGCGCCGACGCAGTCCAGCGTCCAGGGCAGCTCGGCGACCTCGGCGAGGGCGCGCACCAGCACGTCGTGTCCCTTGTGCGGGGTGACCGCCGCGACGCAGAGCAGCGCCGTGCCCGCCGGCGTGCCCGGGGCCGGCGGCGCGGGGTCCACCCCGGGGGTGGCCACGTGCACCCGGTCGGCGGGCAGCGGGTACCGGTCGAGCAGCCGGCGGCGGGTCCACGCGCTGGTGGTGACCACCGCGGCGGCGCAGGCCAGCGCGGCCGCCTCGGTGCCGTCCTCCAGCGGCATGTGCACCAGCACCACCAGCCGCAGCCGCCGGGCGTGCGGGGCCAGCACCTCCGGCACCGCCGAGGCGACCAGCCCGTCCAGCAGCACCACGGCGCCGTCGGGCAGCGTCGCGAGCACCCCGGCCAGGTGGGTCCGCGCCGGTGGATCGGGGTGCGGCCACCGCCCGGGTACGCCGTGCTCGCGCACCGCCCACCCCCGCTCGGCGAGGCCCCGGCAGACCCGGCGGTCGTAGGTGTTGCCGCCGCTCGGGGTCGCCGGGTCGTCGATGTCGCCGGGCATGACGACGTGCGCCACCGCCACGGTCTACAGCGACCGCTCGTAGCTGGCCCAGGCGATGTGCGACTCGTGCAGCGTCACGGTGATCCCGGCCAGCTCGCGGGCCCCCGCGCCGAGCGCGCCGGCGTGGGCCCGCTCCGCCAGCCGGTCGGCGACCGTGCGGCACAGCACCTCGGTGGTGGTGTTCACCCCGGCGAAGGCGGGCTCGTCGTCGAGGTTGCGGTAGTTCAACTCGGCGAGGACGGCCCGCAGCTCCTCGGTGGCCCGGCCGATGTCCACCACGATGCCGTCCGCGTCCAGCTCGGCGCGGCGGAAGGTGGCGTCCACCACGAACGTCGCCCCGTGCAGCCGCTGCGCGGGCCCGAAGACCTCGCCCCGGAAGCTGTGGGCGACCATCATGTGGTCCCGTACGGTCACGCTGAACACGGCGTCACTCCCCGTCGTAGGTGATGAGGTGGCACAGCGCGGGGAGGCTCCCCGCGGCCAGTCGGTCGAGCACGTCGGGCAGGTCCGCGAAGGCCGACCGGCCGGTGATCAGCGCGTCGAAGACCGGGTCGGCGAGCAGCTCCAGGGCCAGCGCCATCCGGTCGGCGTAGCTGCGCCGCGCCGCCCGGGCGGGCGAGACCGTGCCGACCTGGCTGCTGCGGACGGTCAACCGGCCGGAGTGGAACGACCCGCCCAGCGACAGCTGCACCGGCCGGTCGCCGTACCAGCTCAGCTCGATCACCGTGCCCTCCGGGGCGAGCAGCTCGATCGACCGCTGCAGGCCCGGGCCGGTCGCGCTGGCGTGCACCACCAGGTCCCGCCCGTCGGCCGCGTCGTCCGGCAGCGCGAACCCGACGCCCAGCGCCGCGGCCACCGCCGCCCGCGCCGGGTCGGTGTCCACCAGCTCGACGCGCACCCCGGGGAAACGGGCGAGCAGCGCCGCGACGGCGCAGCCGACCATGCCGCCACCCACCACGCTGACCCGGTCGCCGACCAGCGGCGCGGCGTCCCAGAGCGCGTTCACCGCCGTCTCCACGGTGCCGGCCAGCACCGCCCGGGCCGCCGGCACGCCGTCCGGGACCGGCGTCACGGCCGAGGCCGGCACCACGTACGCGCTCTGGTGCGGGTGCAGGCAGAAGACGGTACGCCCGCGCAGCCCCGCCGGACCGGCCTCGACCACGCCGACGCTGAGGTAGCCGTACTTGACCGGGGCGGGGAAGTCGCCCTCCTGGAACGGGGCGCGCATCGCCGCGTACTGGCTCTGTGGCACGCCGCCGGTGAAGACCAGCGTCTCGGTGCCCCGGCTGACCCCCGAGTAGAGCGCGCGCACCAGGACCTCGTCCGGTCCCGGGTCCGGCAGCGTCACCGGTCGGATCTCACCCACGCCGGGGGAGCGGAGCCAGAAGGCCCGGGCATCGCGGGTCACGCGGGTTGTTCTCCTCATCTGCCGCCGGACCGAACCGAACGGCCGCGCGCTCCGTGTTTCCTGTCGAGGCCGTCGATCATAAACACGGAGGCAGGGCGTCCACGGTTCGAACCGACCCGGTGATCGGCCTCACGGCCCGGATCGCCCTGCTCACCGGGCTCGCCCCCGCGCAGTCACCCAGGGAAGGGACATCGCAGTGTCAGTGCTGTCGCGCCTGCGTCGCCGGGCCACGGTGGACGGACCCGCCCGGCCCGCCGACCCCGCAGCGCCGGTCGACCCGGCCCCGCAGCCCGGGTGCGACACGCCTGCCGGGCCGGCCCTCGACGCGCCGTCCGCGCCGGAACCTGCCGCCGTCGGGCGGCGGGGCCGGGTGCGTACCGTCGCGGGGCGGGTGACCACCGTGGCGGCCGGCCTGCTCGTGTTCGCCGTGCTGGTCGCGCCGAACCGGCTCGACCAGCTCGGCCCCGCCGCGTTCCTGCGCATCCCGGTCGAGGGGCTGGTCGCCGCCGGGCTGCTGCTGGTGCTGCGCGGTGCCCTCCGGCGGGCGGTGGCGCTGCTGTGCGGCGTCGCCCTCGGGCTGCTCGCCATCGTGAAGCTGCTCGACATGGGCATGTCCGCCAGCCTCGCCCGCCCCTTCGACCTGGTGCTGGACTGGGTGCTGCTGGACGACGCGTACGCCTTCGTCCGCGACTCCGTCGGCCGGGCCGGCGCGGTCGGCGCGATCGTGGCGCTGGTCGCGCTCGTCGGCGCGCTGCTGGTGCTGACCACCCGGTCGGTGCTGCGGCTCACCCGGCTGGTGGCCCGGCACGACCGGCGGGCGGTCCGGGCCGTGGCGGCGGCGGCCGTGGTCTGGGTCGCCGGCGCGACGATCGGCGTGCCGCTCGCCGACTCGGGGACGTCCAGGCTGGTCGGACAGCACCTCGTCCAGGTGGGCACCGGGCTGCGGGACCGGGAGACCTTCGCCGCCGAGGTCGCCACCGACGCCTTCCGGGACACCCCGGGCGACCAACTGCTCACCGCGCTGCGCGGCAAGGACGTGATCGTCGCCTTCGTGGAGAGCTACGGCCGGGACGCGGTGCAGGACCCGGAGTTCGCCCCGCAGGTCGGCGCGGTGCTCGACGGCGGTACGCGCCGTCTCGGCGAGCGGGGTTTCCAGGCCCGCAGCGGCTTCCTGACCTCGCCGACGGCCGGCGGGGGGAGCTGGCTGGCCCACGACACGCTGCTGTCCGGGGTCTGGGTGGACAACCAGCAACGCCACCTCAGCCTGCTGGCCGGCGACCGGCTCACCCTCAACGGCGCCTTCCGGCGCGCCGGCTGGCAGACGGTCGGGGTGATGCCGGCGGCCACCAAGCCCTGGCCGGAGGGGCGCTTCTTCGGCTTCGACCGCTACCACGACGCGGCGGGGCTGGGCTACCGAGGCCCGAGGTTCAGCTTCGCGCCCATGCCCGACCAGTACACCCTGGCCACCTTCCACCGGCGGGAGCGGGCCACGCCGGGGCACGCGCCGATCATGGCGGAGATCCCGCTGATCTCCAGCCACTCGCCCTGGGCGGCGATCCCCCGGATGCTCGACTGGGACCACGTCGGGGACGGTTCCATCTACCGTCGGCCCACCTCCGTCGCCGCCAACCCGAAGGACGTGGTGGGGCGCAGCGCCACCGAGGTCCGCACCGGCTACCGGCGCTCGATCGAGTACTCGCTGAACAGCCTGATCTCCTACGTGGAGACGTACGGCGACGACGAGCTGGTGCTGGTATTCCTCGGCGACCACCAGCCCGCGCCGGTGGTGACCGGGGAGGACGCCGGCCGGGACGTGCCGATCACCATCGTGGCCCGCGATCCCGCCGTGCTGGCCCGGGTGGCCGGCTGGGGCTGGGACGAGGGGCTGCGGCCCGGCCCGAGCGCGCCGGTCTGGCGGATGGACACCTTCCGGGACCGGTTCCTCACCACGTTCGGCCCGCAGCCGCCGGCCGGGGCGGCCGCCCCGCCGCCCCGCTGAGGCGCGCGGCACGCCTCGCCGTCGGTCCCGGCCGACGGCGGGCATGGCACGATGCCCGCCGTGAGCTGGTCCCTGCTGGTGACGCCCCTGCACATCGTGGCCGGAGACGGTGGACTGGAGTGGGCGGCTGAAGCCGCGTCCTCCTTCGGCCTGCCCGAGGAACCGCCGCCCGCCCGTGAGATGCCCACCGTGGCGGCGATCCTGGCGGCGTTCCGAATGGCCGGCTGTCACGGCGTGCCGTGGTTCCGGGTCGCCGGACACGACGTCACCGGCCTTCTTCCACAGTGCCCGGAGCCGGCCACCTGCGCATCGGTGGGCGGCCTGGACCTTGGCGAGGTCAGCCTGCTGGGCGACGACCCCAACGGTGCTGACCCGCTGGAGTTGGACCAGACCGTGACCGGCATCGGCTTCCGCAAGCCATCCGGCCGGGCGGTGCTGGTGGCGGTGGTCGCGTTGGCGTCCACCTCGGGACCGCTGCTGGTGTGCGACGACAGCGGAGAGTCCGTGTTCGTGGTGTCGCCGGGGGACGATCCGACCTCCCTGGCCGGGCAGTGGCCGTGGTAAGTGTGAGCGCGGGAGCCGGTAGGGCAGCCGCACCGGGGTACGAACCGGTGGGTTCACCCCTTTGGCAGGCCCAGCGCCTCGTCGACCCGGCCCAGCACCGCGGCGTCGTCCGTCCCGACCCCGCGTAGCAGGTCGATGGCGGTGGCCCGGATCTGGCCCACGATCATGACCAGTGGCAGCGGCGGGTCGGCCCGCAGCAGCCGGGCGGCGATGCGCACCGCCTCGAGGGCGGCGTGGTCGGCGCGTTCCGCGTGCGGGTCCGCGTCGGAGTGCCCGCCGAGATCGGTGGAGAGGGCGTCGGCGGCGGCGCGCACCGCGTCGCCGAGCGCTTGCATCGCCTCGCCCAGCTCGGGTGGGGCCGGCGTGCCGAGCCGGGTCAACGTCACGCCGTTGCGGGCCAGCACCCGGATGTTGCGTACCGCGTCGTCGAGCTGACGGCAGGTCGCTTCGACCTCCGCCACCTGGTCGAGGTGCCGGCGCTTGCGGACCCGCAGCCGCAGCGACTCGCTGCAGGCCTGCACCGCGATGCGGAAGCGGTCCACGCAGCCCTCCACCTCGCGGGCTCGGTCCAGCGCCACCCGGGCGGCCTCCTCGTCGCCGCCGGCCAGCGCCCGGTCGATCCGGGTGAGCAGGTCGGCCAGGTCGCCGTAGGTGCGCCGGGCCTCGGCGACGAGCGGGGCGAGCGGGTCGCGGGCGACCATGAGCTGGCTCGCGGCCAGCGCCACCGCGCCGCCGATCAGCGCGTCGACGAACCGGAACGGCACCATCCCGTGGCCCTGCGGCGCGGCCACCGCGACCAGGTAGAGGGCGGAGACCGCGGCCTGCACGGTGAGGGTGCTGCTCGCCCCGATGGTGAGCATCAGCCCGATGGTCAGCAGCAGTACGAGGAAGACCGTGCCGGTGCCGGGGCCGAGCGACTGCACGGCCAGGTCGGCGGCGAGCACCCCGGCGGCCACCCCGAGCACCATCTCGATGGTCTGCCGCAGCCGCTTTCCCCGCGCCTCGCCGAGCACGATCAGCGCGGCGCTCGGCGCGAAGAACGGGTCGGGGTGGCCGATCAGCCGGGCCGCGACGATCCACGCGACGGTGGCCGCCACGGCCGCCTCCACCGCGGGCCGCCAACCCTGCCGGAGCCGGCCGACGGCTGCTGCCGTCCACTGTCGCGCCATGTCCGCCATCCCGACTCCTCCGGCCGTACACACACCGGATCTTGGGGCCCGGTCAGGACGTCGGGACTACCCGCGGCCGTGCCTGCGGCAAACGCGGACGGCGGGTGGCGGGTACCACCAGCGGGGTGCCGGTCTCCGGGTCCTCGACGATCCGGCACGGCAGCCCGAACACCTCCTGGACCAGCTCGGCGGTGACCACGTCCCGGGGGTCACCCTCGGCGACCACCCGGCCGTCGCGCATGGCGATCAGGTGGGTGGCGTACCGCGCGGCGTGGTGCAGGTCGTGCAGCACCGCCACCAGGGTGCGGCCCTGCTCCTCGTGCAGCCGGGCGCACAGGTCCAGCACCTCGATCTGGTGGGCGACGTCCAGCCAGGTGGTCGGCTCGTCGAGCAGCAGCAGCGGGGTCTGCTGGGCCAGCGCCATGGCGATCCAGACGCGCTGCCGCTGCCCGCCGGAGAGCTCGTCGACCGGCCGGTCCGCCAGCTCGGCGACGCCGGTGGCGGCCATCGACTCGGCGACCACCCGTTCGTCCTCCCGGGACCACTGCCGCAGCAGCCCCTGGTGCGGGTACCGGCCGCGGGCCACCAGGTCGGCCACCGTGATGCCGTCCGGCGCCACCGACGACTGGGGCAGCAGGCCGAGGGTACGGGCCACCGCCCGGGACGGCAGCGCGTGGATGTCCCGCCCGTCGAGCAGCACCGTCCCGGCGCGGGGCCGCAGCGTCCGGGCCAGGGCGCGCAGCAGCGTCGACTTGCCGCAGGCGTTCGGCCCGATCACCACGGTGAACGACCCGTCGGGTACGGCGACCGACAGCTCCTCGGCGACGACCCGTCGCTCGTACGCCAGGGTCAGCCCGACCCCGTCCAGGCGTGGGTTTCCCGACACGTGGTCTCCTTCAGTTCCGTCCCGCGCGACGCCGCGCGGCGAGCAGCCACACCAGGTACGTCCCGCCGAGCACCCCGGTCACCACGCCGACCGGCAGCTGCTGGCCGGTGAGGGCGCGCTGGGCCACCAGGTCCGCCGCGACCAGCAGCACCGACCCGGTGAGCGCCGAGGCCACCAGGTTCGGCCCCGGCGCGCGGGTGAGCCGGCGGGCCAGGTGCGAGGCGGTGAGCGCGACGAAGGAGACCGGCCCGGCGGCGGCCGCCGCGACGGAGGCGAGCAGCACCGCCGCGCCGAGCAGCACCTGCCGGACCCGGGCCACCGGCACGCCCAGCGCGGTGGCGGTCTCGTCGCCCAGCTCCACCATGGCCATTGCCCGGCCACCGGCGAGCACCACCGGGGTGAGCACCGTGAGGACGCCCAGCAGCGGCACCGCCTGCGCCCAGCCGCGCCCGTCCAGGCTGCCGGTGAGCCAGAGCACCGCCCGGGCGGCGTCCATCAGCGGCGCCCGGGTGAGCAGCCAGCCGTTGACGCCAGTGAGGATCGCCATGACGCCGATGCCGACCAGGACGAGCCGGTGACCGGCCAGCCCCCGGCTGCCGGCGACGGCCCGGATCAGCAGGCCGGTGCCGAGCCCGCCGACCAGCGCCGCGCCGGACAGCGCCAGGCTGCTGCCGCCGAGCACCACGACGACCAGCCCACCGGTGGCCGCTCCCTGGGTGATGCCGACCATGTCCGGGCTGCCGAGCGGGTTGCGCAGCAGCGTCTGGACCACCGCGCCGGACAGCGCCAGGGCGGCCCCGACGCCCAGCGCGGTGACCAGCCGGGGCAGGCGCAGTTCGCCGACGATGAACTCCTCGGCCGCGCTGCCGCCGCCGGTCAGCGTGCGCAGCACGTCGGCGGGGCTCATCGGGTAGTCGCCGCCGCCCACGGCGAGCACGCCGAGGACGACGGCGAGCAGCGCGGTGCCGGCGACGACGACCAGCGACCGGGGGCGCCAGCGCAGCGAACGGCCGCCGGCGGTGCGCAGGACGGTCATCGCCGGGCCACCAGACGCAGGAAGAGCGGCCCGCCGAGCACGGCGGTGACCAGGCCGACCTGGAGTTCGCCGGGGCGGCCCAGCACCCGGCCCAGCACGTCGGCGCCGAGCAGCAGGACGGGCGCGTACAGCGCGCAGGCGGGCAGCAGCCAGCGCAGGTCCGGCCCGGTCAGCACGCGGACCAGGTGCGGCACGAGCAGCCCGACGAAGACGATCGGCCCGCAGGCGGCGGTGGCCGCGCCGCAGAGCAGCGTGACCGCCGCGATCGCCCCGCCGCGCACCAGGGCCGGTCGGGCGCCGAGCGCCCGCGCCGTGTCGTCGCCCAGGGCCAGCGCGTTCAGCGACCGCGCGCCCGCCAGGGCGACCAGCAACCCGGCCACCACGAAGGGCGCCACGGTACGCAGGGTGGCGAACTCGGCGCCGGCCAGCGAGCCGACCGTCCAGAACCGCAGCCGGTCCAGCGAGGCGGCGTCGAGCAGCATGACCGCGCTGACGTACGAGTAGAGCACCGCGTTCAGTGCCGCCCCGGCCAGCGCGAGGCGGTCCGGGGTGGCCTGCCGGCCGCCGCCGACCGCGTACACCCCGGCGGTGACGGTGGCCGCGCCGAGCAGGGCGAACCACACCCAGCCGCCGGCGGTGCCGACGCCGAGCAGGGCGGTGGCGGTGGCGACCGCCGCGGCGGCACCGGCGTTGATGCCGAGCAGTCCCGGGTCGGCCAGGGGGTTGCGGGTGAGCGCCTGCATCAGCGCCCCGGCCACCCCGAGCGCCGCGCCGGCGAGCAGGCCGAGCAGCGTCCGGGGCAGGCGCATCCGGTGCACCACGGCGTGTTCGGGGGAGGCCGCGGAGACCAGCCCCTGCCAGACCTCGGTGGCCGAGAGCGGTCGGGCGCCGACGGCGATGCTCAGCACCGCGACGACGAGCAGGAGCAGCAGCCCGGCGGCGAGCGCCACGGCCGGGCCGGCACGGCGGGTGGGTGGGGCCGGCGCCGGGGCGGCGGCGAGCGTGGTGACGGACAGGATCGGCTCCGGGGGGAAACGGCATGGCACCGGTTGACTTCGGGTTAGGTTAGGTTAACCTAACCCGGCCATCGCGGATCATCGCGGTCCGGTCCTGATCGAAAGACGTCATCATGCCTGCTTCCACGTCCGCCCGCGGACTCTCCCGCCGGGGCCTGCTCGCCGCCGGCGGCGCCACTCTCGCCACCCTCCTCGTCGGCTGCGGCCAGGACGACAAGTCCGGCTCCACCGGCGCCAAGGGCTCGGCCGGCCCCTGGTCGTTCACCGACGACCGGAACCAGAAGATCGAGCTGGCGAGCGCCCCGACCCGGGTCGTCGCCTTCACCGGGGTCGCCGCCGCGCTGGTCGATTTCGGACTCGACTCGCAGATCGTCGGCGTGTTCGGCGAGACCACCCGTAGCGACGGCTCGGTCGACCCGCAGGCGGGCGGCCTCGACGTCGACCGGGTCACCGTGCTCGGCAACGTCTGGGGCGAGTTCAACGTGGAGAAGTACGCCGGGCTGCGCCCCGAGCTGCTGGTCACCCACATGTACGACCCCGGCGCCCTCTGGTACGTGCCGGACGAGAGCCGCGACAAGATCCTCGCCCTGGCGCCCAGCGCCACCGTCACCACCGCCCGGGTGCCGATGACCCGCCCCATCGAGCGGTACGCCGAACTCGCCCGCTCCCTCGGCGCCGACCTGAGCGCGAAGAAGGTCACCGACGCCAAGGCGCGCTTCGAGGCCGCCGCCGAGTCGGTCCGCCAGGCGGTCAAGGCCAACCCCGGCATCCGGGTGCTCGCCGCCTCCGGCAGCCCCGACCTGTTCTACGTCTCCAACCCGAAGGTCAGCACCGACCTGATGTACTTCGCCGAGCTGGGCGTCGACATCGTGGTGCCGAACAAGCTCGCCACCGGCGACTACTTCGAGAGCCTGAGCTGGGAGAACGCCGGCAAGTTCCCCGCCGACCTGATCCTGCTCGACAACCGGTCCACCGCGTTGCAGCCCGAGGACCTCGCGGCGAAGCCCACCTGGCAGCAGCTGCCCGCCGTCCGCGCCAACCAGGTCACCCCGTGGGACGCGGTGCCCCGCTTCTCGTACGCGGGCGCGGCGCCGCTGCTGGAGAACCTGGCCACCGCCATCCGGTCGGCCAAGCGGGTCGGCTGACGCCGTGACCACCGGCACCGCGACGCCCGTCGCCCTGCGCTACCGCTTCTACACCGCCCAGGTCCGGCACACCCGGCGGATCGGCGCCTCGCTGATCCGGGTCACCCTGGCCGGGGACGAGCTGGCCGCGTTCGCGGGCGGCGGCCGGGACCAGAGCGTCTCGCTCTTCCTGCCGCACCCCGGACAGCCCGAACCGGTGGTCCCGCTCGACGCGGGCGACGACTGGTACGGCCGGTGGCGGGCCACCGACCCGGCCGTCCGCGCGGTGATGCGCTCCTACACCATCAGCGCGCAGCGGCCGGAGGCGTGCGAGGTGGACGTCGACTTCGTCCACCACGGCGACAGCGGCCCGGCCACCCGCTGGGCGGCGCGGGCCCGGCCGGGGGACCGGCTCGTCCTGCTCGGCCCGGCCGAGCACGACAACCGCAGCGTCTGCTTCCGGCCGCCGTCCGGCACCGACCACGTCCTGCTCGCCGCCGACGAGACGGCGCTGCCCGCCGCCGCCGGCATCCTGGCCTGGCTGCCCGCCGACGCCACCGTCCGGGCCTGGATCGAGGTGCCGCACGCCGCCGATGTGCGGGAACTGCCCACCGCGGCGCACGCGGAGGTGCGCTGGCTGGTCCGGGGCACCACCCCGCCCGGCAGCGGCCTGCTGGTCGAGGCGATCCGCGCCGCCCGGTTCCCGGCCGGCGTCCCGTACGCCTGGATCGCCGGTGAGTCCTCGACCGTGCGGGCGGTCCGCCGGCACCTGGTCGCCGAGCGCGGCCTGGACCGGCGGCGGGTGACCTTCGCCGGCTACTGGCGGCGCGGCGCGTCGGAGGAGCAACTGCGCGCGGAGGCGCTCTAGCCGTCGAAGGCGGCCAGGTCGAGTCGGCGCAGCCGGTCGGCGTCGGAGAGCACATCGACGGCGACGATCCGGCCGTCGGCGACGGTGAAGCCCAGCACCGACAGCGGCCGGCCCTGCGCGACGACCACCGCGCCCGCGGCCCCGTTGACCAGCGCCGGCCGCATGAACGGGTAGAGCCGTCCGAAGGTCACCGCCTGCCCGGCGACCGTCCGCGCGCCGGTGAGCACGACCGTGTGGCGGCTGCCCGGGCCGGCGTCGGAGCGCAGCACGACGTCGGGGTGGAGCACGGCGACGAGCGCGTCGAAGTCGCCGTCGCGGGCGGCGGCGAAGAACGCGTCGACCACCTCCCGCTGCCGGGCGAGGTCCGGGTCGGGTACGGGGGACTGCCCGCGTACCCGCCGGCGGGCGCGGCTGGCCAGTTGCCGCGCGGCAGCCGGGGACCGCTCCTAGGCCACCGCCCGTAGCCGGGGCCGGTGCTCCTCGAACCGATCCGTCAACCAGTCGTGCTCGTCCACCGCCGTCACGTCGCCCCATCGTGGTGTGCCACGTGAGTAGACACACCCGGCCGACCGGATGCGACCGCCGGTCGGCTCGAGGTGAAGGTTTGCCGGGGGTGGGGCGTACCCGGGAAGGGTCAGGCGGCCTCGGCGGCCGTCCGGGGGCGGCGGCCGGGCAGGGCCGTCAGCTCGCGCTCCGACTCCCACCGGTCGTCCCGGCCCGGGTCGGCGATCTCCTCCGGCGCGTCGCCGGAGAGCGCCAGCGCGCGCCGCGCCTGGCGCGCCGCGTCGCACGGCCACTCCTGGTGGTCGCAGAGCAGGTTGTCGCAGTGCCCGGTCTGATCCGGCTGGTGTGCGTCCACCACGTCGGCGGCGAGCCGCCACAGGAGCGGGTCGGTCACCCCGGCGGGCGCGGTGCCCCGGTCACGCGGCTGCGGTCGGTCGGTCTCGGACACGGTCTCCCCCTTTGTCGGTACCGGGGGAAAGTCTCCACTCGCACCCCCGGTAAACGCCTAACCGCAGTGGTCAACGCCACGTTGACCGGTTGACCTCCGCCGGTCCTGGGCACCAGCAGGAGATGACGACTCGACGGGTGACGGCGGCGGGACTCGGCGCGTGGCTGGTCAAGGGCAACGCGGACGCGGCCGACCTGGCGGCCCGCTTCGCCGCCGATCCCCGGGTGACGAGCTGGTGCGTCCGCCCGGGCTACCGGTCCCGCCTGATGCGGGCCGGTCAGCCGGTGGTGCTCTGGGCCAGTGGCAGCCGGGGTCGCCTGACGTACGGGGTCTGGGGGGTGGGGCGCCTCACCGGGCCGGCCGTGCCCGGGTCGCCGGGTGAGTCGTGGTCGGTGCCGCTGGAGCTGACCGTGCTGGACCCGGGTGACCGGGTGCCCCGGGAGCGGCTGCGGGCCGACATTCGGCTGGCCGGGGCGGAGGTCCTCCGCCAGCCGCAGGGGGCCAACCCCTCCTGGCTGACCGTCGCCGAGTTCGCCGCCCTCCGGGAGCACCTGCCGCCGGCCTGAGCCGGCCTGAGCCGGCCTCCGGTCACAACCGCCCGGTTCCCCGGGTTTGCGGCGCGCCGTCCCGGGCATCCGCGGACCACACGGACTCCGACGGAGGTGGTGGACATGGTGAACAGGCCTGGCCGAGGGGCGCCGGCGACCGCCGCGTCCCCCGTCCGTCGCGCCGCCCAGGCGGTCGGCGTGCTCTTCCTGCTGATCGGGGTGCTGGGCTTCATCCCCGGCATCACCACGAACTTCGACACCATGATGTTCGCCGGGCACCACTCGAAGGCGAATCTGCTCGGGCTCTTCCAGGTGTCGATCCTGCACAACCTGGTGCACCTGGCGTTCGGCGTCGCCGGGCTCGCCCTGGCGCGGACCGTCTCCGGCGCGCGGATGTACCTGCTCGCCGGTGGCGCGATCTACCTGGTGCTCTGGCTCTACGGCCTGGTGGTCGGCCAGGAGACCGGCGCCAACTTCGTCCCGCTCAACACCGCGGACGACTGGCTGCACCTCTTCCTCGGGCTCGGCATGATCGGGCTGGGGGTGGCGTTGACCCGCCGCCCCGCCGGCGCCCGCCGCTGATCCTCGTCCGACGACGCCGCGCCCCTCACAGGGGCGCGGCGTCGTCGGGTGTGTGACCGACGCCCCTGCACTCTTGCCTATGCAACTCGTTGCATAGCAGGATGCCCGCATGGCCCTCGAGCACGCGATCCTGGTCTCCCTGCTGGAGCAGCCGGCCTCCGGTTACGAGCTGGCCCGCCGCTTCGACCGCTCGATCGGCCGCTTCTGGACCGCCACCCACCAGCAGATCTACCGGGTGCTCAAGCGGATGGAGAGCGACGGCTGGGTCACCGCCGAGGAGGTCGGCCAGGACGGCCGCCCCGACAAGCGGTCCTGGTCGGCCACCCCCGCCGGCCAGGCCGCGCTCGCGGACTGGCTGCGTGCGCCGGTGCAGCCCGAGGCGGTCCGGCACGAGCTGGCCGTCAAGATCCGTGGCGCCGCCTTCGCCGACCGGGCCGGCCGCGCCGAGCTGATCGCCGAGGTCGAGCGCTACCGCGCCGACCACGAGGCCGTCCTCGCCAGCTACCTGGCCGGCGAGCGCCGCGACTTCCCGGCGCCCGACCCCGGCGACGCCCGCGCGGCACTCCAGCACGTCGTGCTGCGCGGCGGCATCGCGTACGAGCGGATGGTGCTGGCCTGGCTCGACGACGTCCTCGCCACCCTGCGCGACCTCGCCCGCTGACCCCCCACCTCCGGAAGGGACCCCCCCATGGCCGACCCGTTGCTCAATCCGCGCACCTACGACCCCGCCCACCTCGACTCCGAGTCCCGCCGGCTGCTGCGCGCCACCGTCGACTTCTTCGAGCAGCGCGGCAAGAAGGCGTTGGTCGACAGCTACAACGACCACGCCTGGTACGGCGACTTCCTCGACTTCGCCGCCAAGTCCGGCCTCTTCGCCGCGTTCTGCACCCCGGCCGCCGACGGCGGCGGCGACCCGGCCAAGCGCTGGGACACCGCCCGCAACGCCGCGCTCAGCGAGGTGCTCGGCTTCTACGGCCTCGGCTACTGGTACACCTGGCAGGTCACCGTCCTCGGCCTCGGCCCGGTCTGGCAGAGCGACAACGCCGCCGCCCGGGCCCGCGCCGCCGAGCTGCTCGACGCCGGGCACGTGATGGCGTTCGGCCTCTCCGAGCGCAGCCACGGCGCCGACATCTACTCCACCGACATGCTGCTCACCCCGGACGGCGAGGGCGGCTTCCGGGCCACCGGCGGCAAGTACTACATCGGCAACGGCAACGTCGCCGGCCTGGTCTCCGTCTTCGGCCGACGCGCCGACGTCGAGGGCCCCGAGGGGTACGTCTTCTTCGCCGCCGACAGCCGGCACCCCGCGTACCGCCTGGTGCGCAACGTGGTGAACGCGCAGATGTACGTCAGCGAGTTCCGGCTGGAGGACTATCCGGTGCGCGCCGAGGACGTGCTGCACACCGGCAAGGCCGCCTTCGACGCGGCGCTCAACACGGTCAACGTCGGCAAGTTCAACCTCTGCACCGCCTCGATCGGCATCTGCGAGCACGCCATGTACGAGGCGGTCACCCACGCCCACAACCGGGTGCTCTACGGCCGGCGGGTCACCGACTTCCCGCACGTGCGCCGGGAGCTGACCGACGCGTACGCCCGGCTCGTCGCGATGAAGCTGTTCAGCGACCGGGCGGTGGACTACTTCCGCTCGGCCGGCCCCGACGACCGCCGCTACCTGCTGTTCAACCCGATGACCAAGATGAAGGTGACCACCGAGGGCGAGAAGGTCGTCGACCTGCTCTGGGACGTCATCGCCGCCAAGGGCTTCGAGGCGGACACCTACTTCGACAAGGCCGCCCGGGACATCCGGGGCCTGCCCAAGCTCGAGGGCACCGTGCACGTCAACCTCGCCCTGATCTTGAAGTTCATGGCCAACTACCTGTTCCGGCCGGCCGAGTTCCCGCCGGTGCCCACCCGGCACGACCCGGCCGACGACGAGTTCCTGTTCCGGCAGGGCCCGGCCCGGGGGCTCGGCGCGATTCGCTTCCACGACTGGCGGGCCGCGTACGACGCGCACGCCGGGGTGCCGAATGTGGCCCGGTTCCGGGAGCAGGCCGACGGGCTCTGCGCGCTGCTGTCCGCGCACGCGCCGAGCGAGGAGCAGCAGCGGGACCTGGACTTCCTGCTCGCCCTCGGGCAGCTCTTCGCGCTGGTCGTCTACGGTCAGCTGATCCTGGAGCAGGCCACCCTGACCGGCCTGGACGCCGACTTGCTGGACGAGATCTTCGACATCCTGGTCCGCGACTTCTCCGGCCACGCCACCGAACTGCACGGCAAGGCGGCCACCACCGACGCGCAGGCGGCGTGGGCGCTGACCCAGGTCCGCCGGCCGGTGGCCGACCCGCAGCGCACCGCCCGGGTCTGGTCCCAGGTGGAGGCGCTCTCCGGCGCGTACGAGATGAACCCCTGACGGATTCGTCGAGCCCGGAATGCGGCGGGTCGGGGTGTCGGAGCGCCCCGACACCCCGACCCGCCGCAGACCGGCGTGGCGGTCAGGCCGGCAGCAGCGCGGCTCCTTCGGGGCGCCGGTCGGGCAGCTCGCGGCGGGCCCAGGCGGTGGTGAGCAGGACCAGCGCCGCGATGTAGGTGACCATCACCAGCAACCGGCGCCCGGGCAGCTCCGCCCCGGCCGCGCCGAGCCCGATCAGCGCGTCGGAGACCAGGAAGAGCGCCCCACCGGCGGCCGCCCGGCGGGAGACCCCCACCGAGGCGGCGGCCATCAGGCTCAGCGCCAGGCTGTAGCCGAGCACCGGCAGCCGCAGGTCGCCCAGCCGCCCCCAGAGCAGCGTGTTCGCGCCCGCCCAGAGCGCCAGATAGCCGCCGAACGCGGCCAGCGGCGCCCGCCGGTGCCGCAGGAAGGCGGTCAGCAGGCAAAGCTGGGTGCCGAGGAAGCACCCCATCCCGACCAGGAACGCGGTGGTGCCGGGCAGCAGCAGCGCCACGTCACCCGCCGTCGCGAACACCAGGCCGGCCGCCACCAGGTCCCACCTGCGGCGTACGCGCAGCAGCCAGGCCAGCAGCAGCGGCGCCAGCAGCGGCTTCGCCGCCCACTGCAGAGCGGGTACGTCGAGTGCGACGCCGGCCAGTTCGACGGCGACGACCGCCGCGTACAGCCCGGGCCAGAGCCGCCTCATCGGGCGGGCTGCCAGCCGGGCCGGCCGAAGACGTGCCCCAGCCGGTGCCGCCAGGACGTGTCCCGCCGGACGTCGGCCCAGATCGCCGCGTACTCGTGGGTGGCCACCCGCAGCGGGTTGTAGGTGTTGATGTTCTTGGTCAGGCCGTACCGGACGGCGGCGCGTTCGGGCTCGAAGCTGCCGAAGAGCCGGTCCCAGACGATCAGGATGCCGCCGTAGTTGCGGTCGAGGTACTCGGTGTTGGCGCCGTGGTGGACCCGGTGGTGCGACGGGGTGTTGAAGATCCATTCGATCGGCCGGGGCAGCACGTCGATCCGCTCGGTGTGCAGGAAGAACTGGTACAGCAGGCTGATCGACTGCTGGAGGAAGATCATCCACGGCGGGATGCCGAGCAGCGCCAGCGGCAGCCAGAACGGCAGCGAGGTCATCGGCGTCGTCCAGCCCTGCCGCAGTGCGGTGGAGAGGTTGTAGAACGTGCTGGAGTGGTGCACCACGTGGGCGGCCCAGAACAGGCGTACCTCGTGGTGGGTGCGGTGGAACCAGTAGTAGGCCAGGTCTTCGGCGAAGAAGAGCAGCACCCAGGTCCAAATGCTGGTGGGGGAGAGCTGCACCGGGGCGAGGGTCCACAGCCCCACGTAGAGGCCGACGGTGAGCAGCCGCCAGGGAGTGCCGATGAGCACGCTCCCGACGCCCATGGTCAGGCTGGTGGTGGTGTCGCGCAGCTCGTAGCCGCGTTCGTCGTCGTCGGGGGCGAAGCGGTACGACAGCGCTTCCACGACGACGAGCAGCAGGAACGCGGGTACGGCATAGAGCACGGCGGGGATCATGCTCGGCATTCCCTTCCTGGTCCGGTGGCGGGGGTGGTGAGCGAGGCGGTGAGCAGCGCGTGGGCCTGCGCGGCGGCGTCGTCGCCGCGCCCGTCGGCGATCGCCTCGGCCAGCCGGCGGTGGCCGGTGACGTCCAGCAGCTCGGCGGCGCGCCGCTCGGGCGGCACCTCGCCGACGGCCACCGCCCCGGCGACCAGGCTGTTGAAGGACAGCAGGTACGCCGTGTTGCCGGAGCCGTCGACGATGTCCCGCCAGAGCACGATGTTGGCCTTGTCCATCGCGTGCAGGTCCGGCGCGAGCGCCGCGTACGCCTCGACGTCGCGGGTGACGCTGCTCCGCAGCTCGGCGTCGGCCCGCTCGGCGCAGAGCCGGGCGGCGTCCACGCCGACGCAGGCGCGCATCTCCAGCATGTCCCGCACCAGCGTGTCGACGGGGAGCACGTCGCCGGACTGCACGAGGGACAGCGCCAGGTCGAGACCGGCGTGCACCCGCCAGTCGAGCACCCGGGTGGCGCCGCCCTGGCTGACCCGGAGCAGGCCGAGCTGTTGCAGCCGCCGCAGCGCCTCGCGGACGGCGTGCCGGTTGACCGCGAACGCGGCGGCCAGTTCCCGTTCGCCCGGCAGCGGTTCGTCGGGGCGGTAGCGGCCGCTGACGATGGCGTCGCGGAGCTGGCCGAAGACGTGGTCGGCGACGGAGCTGCGGGGGACGGGTACGAAGGCCACGGCAGCAGTGTGACCCCGCGCACATCAACCCGTCAACTGGTTGGACCAGTCCGCGTACCCGAAAAAGACGGCGGCCGGGTGTGGTTCACCCGGCCGCCGTCGCGTCGACGTCAGGCCCGGCCGCGCTCCCGCCGGTAGCGGCGGATCAGCCCGGCGGTGGAGGAGTCCACGTCGGAGAGGTCCGGGGCGTCACCGGTCAGCTTCGGCGCGAGCTGGTTGGCCATCACCTTGCCCAGCTCCACGCCCCACTGGTCGAACGGGTTGATGTCCCAGATCGCGCCCTCGGTGAAGACGATGTGCTCGTAGAGCGCGATCAGCTGACCGAGGGTGCCCGGGGTCAGCTTCGGCGCGATGATCGAGGTGGTCGGGTGGTTGCCCGGCATCACCCGGTGCGGCACCACGCCCGCCTTCGTCCCCTCCGCCTCGACCTGCTCCTTCGTCCGCCCGAACGCCAGGGCGGCGGTCTGCGCGAAGAAGTTCGACATGAACAGGTCGTGCATGTCGCCGAGGTCGTGGTTGGGCTGGCTGAACGCGATGAAGTCGGCCGGGATCAGCAGGGTGCCCTGGTGGATCAGCTGGTAGAAGGCGTGCTGGCCGTTGGTGCCCGGCTCGCCCCAGAAGATCTCGCCGGTCGGGTGGTCGACCGGGGTGCCGTCCAGGGTCACCGACTTGCCGTTGCTCTCCATGGTCAACTGCTGCAGGTACGCCGGGAACCGGTGCAGGTACTGCGAGTACGGCAGCACGGCGTGGGTCTGCGCGCCCAGGAAGTTGACGTACCAGACGTTGAGCAGGCCGAGCAGGGCCGGCAGGTTGCGCTCCACCGGCGTGGTCCGGAAGTGCTCGTCCACGGCGTGGTAGCCGGCCAGCAGCTCCCGGAACCGCTCCGGCCCCACCGCCAGCATCACCGACAGGCCGACCGCCGAGGGCAGCGAGTACCGGCCGCCCACCCAGTCCCAGAAGCCGAACATGTTCTGCGGGTCGATGCCGAAGTCGCGGACCCGCTGCTCGTTGGTGCTCACCGCGACGAAGTGCTTCGCGATCGCCGCGTCGTCCTCGGCGTCCAGCCCGGACAACAGCCACGTCCGCGCCTGGTTGGCGTTCGCGAGGGTCTCCTGGGTGGAGAACGTCTTCGACACCACCACGAAGAGCGTGGTCGCCGGGTCCAGGTCCTGAGTCTTGTCGTGGATGTCGGTCGGGTCGATATTGGACACAAACCGGCAGGTGATGCCCGCGTCCCGGTACGCCTTCAGCGCCTCGTACGCCATCACCGGCCCGAGGTCCGACCCGCCGATGCCGATGTTGACCACGGTGCTGATCCGCTCGCCGGTGTGCCCGCGCCACTGGCCGGAGCGGACCCGCTCGGCGAACGCCGCCATCCGGTCCAGCACCCGGTGCACGTCGGCGACCACGTCCTGGCCGTCCGCGATCAGGGTGGCGTCCCGGGGCAGCCGCAGCGCGGTGTGCAGCACCGCCCGGTCCTCGGTGGAGTTGATGTGCCGCCCGGCGAACATCGCGCAGATCCGGTCGGTCAGCCGGACCCGCTCGGCCAGCGCGGTGAGCAGGCCCAGCGTCTCGTCGGTGACCAGGTTCTTGCTGTAGTCGACGTGCAGGTCGGCCACCTCGCCGGTGAGCCGCTCACCCCGCTGCGGGTCGGCCGCGAACAGCTCCCGCAGGTGGGTGCCGCGGATCGTCTCGGCGTGCTTGCGCAGCGCCTGCCATTCGTCGGTGGTGGTCACACTCGCAGCCATCGGGTCGATCTTCTCCTTCACGACGGATCGCCGGCGGCCCTCGTCGCACCCGTCGCCGGCTCGCCGTCCAGCCTGCCACCCGGGGCGGGTCGGCGCGACGCGACGCGGCAGACCCGTCCCGACGGGTGGTCGGCGACACGCCCCTGCCACACGTGTACGACACGCCGCTCACGCGGAGACACTGCCTCGTGGCGGACAGTAAGCTCGCTCTGCCCTGCCCCTCGGCCCGGGAGGACCCATGGCGACGGTGATCGGCCCCCGCCGCTCGTCCGGACAGGACGCCCCCTCCGACGACGCCGACGAGCTGGAGCTGCCGGAGCTGGAGGACGGCCACTGGATGCACCGCGCGACCGAGTTCGCGCACACCAGCTTCCGGTCGGTCGCCCGGCGGCTGCCCCACCTGGTCCGGGAGGCGGTCACGCTGGCCTGGGCCACCAGCCGGCGCGACACCCTCGCGGCGATCGGGCTGAACCTCGCGGCCGGGGTGATGACCACCCTCGGGCTGCTCGCCACCACCGGCGTGCTGCGGGAGCTGTTCGCCGCCGGCCCGACCCCCGACCGGGTCCGCGCCGCGTTGCCGTCGCTGGTCCTGGCCGCGCTGGCGGTGAGCGCCCGGGGCACTCTCACCGTGGCCGCCGGCTGGGCGCAGGCCCGGCTGATCCCGCAGATCAACTACCAGGTGGAGCTGCGGCTCTTCGAGGCCACCACGGCGGTGGAGCTGGCCGCCTTCGACGACGCCGGCTTCGCCGAGGAGATGGACCGGGTCCGGGACCGGGGGATGGCCGAGGCGGCGTCCATCGTCGACCACACCGTCAACCTGATCACCGGTGTGGTCGGCGTGCTGGCCACCGCCGTGGCGGTGACCGTGATCCAGCCCGTGCTCCTGCCGTGCCTGCTGCTCGCCGCAGTGCCCGAGGCGGTCACCGCGGTCCGGATGGCCCGCCGGCAGTACCTCGCCATGCTGGCCCGGATCACCCGTCGCCGCCGGATGTGGATGCTGGCGCACCTGATGGCCAACCGGCGCACCGCCGTCGAGGTCCGGGCCTACCAGATGCGCGACTTCCTGCTGGGCGAGTTCCGCCGCGTGATGGCCGTGGAGACCCGGGCCGAGCTGCGCCTGGTGCGGGCGCAGAGCGCCACCCGGGCGGTCGGCATGTCCGCCTCCGGTACCGCCGCCTTCGGGGTGTACGCCGTGCTCGGCGGGCTGCTGCTCACCGGCGTGGTGGCGCTGGCCGCCGCGGCGACCGCCCTGCTGGCGTTGCAGTCGGCCCGGTCCAGCCTCGGCATCGCCGTCTTCGCCACCAACAACCTCTACGAGGACGCCCTCTACTACCAGGACTACCGGGACTTCCTCGACCGGGCGCGGGGGCGGATCGCGGCGGGACAGGGCCGCCCGGCGCCCGGGTTCGACACCATCGCGCTCGACCGGGTCAGCCTCCGCTACCCGGATACCGACACCCCGGCCGTGGACGAGGTCTCGCTGACCGTCCGCCGGGGTGAGGTGGTCGCTCTGGTCGGCGAGAACGGCTCCGGCAAGACCACCCTGGCCAAGCTGATCGCCGGCCTCTACCGCCCCACCGGTGGGGTGATCCGCTGGGACGGCGTGGACGCCGCCGAGCTGGACCAGGCCCAGACCGCGGCCCAGGTGGCGGTGGTGACCCAGGAGTACTGGAAGTTCCCCTTCACCGCGGGGCAGAACATCCGCATCGGCCGGCACGACCGCCCCGCCGACCAGGCCGGCCCGACCGTGGAGGACGCCGCCCGCGCCGCCGCCGCGCACGACATGATCGCCGACCTGCCGTTCGGGTACGACACCCTGCTCGACCGGGAGTTCAAGAAGGGCCAGGACCTCTCCGGCGGCCAGTGGCAGCGGCTCGTCGCCGCCCGGGGCCTCTACCGGGACGCCCGGCTGCTGATCTGCGACGAGCCCTCCGCCGCCCTCGACGCGCGGGCCGAGCACGCCCTCTTTGCGCACCTGCGCCGCCGTCCCGACCGGGCCGTCGTCCTGATCACCCACCGGCTGGCCAACGTCCGGCACGCCGACCAGATCTTCGTGATGGACCGCGGCCGGCTGGTGCAGCACGGCACCCACGAGGAGTTGATGGCCGCCGACGGGCTCTACCGGGAGCTGTTCGAGCTCCAGGCCAGCGGGTACCTGGCCGGGACGGACGCGGCATCCGGTGGCGCGGCGACCGGCTGAGCCGGGTGGGTGGTAGGCCCGTCGTCGAAACTTTCGGCATCTCACGCGCCGGACGAACCCCGACCTTTGCTCCTTCAGCCTGGACATGCCGGGCAGCGGATCGGCCGGATGAGACATCGATTTTCGTTGAAGTATCGGAAAGCTTTCGGTACCGTCGGGGCGGGAACCCCTCGACCCTCGCGGTGACGGTCGCAGCGTGGCGGATCCCGGCGCGGC
Source organism: Micromonospora sp. CPCC 205739 (assembly GCF_036906795.1). Lineage (NCBI taxonomy): Bacteria > Bacillati > Actinomycetota > Actinomycetes > Micromonosporales > Micromonosporaceae > Micromonospora > Micromonospora sp. CPCC 205739. Next base: position 252,748 of record NZ_JBAKHS010000007.1, on the reverse strand, counting down.
CTCCGGGCGGGCGCGTCGGGCGACGGAGCCGGTCACCGCGTCGGGCGGCGGTCGAGGCGCGCCGTCCCACCCCCACTGTCGAAAGGTTACCTGTCATGACCCACGTCCCCGTCCGCCCGGGCGGACGATCGACGACCCGGGCCCGGCTCCGCGCAGCCCTGGTGGCGACCGCCGCGGGTGTCGCCGCCCTCGGTACGACGCTCGCCCTGGCGCCCGGCGCCAGCGCCGCCACCACCCTGGGCGCGTCCGCCGCCCAGACCGGCCGCTACTTCGGTACGGCGGTGGCCGCGAACAAGCTGTCCGACGCCACCTACGTCGGGATCCTCAACCGCGAGTTCACCTCGGTCACGGCCGAGAACGAGATGAAGTGGGACGCGACCGAGCCCACCCAGGGCCAGTTCACGTACGCCAACGCCGACCGCATCGTCAACCACGCGCGGGCCAACGGGATGCTGGTGCGCGGGCACGCCCTGGCCTGGCACTCGCAGCAGCCCGGCTGGGCGCAGAACCTCAGCGGCAGCGCGCTGCGCTCGGCGATGCTCAACCACGTCACCCAGGTGGCGACCTACTACCGGGGCCGGATCCACTCCTGGGACGTGGTGAACGAGGCGTTCGCCGACGGCGGCACCGGCGCCCGGCGCGACTCCAACCTCCAGCGCACCGGCAACGACTGGATCGAGGCGGCGTTCCGCGCCGCGCGGGCGGCCGACCCGACCGCCAAGCTCTGCTACAACGACTACAACACCGACGGGCAGAACGCGAAGAGCAATGCGGTGTACGCGATGGTGCAGGACTTCAAGGCCCGGGGCGTACCGATCGACTGCGTCGGCTTCCAGTCCCACTTCAACAGCGCCTCCCCGGTGCCCGCCGACTACCAGGCCAACCTCCAGCGCTTCGCCAACCTCGGCGTGGACGTGCAGATCACCGAGCTGGACATCGAGGGGTCCGGGTCGACCCAGGCCGACAACTACGCGCGGGTCGTCCGGGCCTGCCTCGCGGTGACCCGATGCACCGGCATCACCGTCTGGGGCATCCGGGACACCGACTCCTGGCGGGCCGGCGGCACCCCGCTGCTCTTCGACGGCAGCGGCAACAAGAAGCCGGCCTACACCGCCACGCTCGACGCGCTCAACGGCGGCGGCACCACCCCGCCGCCGACGACCACCCCGCCCACCACGCCGCCGCCGTCCACCCCGCCGCCCGGCGGAGCGTCCTGCACGGCCACCGTGTCGCTGGACTCCTGGACCGGCGGCTTCGTCGCCACCGTACGGGTCACCGCCGGCGCGTCGGCCGTCGGAAGCTGGACCGTCGGGCTCACCCTGCCCGCCGGCGCCGCGGTCACCAACACCTGGAACGCCCAGCCCAGTGGCGCCAGCGGCAGCCTGACCTTCCGCAACGTCAGCTACAACGGCCGCTTGGGCGCCGGCGCCAGCACCACGTTCGGCTTCCAGGGCACCGGCGTGGGCCCGTCCGCGACACCCACCTGCTCGGCGAGCTGAGCCTCGGTCCGGCGCGGAGGGTCCGCCCTCCGCGCCGGTCAGCCCTGCCGGGCGAAGAAGTCGGCCATGGCCCGGGTGTGCGTGGAGAAGGCCAGCTCGACGGGCTCGGTGAGGACCAGCCACTCGGTGGCCTCCTCGGTCGGCGCCGACGGGGGCAGGCCGTCGGCGGGCCGCTCCGGCAGCTCCCCGAAGATCATGATGGTGCCGCCGGCCGGTGCCCCGTGCACCGCGAACAGGCGTGCCTCGGCGGCCTCGCCGATCAGGCCGGTCTCCTCGCGCAGTTCCCGGACCAGCGCGTCGGCCCACTCCTCGCCGTACTCGATGAAGCCGCCCGGCAGGGCCAGCAGGCCCCGCGCGGGCTCGATGTCCCGGCGGACCACCACCAGGCCCACCCCGGCGTCGGTGCGCACCGGCAGCAGCGCCACGGCGACCGGCAACGGGTTGCGCCAGACGGTCTCGCCGCAGGTCGCGCAGACCCGGGGCCAGCCGGTGCCCGCCGGGTAGGCGGCGCCGCAGAAGGAGCAGTGCGAGTACGGAGCGCCCGTCATGTCGCCGCACGTTACCGGCCCGGCGACCGGCGCGCCTTCCCTCGGCCGCCCGTCCGCCACCCGGGGGCGAGGTGATCAGCCGGCCATCGCGCTGTGGTCCCCGCCCGCCGCGTTCCCGCTGCCGGATCGGCTGGGTCGCGGCGGCGAGCGCGGCTCACCCGCCCGGGGACCGGTCGGCCTCTTCCCGGAGCGCCTCCCGGGCCTGCATCAGCGCGAAGTCCAGCAGGTTCAGCCCTCGCCAGCGGGCCGGGTCCTCCGCGCGCGGGTCGTCGGCGGCCAGCCCGATGCCCCACACCCGGTCCACCGGGCTCGCCTCGACCAGCACCCGGTCCCCGGTGCCCAGCAGGTACGCCCGCAGGTCGTCGTGCTGGCCGAACTTGGCGACGCTGCCGGCGACCACGATGTCGTAGCGCCGGGCCTCCCACGTCGCCTGGTCGAAGCCGCGCACCTGGCGGCCCAGCGCCTTGGCCCGGTGCGGGTGGGCCGCGCCGAGGATCCGCTCGCCGATCTCCTCGTCGCCGAAGAGGGCCGCCTTGTGCCACATCATCCAGTGCTCGGCGGTGGGGAAGCGCCGGCCGCCCACGGTGAACGCCGCCGGCCACCACTGGCTCAGGCACCCCGCGCCGACGGTGCCGTCGCGCCGGGGCCGGTGCCCCCAGAAACAGAGGTACTTCACCCGTCGTCCACTCTCGACGAGGGCGGTGAGTTCGGCGGCTGCGGGGCGGCGGCATGCCCGACAGTCTCGCCCGGGGCACCGACAGTCCGCCTCCGGGTTTCACCCGCCGACGCCGACCGACGGGCGCGCCGGGCCGCGCGTATGCGGCCCGGCGTACCCCGGTCGGGTGGGCCTGCGGTCAGGCGGCCGGCGCGCCGGTGTAGAAGGCGGTGGTGCGTGCCGTCGCGGCCCGCGCGGCCTCCGGGTCGGTGCCGGCGGCGACGCTGGCCTCGCCCCAGCTCTCGCTGCTCAGGGTGACGAACCGCCGGCCCTCCTCGGAGCCCATCCATGCCTCGGCCTGCTCGGGCGAGATCCCGCTGCCGTCGGCGGCCAGGTGGGAGGCGAGGCCGAGCAGGCCCAGGTCCCAGCCGACGCCGACCGCGCCCGGACCGAACTCGGTCCAGCGCTCGTCGTCGACGTGCGCGACGTGCTCCAGCTCGAACCGGGTGCGCCCGTCGCCCTCCGGGGTGAGCCGGACCTCGATCCAGCTCACCTCGTCGCCGAATTCCCAGGTGGCGCCGAAGCTCTTCGGCGGGTCGCAGCGCTGGATCGTGCCGCCGGCGTTGCCCTCGAGCTGGTAGCGGCCGTGCAGCCGCAGCTCGCCGGAGACCGGCAGGAACCAGCGGGGGATGCGTTCGGGGTTGGTGCACGCGTCCCAGAGGTCCTCCAGCGGCGCGTCGTACGTCTGGCTGATGGTCATCACCCGGGCCTCGCCGGCCTCCAGGGTCCGGCTGCCCACGGTGCGCCGCACGGCGCTGATCTGCTGCGTGACGTCGGTCATCAGGGTTTCTCCTCGGTCGGGTCCTGCGGTGGGTGCAGGCGCCGTTCGCGTCTGCCGCGCGCCAGCTCGGTGGCGAGGGCATCCAGGGCCGGGGCCCAGAACCGGCGGAAGCCGGCCAGCCACTGGTCGACCTCGCGCAGCGGGCGCGGGTCGACGGCGTAGAGGCGGCGGGCGCCCTGCGGCCGGACGGTCGCGAAGCCGTTGTCCCGCAGCACCCGCAGGTGCTGCGAGACGGCGGGCTGCGAGATGCCGTACTCGCGCTGGATCACCGCGCAGACCTCCCCGGCGCTGAGCTCGCCGTCGGCGAGCAGCTCGAGAATGCGGCGGCGCACCGGGTCGCCGAGGACGTCGAAGGCGTGCACGAACCCTTTCTATCAGCCGAGGCTTATATAAGCAATCAGCCCAGCCGCGCGGCGACCGCGGCGCGCAGCTCGGGCAGTCGGCCGTGCAGCAGGCCCGGGCACTGGGTGTTGTTGAAGTCCTTGTGCCCGTAGATCTCGCTGGGCGCGATCCCGTACTGCTGGCAGGTGAAGGCGCAGAACGCGATCAGGCTGTTCCAGAGCGCCGCCGGCGGCTGCACGGTGAGGTAGGTGCCGTCGTTCTCGATGCCGATCGCCTGACTGTTCTGTCCGACGCAGTGCGCGCCCTGCACCATGGTCTGCCCGTGCAGCAGCGCGTACAGGCTGCCGTGCCGGCCTTCGGTGAGATGCCCGCCCCGGCTGTTGGTGAAGTGCTGCCCCGAGTCGAGCCAGCCGTTGCTGTCCATGTGCAGGTTCTGGATGTCGCGGGAGTTCGCGTACGCCTTGGCCAGGCTGTAGTCGGTGGTGTTCGGGAACGCCGTGTGGTGCACGATGATCTTGTTGGGTCGGCTCTGCACCACGCTGACCGGGGACGACGGGGGCCGGGCGCCCCAGGTCGCGCAGTTGGCGATCACGGGCTGGTCGACCCGGGTGGCGACGGCGCGGGCACCGCTGCCCCCGCCGAGCTGGGTCAGGGCGGAGACGCCGGCGGCGGCGCCGAGCAGGACCGCGCCGCGCAGCGCGGCCCGGCGGGACACGGGTACGGACATGGAGGCCTCCTTCGTCGGTGGGGCCGGCGACGGGCCGGGCGGCCGGCCGCCGGTGGCGGTCAGCAGGGTCCGTTGCAGGCCAGCACCCGGAGCCGGTCCAGGGTGCCGTTCCAGACGTTCTGGTCGCCGGGGAAGGCGCCCGAGGACGCCCACTGCCAGAAGGAGTACGTCGGCCAGCCCGCCGGCAGGCTGCCGACCGTGCCGGCGTACCGGGCGATCCAGAGCGGGTTGTTGGCGGCGAACTGCGAGGTGTTGCCGGTGCAGGTCGTCCACCAGTCCGTGGTGGTGTAGATGGTGGCCCACCGGCCGGTGCGTGCGTGGTACTGGTTGACGAAGGAGGCGATCCAGCTGCGCATCGCGCTCTGGCTCAGCCCGTAGCAGGTCGCGCCGTACGGGTTGTACTCGATGTCGAGCGCGCCGGGCAGCGTCCTGCCGTCCTTGGACCAGCCGCCGCCGTGGTCGACGAAGTAGTTGGCCTGGGTAGCGCCGCTGGTGGTGTCCGGGCGGGCGAAGTGGTACGAGCCCCGGATCATCCCCACGTTGTAGGAGCCGTTGTACTGCTGGGCGAAGTACGGGTTGGTGTAGTAGGTGCCCTCGGTGGCCTTGACGTACGCGAACCGGGCGCCGTTGGTCCAGGCGGCCGACCAGTTGACGTTGCCCTGGTAGCTGGAGACGTCCATGCCGGGCAGGCCCGCGGGGGCGGCGCCGGCGGCGGTGACGCCGAGGCTGCCGGCGGCGACCACCATGACGGTTGCCAGGAGTGCGGCCGCGGCCGCGCGGAGACGGTTCATCTTTCCTCCCTGGGGGATGCCGCACCGGGCGGCGGGAGTGACGAAAGGAACTGTCAGTATTAGGTCACGAAGCGTAGATAGTTTTCAATAGATGAACTCAAGATTATCTATGGGGACATTCAGCCGGCGGGCGCGGCCGGCACCTCGGCAGCCCGTCGGCCGTCCCAGAGCGCCGTGGCGCCCCCCGAGCACACCTGACCGTCCGGCCATGGATCGGCGTCGACGTAGCCGCCAGAATGGCGGGGCTGGCTGCCGAGCCCGGTGGGCCCGGCCAACGGAGAGGGTGACCGCATGGCGCACATCGACCTCGGCGTGGACGAGCGGCGCGAGCCCGGCATCGTCGGCCTGCTGCGGTACCGGCCGGAGACCGCTGGGCCGCTGATGGAGCTGGCCGAGGTGCTGCTGCGCGGGCCGAGCAGCCTGAGCCGCGGCGAACGCGAGCTGATCGCCGCGTACGTCTCGGCCCGCAACGGGTGCGACTTCTGCCGCGCCTCGCACTCCGCCACCGCCGGTGCCCAGCTCGACGACGGCCCCGAGCTCGTCGACCGGGTCCTCGCCGACCTGTCGACCGCCCCGGTGCCGGAGAAGCTGCGCGCCCTGCTCCGCCTCGCCGACACCGTCCGCGAGGACGGGCGCGCCGTCACCGGCGAGCTGGTCGACGCCGCCCGCGCCCACGGCGCCACCGACCGGGAGGTCCACGACACCGTGCTGATCGCCGCCGCCTTCAGCATGTACAACCGCTACGTCGACGGGCTCGGCGCGGCCACCCCGGACGACCCTCGGGCGTACGCGATGTCCGCGCAGCGGATCCTGGCCGCCGGCTACCGCGCCTGAGGAAATCCGTCGCCGGAGTGTCGATCCGCCCGCCCGCCCTCCGTGTGGAGAGTGGAAGCCGATCCACACCAGGAGGACGACATGAAGCAGTACCTGTTGAGCATCTACCAGCCTCAGGGCGGGACGCCGGACCCGGAGTTCCTGGCCGGGGTGATGCGGGAGCTGGGCGCCATCCGCGAGGAGCTGGAGGCGACCGGCTCGTGGGTCTTCGGGCAGGGGCTGCACGCCCCGGAGACCGCCACTGTGCTGCGCCCGAAGGACGGCGAGGTGCTGGTCACCGACGGCCCCTTCGTCGAGGGCAAGGAATACCTGGGCGGCTTCACCATCATCCGCGCCGCCGACCTCGACGCCGCCCTCGAATGGGGTCGCCGCTACGCCCTCGCCACCACGCTGCCGATCGAGGTCCGCCCCTTCCAGGGCGACGGGTGACCCTCGACGTCGAGGCGGCCTTCCGCGCCGAGTACGGCCGGGCGGTCGCCGTGCTGGTCCGCGTCCTCGGCGACATCGACCTCGCCGAGGAGGCGGTCCAGGACGCCTTCACCGAGGCGGTGCGGCGCTGGCCGGAGACCGGGGCACCGCCCAGCCCGGCCGGCTGGATCATCACCACCGCCCGCCGCCGCGCCATCGACCGGCTCCGGCGGGAGGCGACCCGAGCGGACCGGCATGCCCAGGCCGCGTTGCTGTACGCCCAGGAGCCACCGGCCGAGGAGGGACCCGTGCGCGACGAGCGGCTCCGCCTGATCTTCACCTGCTGCCACCCGGCCCTCGGCCCGGCCGCCCGGGTCGCGCTCACCCTGCGCCTGCTCGGCGGGCTGAGCACCGCCGAGATCGCTCGCGCCTTCCTGGTCCCCGAGGCCACCATGGCCCAGCGGCTGGTCCGCGCCAAGGCCAAGATCCGCGACGCCGGCATCCCGTACCGCGTCCCCGGCGACGCCGACCTGCCCGACCGGCTGCGGGCCGTACTCGCCGTGGTCTACCTGATCTTCAACGAGGGGTACACGGCGAGTGCCGGTGAGCGGCTGGTCCGCACGGAGCTCTGCGCCGAGGCGCTGCGCCTGGGCCGGCTGCTGGTCGATCTGATGCCCGACGAGCCGGAGGCGCTGGGCCTGCTCGGGTTGATGCTGCTCACCGAGGCGCGCCGCCCCGCCCGGGTCGCCGCCGACGGCACGCTGGTCCCGCTCGCCGAACAGAACCACACCCGCTGGGACCGAGCCCTGATCACCGAGGGGCAGGCCCTGGTACGCCGCTGCCTGCGCCGCAACCGCCCCGGCCCGTACCAGCTCCAAGCCGCGATCAACGCCGTGCACAGCGACCCCCCGACCGACTGGGCCCAGGTCCTCCAGCTGTACGACCACCTCTACGCCCTCACCCCCACCCCGGTGGTGGCCCTGAACCGCGCGGTCGCCGTCGCCGAGGTACACGGCCCCGCCCTGGCGCTAGCCCTCGTCGACGACCTCAACCTCGACACGTACCACCTCTTCCACACCATCCGCGCCCACCTCCTCCACCGCCTAGGACGATCGGACGAGGCCGCAGCGGCCTACGAAGCCGCCATCACCCACACCACCAACACCCCCGAGCGCACCCACCTCCGCCGCAAACTCGACGCCCTCTCTTGATCCAGTACGTCTTTCCGAGACGACACGCCGACGAGCCTCTCGGATTCTGCGACCCGATCATGGGTGCCCGTAGCAGCTGAGGCGTCGGGGTGGGGGCTTTCCACAGGCGGGGATGGCGTCCACAGGGGAACGTGGTGGGGGAGCGGGCGGGGCGGGGCGGGCGGGAGCATGCCGGAGTGCATTCGGCGTTGCGGGCTCTGGTTGAGCGGGGCGGGGGAGTGGTTACCCGGCGGGGGGTGACCGAGGTGGTGCCGGAGTGGGTGCTGTGGCACGCCTGCCATGTCGGTCAGCTGCTGCGCGTGCTTCCCGGCGTCTACGTCGACGCAGACCTGGCTCGGGGCGAGCCGGGCGCCCTGGTGAAAGAGAAGCGCCCGAGGCTCCAGCTGGCCCAGGGGGCCGCGAACTGCGAAGCCGATCCTCCGGTCGACGCTCCCGCCTTTCTGCGGCTCGAACCGCCGGCGAGGAGGCGGGCGGCGCTCGCCTACGCCGACGGGCGGGCGGCCCTGAGCTGTCTCACCGCCCTCGACGTGTGGGGCCTGCGCCGCCAACCCGCGGACGAGCCGGTGCACCTGGACGCGCCGCGCGGTTCAGGCGTCCGCCCCCGACCCCATCTCGCGGTGCATCACCGCCACGGGCTGGTGATGGGACCGCCGCAGGTGGTGAGCCGGTCGGGCGTTCCGGTGGTCCGGCTGGAGCAAGCGTTGGTCGACGCCTGGCCGCTGCTGCCCGCCGTGGACCGCCCCGCACCGGTGATCCGCGCCGTCAACGACCGGCTCACGACACCCCAGCGCATCATCACAGCTCTCGTCACCGTGCCGCGCCTGCCCGGCCGGGCCGAGCTGCGGGCTCTGCTGGCGAAGCTTCAGGCGGGCTGCCGGAGCCCGCTGGAGATCTGGGGTCACGACCACGTCTTCACCGGCCCGGGGATGCCGCCGTTCCAACGGCAGACGCGGATCGTCATCGGCCGCCGGACGATGTACCTGGACGTCTGGGCCGAGCGGGAGCGGGTCGATTTCGAACTCGACGGTGCGAGCACGCACGCCCACCCGCGCCGACGCGAGGTCGACCTGCGCCGGGACGCGCTGCTCGCCACCGTCGGCATCCTCGTGGTGCGCTTCGCCCACCGCCGCCTGGTGCACGAAACCGACGCCGTACTCCGCGAGGTGCTGGCGATTCTCGCCAGCAGCCGCCCGAGCGCGTGAGGTCAGTCGCGGAGGGTGCGGAGGATGCGGGTCAGGTGCTCGTGGTCGGCGGGGGAGAGGTGCCCGAAGAAGCGGTCCGCCTCGGCGGTGCGGGCCGCCCGGATGGCCGCGCCGATCTGCGTACCCTCGTCGGTCAGCGCGACCAGGGTCGCGCGCCGGTCCGCCGGGTCGGGCTGGCGCGTGACGACCCCGCGTTCCTCCAGACCGTCGACGACCTCGGTGGTGGAGCGGGGCGCGATGTGCAGGTGGTCGGCGAGCGCGCTCAGCCGCATGGGGCCGTGCCGACCGAGCACGGCGAGGGCGCGGGCGTGGCCGGGGTTGATCTCCCACGGTTCGAGGGTCTGGCGGGACTGGTGGCGCAGCCGGCGGGCCACCGCCCAGAACAGCTCGGCCAGGCTCTCCTCGTGCGCCTCGCGCTCGTCGGCGTCCACCGGAATACCGTAGCAGATATTGCTGTTGCTCCCTCATGATGAGGTAACCTCAGTAATCGACCCGACAGGAAGAGGCACTCCTTGGATTCGACCCCCACCCACCGGGAGGGCCGCGGCGGCGCCCCCCGTACCGTCTCCGCCGCCGAGAAGGCGCAGGCCCGCGACGTGTCGCTGCGCCGCATCGGGCGGCTCTTCACCGCGTACCGCTGGCAGTTGGCCGTCATCACGGTGATCATCGTGGCCTCGTCGGTGCTGGCGATGGCCACGCCGTTCCTGCTGCGTGCCGTGATCGACCGGGCGCTGCCCGAGCGCGACCTGACCCTGCTGGTCTGGCTGGTCGGCGGCATGATCGCGGTCGCGGCCGTGACCGCCGTCCTCGGCGTCGTGCAGACCTGGATCTCCACCCGGGTCGGCCAGCTGGTGATGCACCGGCTGCGCACCGACGTCTTCGCCCACCTGCACCGCCAGTCCATCGCGTTCTTCACCCGCACCCGCACCGGCGAGGTGCAGTCCCGCATCACCAACGACATCGGCGGCATGCAGACCGTCGTCACCTCCACCGCCACCTCGATCGCGGCCAACCTGACCACGGTGGTGGCTACCGCGGCCGCCATGGTGGCGCTGTCCTGGCGGCTCTCCCTGGTCTCCCTGCTGGTGCTGCCCCCGGCGATCTGGTTGACCCGCAAGGTCGCCCGGATGCGCCGCGAGATCACCGCCCAGCGCCAGCGCGAGCTGGCCGACCTCAACGTCACCATCGAGGAGGGGCTGTCGATCAGCGGCGTGCAGCTCAGCAAGACCCTCGGCGCGGGCGCCGCGCTGATCGACCGGTTCGCCGCCTCGTCGGCCCGCCTGGTCGACCTGGAACTCCGCTCCGAGCTGGCCGGGCGCTGGCGGATGGCCACGATGACGGTCATCTTCGCCGCCATCCCGGCGGTGATCTACCTCAGCGCCGGCCTGCCCGGCACCGCCGGCACCCTCAGCATCGGCACGCTGGTCGCCTTCACCGCCCTGCAGGGCGGGCTGTTCCGCCCGCTGATGGGGCTGCTCAACGTCGGCGTCACGCTGACCGCGTCGCTGGCGCTCTTCGCCCGGATCTTCGAGTACCTGGACCTCCCGGTCGAGGTGGACGACCCGGCGCACCCGGTGCAGATCGACCCGGCGCGGGTACGCGGCCACCTGCGCGTCGAGGACGTCACCTTCAGCTACCCGGGCAGCGACACCGCCGCCGTCGCCGGGATCACCCTGGACGTGCCGGCCGGTACCAGCCTGGCCCTGGTGGGCGAGACCGGCTCCGGCAAGAGCACCCTGGCCGCCCTGATCAGCCGGCTGCACGACCCCGGCAGCGGCCGGATCACCATCGACGGCGTCGACCTGCGTGACCTGCGGCTGACCGACCTCGCCGCCGTGGTCGGCGTGGTCAGCCAGGAGACCTACCTGCTGCACACCACCGTGCGGGAGAACCTGCGGTACGCCCGGCCGGACGCCACCGACGCCGAGATCGAGGACGCCGCGCGCGCCGCGCAGATCCACGACCTCATCGCCGGCCTCCCCGACGGGTACGACACCGTGGTCGGCTCCCGTGGCCACCGCTTCTCCGGCGGGGAGAAGCAGCGCCTGGCGATCGCCCGCACGCTGCTGCGCGACCCGCGCATCCTGGTGCTGGACGAGGCCACCAGCGCCCTGGACACCGAGACCGAGCGGGCGGTGCAGCGGGCCTTCGACCGGCTCGCCCGGGGCCGTACCGTGATCACCATCGCGCACCGGCTCTCGACCGTGCGCGAGGCCGACCAGATCGCCGTGGTCGACCACGGCCGCATCATCGAGTCCGGCAGCCACGACACGCTGATCGCGCGCGACGGGCGCTACGCGGCGCTCGCCCGCTGACCCCGGTCGCGCCCGCCGGGGTACGGCGGCGCCGGGCGGGCCTAGGCGGCCGGCCGGCCCGCGGCGCGTACCCGGGGATCGGCCAGGGCGCGGGCCATGGCGGCCAGCAGCCCGCTCGCGCAGAGCGTGGGGGCCCCGACCAGGAACTCCTCGCGTTCCATCCACTCGACCCGGTCGACGCCCGGACGGTCGAGCAGCGCCTGGTCCAGCGACCGCTCGGAGTCGTCGTCGTAGCACGACCGGGCCTCGTCACCGAGCCAGAGCCCCCAGTGGAAGGGGCCGAGCCGCGACGGGCCGCTGTCCGACTCGTCGTGGACCTCCAGCCAGCGGTCGCGCGGCTCGGCGGGCAGGACACCGAGGGCGTTCGCGGCGACGAGGTCCGGCAGCGTCATCGCCGGGTCGCCGGGCTCGGTGGCGGGCAGCACCAGCTCGGCGAGGTCGTCGTGGTGCTCCGGGCAGGAGCAGTCCGGCCGTCGCGGCGGTGTCCAGTCGGTGGTCCGGGAGCTGCGCGCGGGTGAGGGGGGCATGGCGGCATCGTAGGCGGGCCGACGCCGCGGTGGGGGTACGAGAAAGCCGATCTCGAAGACGTGATTCGTGGGTCGCCTGTAGGTAGGGTTACGCGGTGCAGAGTGGAGTGCAGGCGCAGGTGCCGGTGCTGTATGTCGCGGACGCCGACGCGGCGCGGCGCTTCTACGAGGTGTTCGGCTACACCGAGGTGCGCACCGGCGGCGACGGGGACTCGCGCTGGTCGTACCTGCAGTGCGGGGAGCTGACCCTGCTGCTGGCCGCGGTCACGCCGCGCCTGGTCACCGTCGAGCTGCCGCTGCTGATCTACCTGTACGTCGACGAGCTGGAGCCCGTGGTCGACCGGCTGACCTCGGCCGGGTACGCGGTGCAGCGCGCCGGCTACCCCGAGCACGCCCCTGGCGGCGAGTGCCGCGTCATCGACCCGGACGGCAACGCGGTGCTGTTCGGCCAGCGGCGAGCCGTGGCGGCGCAGGACCGGGTGGCCCAGCCCGGCGCCGAGGCCCGGTTCTCGCTGATCAGGGAGGCGGCCGAGGCGGTCAGCCGTCGAGGCGGGGCGCCGGCCAGGTGCCAGATCGGCGGGCCGCAGGGCGAGCCGTGCGGCGAGCCGGCCGAGGTGAAGCTCGCCGACTCCTGGGGCGACACGGTATGGGGCTGCATGGCGCACGCCGAGGAGGCGCTGCTCACGGCGCGCGGGGCGTTTCTGGCCAGTGAGGACGGGATGGGGTTGGGGCCGTTCCTGCGGGCGCGGCAGGGTCTGCCGGAGCACACCACCGGGAGCTGAGAGCGCCGCACGAGACGGCGGTCCGGGGCGCATCTCGACCGCCTTGCGCAGCACCGTCGCCCTACGGGGCGGCTCCAGGTCGGACCCTGGCTCTACCCTGCCTCCGGCCGGCAGCCCGGCACCCGGGGACACCTGAGGGGATCACGACCCTATGATCATCGGCTGCGAAGCCGGGCCGGTCCCGGACCGCCAGTTCGGATTGGAAGGGCCGGCCGATGGCGAAGAACGACAGGGAATCACTCGTCACCCGCTTCGACGTTGCCTGGAAAGGGCTCGAATCGGACCTGAAGCACCGTTGGATGAAGCAGACCGGAGGTGCCTCGAGCCAGCAGACCGCGTTCAGCCTGCTGGCCTGGGCGCGGGAGCAGAAGCTGCTCACCGCCGACCAGGAACGGTTCCTGGACCGCTGCCGCGGCGTCCGCAACGCCTACGCCCACGTGTCGTTCGAGGGCTACTCCGGGCCGGTCGCGTCCCCGCCGAAGGAGATCGTGGAGCGGTTGGAGAAGATCCTGGGTGCTCTGCGGCATCCCCGGAAGGTCGGCGATATCGCCACCGAGGCCCGCACCTGCCTCCCCACCACGCCGCTCCGGGAAGCGCTGCAGACGATGCATCGGGGCGACTTCTCCCAACTGCCGTACCAGGACGGGCAGCGTGGCTGGCTCCTGGTGACCAGGGAGCAGGTCGGACGTTGGGCGGAGGCCAAGGCCGAAGCGGATGGCATGGTGCTGCTCGACCTCGGTGTCGCGGTGTCGGAACTTGCCGACCACCCGGAGGTCGGCCCCGTGAGGCCGAGGAACGTCGCCGCGTCGGCCACGCTCGCGAGCGCCGTGGCGGAGCTCGAGGCCGCTCTGCATCGACCGGACGACGCTGAGGGTGGTTACCCGCTGGTGCTCGTGACGGGGAAGGGTGGCGCGGCGCCGGTGCAGGTGCTCGCCGTCGACGACCTGCCGCGCGCGTACCAGGAACTGGGGATGATCTGGTGAGGCTGACCGATGGATGCCTGCCGGACGGGCCCGTCCTGCTCACCTGGCCCTAGGATCTCTGCCATGCAGGAGGGCCGGTGGACCACGATCACGCCGTCGCAGTTCGCGCACGAGCGGGAGGCGCTGGCGCACGTCCAGGCGCTGCTGCCGGACACGGAGCCATACCGGGCGTGGTCCAACTTCACCTTCACCGCGCAGACCGGTCACCCCTACGAGGTTGACCTGCTGGTCGCCGGTCCGGGCGGGCTCTACCTGATCGAGATCAAGAGCCTGACCGGCCGGCTGATCTCCAGCGGCTCCAACTGGATCCTGAACGGGCCGAACAAGACCCGGGTCTTCGAGAACCCCCTGCACCTGGCCGACGCGAAGGCGAAGAAGCTCAAGTCGCTGCTCCAGGTCGCCGCCGGACGCCGGAAGGGGGCGAAGGTCCGGATCCCGTTCGTGCAGGCGGCGGTGTTCCTGTCGAGGCCGGGGCTGCACATCGGGCTCTCCGATCACCACCTGCACGGCGTCTACGGGCCCGAGCCGACGCCCGGCCACCAGCCGGGCCAGTTGCCGACCATCGGCTCGTTCCTGCAGCGCCCGCCGCAGGACGAGCAGCAGCGGGTCACCAAGGAGATGTCGGCGGCGTTGCCGGACCTGCTGGAAGAGGTCGGCATCGCCCGCAGCCGGCGGCACTACCAGATCGGCGCGTGGAAGCTGGAGCCCCGTCCGTTCGATGTCGGCCCGACCTGGCAGGACCACGAGGCCCGGCACAGTGACCTGGAGCGGGAGCGCCGCCGGGTCCGGATCTACCTGGTCGAGCGCAACGCGGTGCAGGCCGAGCGGGCCAGCATCGAACGCGCCGCCAAGCGCGAGATGCAGGTGATGCACGGCATCAACCACCCCGGCATCGTCCAGGTGGACTCGATGGAGTCGCACGAGGCCGGGCCGGCGTTGATCTTCCGGTACGACCCCCGCTCGATCCGCCTCGACCACTACATGGCCCAGTACGGCGAGCGCCTCGACGCGTTGAGCCGCCTGGCGATGATCCGCCAGCTCGCGGAGACGGTCGCGTACGCGCACCGCCGGCGGTTGCACCATCGCGCCCTGTCGGCGCGCAGCGTCCTGGTCAGCCCGGGACGACAGCGGCGGGGTGGCAGCGAGGACGAGGCGTGGCTGACTCCGCAGCTGCAGATCAGCGACTGGCAGGCGGCGACCCGTGGTGTCGACGGGAGCGGCGGGGGCAGCAGCGGCGATCCGGTCACCCTGTCCACGCACGCGGCCTCGCACATCGAGCGTTCGGCCGAGGCGTACCTCGCGCCGGAGCTGACCGCGCCGAAGCCGGACGCGGTCGCGATGGACGTCTTCGGCCTCGGCGCGTTGAGCTACCTGATCCTGACCGGCCAGCCGCCGGCGGCGAAGCGTGCCGAACTGCTCACCCGGCTCGCGCGGGACAACGGGCTGCGCGCCTCCGCGATCGCCGACGGGATCACCGAGTTCGCCGACGAGCTGATTCAGGCGGCCACCGCCCCGGTGCCGACCCAGCGCCTCACCACCGTGGCCGAGTTCGTCGAGATGCTCCAGGTGGTCGAGGAGGAGTTGACCGCACCGCCGCCGAAGTCGGTGCACCCGGAGGAGCCGGAGCCCGAGCAGGTCGACCCCCTCGAGGCGCGCGGCGGCGACCGGGTCGGCGAGTGGAAGATCGTCCGCAGTCTCGGTACCGGCTCGACCTGCCGGGCGTTCCTCGGCTTCAACGAGCGCACCCGGCGGGAGGAGGTGCTCAAGGTCGGGCTCTCCGACGAGAAGGGCGCCCGCCTGGCACATGAGGCGAGGGTCCTCGGGCCGCTCACCGACTCGCGGGTGATTCGGCTGGCCCGGCCGGAGCCGCTGCAGATCGGCAACCGCACGGTCGTCGTGCTCGAGCACGCCGGGGACCGCACCCTGGCCCGCAAGCTGCGCGACGACGGCCGGCTCACCGTCGACGAGCTGGAGACCTACAGCGACTACCTGTTCGGCGCCCTGGACTACCTGGAGGGGGAGGGCGTCTACCACCGGGACATCAAGCCGGACAACATCGCCATCCGGGTGCGCCCCAACCGCACCAAGCAGCTGGTGCTCTTCGACTTCTCCCTGGCCGGCGTCTCGGTCAAGGAGATCACCGCCGGCACCCCCCGCTACCTCGACCCGTTCCTCGGCACCGCCACCCGCCCCGGCTACGACAAGCACGCCGAGTGGTACGCCCTCGGGGTCACCCTGCACGAGATGGCCTCCGGCGAGCTGCCCGTCTGGGGTGACGGTGGCACCGAGCCGCAGCTGACCGAGGGCCCGCCGGTGCTGGCCGTCGAGGCGTTCGACCCGGCCATCCGCGACGACCTGGCGGACTTCTTCCAGCGCGCACTACACCGCGACCACCGCCAGCGGTTCACCTCGCTCAAGGACATGCGCGACGCCTGGCAGCAGGTGTTCCGCCGCTCCGACGCGAGCGCCCCGGTGGGCACCGACCACCCCGAGATCGAGGCCGACGAGCCGGACGAGAAGGCCGCCGAGGCGGCCCGCGACGAGGCCGCCACCAAGGCGACCCGGGCCACGGCCCTGGAGGCGGCCGGGCTCACCCCGCGCGCGGTCTCTGCCGCCCACCGCCTCGACGCCAGCACCGTCGGCGAGCTGCTCACCGTCGCCAACAAGCTCGCCCACCTGCCCGGCCTGGGCGCCAAGACCCGCCAGGAGCTGCAACGCCGGGTGAAGGAGTGGCGCGGCCGGCTGGGGGAGCGGGAGACCATCCCCACCACGCCCGCCGCCCGCAAGGCCGCGACGGAGGCGGTGGCCTCCGAGGCCGCCGCCGGGGACGGCGACCCCGATCTGGTACGCGTCGGCCTGGACGCGATCGCCACGCTGCTCGTCCCGGCCAGCCGCAACCCCAACGACATCGAGGCCACCCGGCTGGCGCTGCACCTGCCCGACGCCACCGGCGTCCTACCGGACCTGCCGCTGTGGCCGCAGCACCCGCAGGTGGCCAAGCCGCTCGGTGTCACTCCCGCCCGGATCGCGCAGATCCTCGGCAAGCAGCGCAAGCGATGGCACGACATCCCGGTGGTCGGCAGCGTGCGTACCCAGATCATCGAGCTGCTGCGCGACGGCGGCCGGGTGATGGGCGTTGCCGAGCTGGCCGCGGCCCTGCTGAGCAGCCGCGGCTCGGTGCGTACCGGGGACGCGCTGCGGCTCGCGGTGGCGGTCGCCGCGGTGCGGGCCGCCGTGGAGGTCGACGCGCTCGCCGACGAGCCGCGCCTGCTGCTGCGCCGGCATGCCCGCGCCGACATCAACGGCAAGCCACACCCGCGTGGTGACCGGCTGCTGGTGGCCCTGGAGGCGGGCGAGGACGACGCGCCGGACACTCCGGCCGCGCCGGCGCTGCTCGACTACGCCGATGCGCTCGGCCGGGCCGCCGACAAGCTCGCCGCCAGCGAGGTGCTACCCAGTCCGGCGACGGTGCTGCGTACCCTCGCGGCGGTCGCCGCGCCCGGCGGCGCGGCCGACGTCATCGACGAGCGGCGACGCGTGCTGCTGGCCGCGGCGGCCTCGGAGCGCGCCGCCGCGACCGCGCGGCTGGAGCTCTACCCGCGCGACCTCGATCCGGTACGCGCGCTGCGGCTGGCCCAGGCCGGCGTGGTGCCTCCGGCGACCTCGACAGAGGGGGGCCGCGGGCTGACGCCGGAGCAGGTGACTCAGCGGGTGCGGACGCGCTTCCCGGAGCTGGACCCGCTGCCCCCGCACCCGAAGCTGGACCGGCTGCTCGCCGAGGCCGGCTTCGAGCTGCGCTGGGACCGCGACCGGTACGTGCCGTTGCCGCCCCGCAACGCCTCGTCCTCCATGTCGATCATGCAGCGGCGCCCGTCGGTTACCGTCGCGCCGAGCCGGTGGACGGCCGAGTCGCCGGAGCTGGCGGCGGCGATGCGGGCCGAGGAGCGGCTGACCGGCGCGAGGTCCGCGGGCGGGTTCCGGGCGCTGACGGTACGTCTGTCGCGGTACGGCCTGGCGCGGGAGGAGCTGGCCCGGCGCTTCGACGCCCGGCCGGTCAACGTCGCGGCCCGCTTCCTCGACCACCTGCACGCCCTGGTCGACGCGCACCCCAAGCCGACCTGGGAGACGGTGGTCGGGGCGGACATCGCGCCGCCCGGCTCCCGGGGGGCGATCAAGCTCGGGGAGTACGTCGAGCGGGCGTGGCAGTTGGCCGCGCCGGAGCTGCGCGCCGAACTGTCGGCCGAGGCGGGGCCGGTGCTGCTGCACGACGCGGCGGTGCTGGCCCGGTACCGAGCGATGGAGCGGCTCTACGAGCTGGCCGACGCGGCGCGGAGTGGGGCGGGGGGCATGTGGCTGCTCTGCCCGATGGAGGACCCGGCGCTGCTGCCGAAGCTGGACGGTGCGGTGGTGCGGGTGGGCGACAACGAGTGGATCGGTCTGCCGGACGCCTGGGTCGTCAACGCCCACCGCAGCGCGGTGGGTAGTCCGTCATAGGTCGTGCCCCCGATCATCTAGTCGGCCGCAGGACGGCACGACCAACGCCCGGCGACGCGGTCGGGCCTTCCCACCGGCGCTATGACGGTTCATCCTGGCCCTATGCAGCGCTTCAAGGATGACGATGAGGCTTACCTGAGCTGGGTCTCCAGCAACCCAGAGGGGTACGTCGTGAACAGTAGCCGCAGCCCCAGCCCCAGCTACCTGATCCTGCATCGGGCCAGCTGCAAATGGATCACGGAGCTTTCGACAGAAGGTCGCAGTTGGACGACCGACTACATCAAGATCTGCGGCCACCTCCCCGAACTTGAACGCTGGGCACATGACGACGTCGGTGGTCGTCTGCAGCCCTGTGCGCACTGCGCGTAGTCCCGCTGTCCGAAACAGCCCTTAACGGAGGGTGCCATAGATGCGCGAGCACCGATATTCTCTGGCTGCCATGAATGGCTGAGTCATTCGGTACCGTACTGTCTGGACAATTCCTTATAGGCATTTAGAACTGCAATGGTCGTTTCGGACAGGTTTTCACTGGCGTCGGGATGATGAGGAGGGGCTGTGATGGCCAGATTCAGGAGAGTCGTTTCGATCTCCTGAAGGGTCTGGTTCACAGACGACTCTGCCCTCCTCTCTCGGATAAACCGGCTGCTGGATTCAAGTGTCGCTCGCAGATCTGCTAGGACCTTCTCGATCCTGCCATTGTTGTCGCTCCACAGGTCGCGCACTTGGTCAATCTGTGCGAGAATGCGAAAAACGGCGAGGCTATCTGCCGGAAGGTCACTGTAGTCCATTTGTATCAAGCGATCCCTGACCCTGCGAATCTCCTGTCGGCGGTCAAGTAGCTCTGCCAGCTGCCACAGGGCGCGCGCGAGCATCAGGTCGCCGTATTGAGGATCCACCATGCTATCAAGCAGTGGCAATGTCGCCCGAATCCGCATCATCGTGTCGAGCGCGCCAAGGAATTCCATGCGGTCAGCCTGGTCGGAAAGTAGGACCTGGCCGGCTGCCGCCGTAGTCCTGGTCTTGCTTTCGATGCGCCTTATCTGTGCAAACGCTAATAGCTCGAACTCGATAACGTTGCCGTGGTCCCTGCGAATAGCGCTTCTCCGCCTTATGCGCAAAGGCTGGGTTGCGATAATTACCGTGGAGACATCGTATGCAACAAACAGGGTGAGGTCTGGCCTGTTTGGCATGGTTACCCTCGCTTCGGCTTGCGGCAACGCTGGCGTCAGATGTCCGGGACGGCATCAAGGATGACTTTGCACCGGCCACTATCACCAGCCGGGGTAGCGTTCCCACCAGTGCGGATCGGTTGCCTCCACGTACTCGGCTCCGGAGGGGCTATTCGCGACCTGGGTAACCAGATCGCGGGCCAGCGTATCGGCTACCCACGCCAGTTCCATTCGGGACATCCAGTCGACGGGTAGCGCGTCCGGGCCGTGGGCAGCGCCCAGCAGTGCGCCTGCGACTGTTGCGGCGTGCTTGGCGCCCGTCGCGGCAGCGAACAGCAGCGCCTCCCTGACCTGCTCTCGACCAGCGAACGACGCAGCGACATAAACCCCACCGAGCAGCGCTGACTGGGCTGTGGCATCCGGTGCGAGGCGGGCGAGTTCCGACGGCTGACGAGGTTTTGCTTCGGCGGCGGCCAGCGCGGGTGCCAGCAGATCAGCGGTTGTGTCGCGCCAGCTTCCGTGAGGAACACTGCGAGCCCTCATGGCCGCCCCCACTATGGTGTGGCCAGAGCCAATCAGGTGGATCATCGCGGCGCCAAGTGCGGCTGCCGCCGCAGCATCGCCGGAGTGGCTGAGGGCCGCGATGCTTGCACCCAACTCTCCCGGCGACACCCACCAGGTGCACAGTCCAGCGGGCAGGCTGCGGGTGAGACCGTGTGCGCCGATGCTGGTGCCGCCCGGCTTTTCCAGCGTGCCAGCCTCTCCGCCCTGGAGGGCAGTCACCGTCGCAGGCGCGGAGCCCCGCCGCTCCCTCAGTGCCGGGACTTGGGCAAGCCAGCCGTCTGGCCAGTCCGTTTCCTGCCACCGCCTTACGCCGGAGATCCTCTGCATCGTAGCCCAGCGGACGTAGGCGTGCCAGACCTGGCCGGGTGGGTGGCATATCCCCTTGTGCATCCCGCGTACATGGGCGCGGACCAGGCCCTCGACGGTGAAGCAGGCAAGTTGGCCGGCACTCGTGGCCCGTAGCGTTCCGGCAGACGGGACCGTGCTGCCGGCGGCGCCGATCGCGTCACCCAGCATCAGCCCGAGCATGCAACCTCGCGTGGCCGCGAGTTGCTGCGGCGTCACCCTCGTCATTTGAAAGAGCATAGGGACGCTTACGACAAGATTGCTGCCCCTGACGGTCGCGCGTTCAGGGTGGAGGCGCGGCGGAGGCCGGCGAACTGGACGTAGACCTCGCGCTTGGCGGTGGCGCGGCCGGCGCGGTTGATGACGTAGCCGGTCAGCCAGACCCAGCCGGCGTACGTCGGCCGATCGCAGACCGAGACGACGTTCAACATCAGCGCCCGCTCCCCGGCGAACTGCACTGAGGCCCGGCCGTCGATGATCAGCAGGTCACCGGGGGAGGGGCGCACGGCTACCAGTGGCCCTCGTTGGTGCGGTACTCCTGCGGCGGCCGGCACTCCCGGGCGTGCATGGTCTGCCAGTCGCGCAGCGCCCGCTTGATCCGGTCGTTCTCCTGGCTGAGCAGGCGTACCTGCTGGTGCAGGTCGGCCAGCTCGTCGGCGACCAGGGCCTGGAAGTCGCGTACCTGATCGGGGTCGGCGCCACGGCGGCGCGGGTCGAAGGTGCGGGTCCGCACCTCGTGTGGGGTCAACCGGGCCGGGCGACCGGTCCCGTAGAGCTGGCCACCTCGATACACCTGGGCCACGTCGTTCCTCTCCTGTGCAGGCGGAAGCGGGGAAGGTCCTTGCAGTGGGTCTGGAAGGGCGGGCCGTCCGCACGCCGGCTGCGGGCGGCCCGCCCGCTCCGCCGCCGCAGCTCTGATCAGCGGTACGACAGCGGAGCAGTCCGGTGGGTCGGGACGGGCACGCGCACCCGCCCCGACCAGGGGGATGAGCCGAACTCGTTGCCACGCGAGGAGCGGCTCGGGACAAACATAACTAGGGAACACAGGGAAGTCAAAGCACGTTGTTTAGTGAGTCGAGCTGTGATCGAATTCGGGTTGCCACGCGAGGAGTGACATGCCCGAATCAGCCGAATATCTGCGTATTGCCGACGACGTGATGGCCGACGTGAGGTCGGGGAAGCTGAAGCCCGGTGACCGGCTGCCGTCGATCACCGAGACGCGCGCCGACTACGGTGTCAGCTACGGGACCGTGCAGTTGGCCTACGTCCGCCTCGAAGCGCTGCGGGTGATCCGCCGGCAGCAGGGCAAGGGCGTCTTCGTCACCGACCCGAAGACCTGGATGCGGGAGCCGTAGGTAGCGACCCGTCGGGCAGATTGGCCCTTACGGGTACCTCCGTCCCGTACGCGGGACAGCTAGAGTCGTCGCGTGATCGACCGGAAGCTGCTCTTGTCCGACCTGCAGAAGCAGGTCAAGAATCTGGAAAAGGACCTGCGGGAGCAGGCCGAATCGGTCGAGGAGGTGCGCCTCCGACTGCGTGACGAGTACGACCACGCCTTCAAGGTCGGGCGTACCGCCGCCACATGGGCGGCCTGGCGGGACGAGCGCGTCACCCAGGTCGCCGTCGCCTGGGTGCTCGGCACTGTCTTCGTTCGCTTCTGCGAGGACAACGGCTTGCTGCCCGACCCCTACCTCGCCGGGCCGGGGGACCGCCTCGTGCTGGCCGAGGAGGCCGAGGCGCAGTTCTTCCGCGAGCGGCCCGAGGAGACCCTGCGCGGCTGGCTGGAGCAGGGCTTCGACGCCATCGCCAGCACCCAGGCCGGCAAGGCGCTCTTCGACAAGCGGCACAACCCGCTCTACCAGATCGACATTTCCCATGACGCGGCCAAGGAGCTGATCAGCTTCTGGCGTCGGCGCGGCGAAAGCGGCGGCCTGGTCCACAACTTCACCGAACCGGAGTGGGACACCCGCTTTCTCGGCGACCTCTACCAGGACCTCTCCGAGGCGGCCCGCAAGACCTACGCCCTGCTCCAGACCCCGGAGTTCGTCGAGGAGTTCATCCTCGATCTGACCCTCACCCCGGCGATCGACGAGTTCGGCCACGACGTGGCCAAGATGATCGACCCGACCTGCGGATCGGGGCACTTCGTCCTCGGCGCGTTCCACCGCCTACTCAAGGAGTGGGAGCAGCACGCCCCCAACCGCGACCCCCACGAGCGGGTACGCCTCGCCCTGGACGCCGTCCACGGTGTTGACATCAATCCTTTCGCCGTCGCCATTGCCCGCTTCCGCCTCCTGGTCGCCGCCCTACGCGCCTGCCACCTCAAGACCCTGGCCGACACGGCCAGCTACGCCTTCCCATTGCACCTGGCCGTCGGCGACTCCCTCATCAAGGCTCGGCAGCTCGATCTTTTCGGCGGCGGAACTGACGAGTTGGCGGGATTCCATTACGCGACTGAAGATCTGCACGAGCACCCGGGCATTCTCAAAGAGGGTGGCTACCACGTAGTCGTAGGCAACCCACCGTACATTACTGTTAAAGACAGACGCCTCAATGATTTGTACCGAGAAATTTATAGCGCATGCTATAAGCAATACGCGCTTTCGGTCCCCTTCATTCAACGATTCTTCCAACTCGCCAAGAACGCTGACACGGACGGCCGCAATTCTGGATATGTCGGCCAGATCACCGCCAACTCCTTCATGAAGCGAGAGTTTGGCAAGAGGCTGATCGAGGACTATTTCACCAATGAGATTGACTTGACCCGGGTCATTGACACCTCGGGTGCCTATATCCCAGGTCATGGAACCCCGACGGTGATCCTGGCTGGACGAAATGCCAAGCGAGGTCGAGCAACAACTATCCGTGCTGTGATGGGTGTACGTGGTGAGCCAAACACCCCGCTTGACCCGCGCAAGGGTCAGGTCTGGCAAGCGATCGTCACTCAGGTTGACCGCGTCGGCTCCGAATCCGAGTGGATCAGCGTAGCTGACCTGCCGAGGGAGCGTTTGGCGTCCTTTCCATGGAGTTTGAGTGGCGGCGGTGCGGACGGCCTTCTCGCGCAACTTGAGCGTCGGCCGGAAAAGCTAATGCAGGCGATCGACGCCATTGGCCGAACGACGGTCGTCGGCGAAGACGATGCGTGGGTGCTGCCGAATCAGGCTACGGCACGTCGTTTTAACGAACTCGAGTACATTCGGCCGTTCGTCACCGGAGAGTGCGTTCGGGACTACGAAATTGTTCCCCCCCCGGTCACTCGCTCACCCTATTCCAATGCGGCGCAAACGGCGGTCGTTGAACCAGGCCACCCTCTTCCCTCGTTCACTCTATGGCCGGTCCGGCGGCTTCTCCAGAGCCGCGTGATCTTCGGACGAACCCTTTCGCAGCAGGGGCGGCCTTGGTACGAGCACCTTGAAAATTACACCAGCAAACTCCGCGTTCCGCTCTCCATTGCGTTTGCCTTCGTAGCTACCCACAACCAGTTTGTGCTGGACCGAGGTGGGAAGGTCTTCAATCGTTCGGCGCCGGTGATCAAGTTGGCGGAGGGGGCGTCGGAGGACGATCACCTGCGCCTGCTCGGCGTACTAAACAGTTCGGTGGCCTGTTTCTGGCTTAAGCAGGTGAGCCATGCGAAGACTGGCGCGGATAACTCTAGCGGCGGTGGAAATCGATGGAGCCCCGAACCTTGGTATTCGTTCTACGAGTTCACCGGCACAAAGCTCCTAGAGTTTCCGCTACCGTCGGCGTACCCGCTGGAATTGAGCCGGGAGATCGACCGGCTGGCGCAGCGGCTCGCCACGGTAACCTGGGCGGCGGTCGCAGCTTCTGGGGTTCCTACCCGCGAGCGTCTGGCCGCCGCTCGCGACGAGTGGCACTCGGTTCGGGCGCGGATGATCGGGTTGCAGGAGGAGTTGGACTGGCAGGTCTACTCGCTCTACGGGCTGCTGGACGAGAAACTCTCCGTGCCGGTCGACTCGGTGCCCGAGCTGAAGCTGGGGGAGCGGACGTTCGAGATCGTGCTCGCCCGCAAGGTCGCCGCCGGTGAGGCGGAGACGGCGTGGTTCAAGCACCCTAGTCACGATTTTGAAGCCGTCACAGAGCTACCGGCGCACTGGTCGGATGAGTACCGGGCGGTGGTGGAGCGGCGGATCGCGGTCATCGAGGGTAACCGGAACATCGGGCTGATCGAGCGGCCGGAGTGCAAGCGGCGCTGGGCCACCGAGGGCTGGGACGCGATGCAGGCGAAGGCGCTGCGCGACTGGCTGCTGGACCGGTGCGAGGCGCGGGAGCTGTGGTACCACCACGTCGACGGGTTGGAGCAGCCGCGCCCGTTGACCACCGCCCAGCTCGCCGACGAGCTGCGCCGCGACGCCGATGTGCTCACCGTCTCCAACCTCTACGCGCCCGGTCAGGATCTCGGCAAGGTGGTCGCCGACCTGGTCGCCGACGAGCACGTGCCGCACCTGGCCGCGCTGCGCTACAAGGACTCCGGGCTGAGTAAGCGCGCCGACTGGGAGCAGGTGTGGGACCTGCAGCGGCAGGAGGACGCGCTGCCCGACGAGGCGGCGAAGCGGGAGTTCCGCAAGCAGATCCCGGTGCCGCCGAAGTACACCTCGGCGGACTTCCTCAAGACCAGCTTCTGGAAACACCGGGGCAAGCTCGACGTACCCAAGGAGCGATTCGTCTCCTACCCGGGTGCCAGCCGCGACGGTGACCCGTCGCTGCTGGTCGGCTGGGCCGGCTGGGACCACCGCGAGCAGGCCCAGGCCCTCGCGACCCTGATCGTCGCCCGCGAGCAGGAGGACGGCTGGGCCGCCGACCGGCTGTTGCCGTTGGTCGCGGGGTTGCGGGAGATCCTTCCCTGGGTACGCCAGTGGCACGGCGAGTTCGACCCGGAGTGGGGTGCCTCTCCGGCGGACATCTACGCCGGCTTCCTCGCCGAGACCACCAACCGCCTGCACCTCACCGACGAGGCGCTCACCTCGTGGCGCCCGGCCAAGGCCACCCGTGGCCGCAGGGCGAAGCAATGAGCATCGCAGAGGGCGTCGCTGTTCACCCTTCCCGAACCTCAGGAGCCGACTGTGGATAACGAGATTCAGCTGATCAGTGACGGCGACGGGCTGGCGGTCATCGGAGATGCGGCGGCTGTCGAACGCTTCCTCGTCTCTGAGGGACTGCCGTCGAAGGACCTCGGACTGCCCCGGCTCGGATCTGTCCTCAGTGCCGGGGCTGCAGCCGCACAGGCAGGTTCCGCGATTGCCGCCCACTCGGGTCGCTGGGTGCAGCTGACCAAGGAGTCCGCGCAGGTCGTCCATAAATACGGGCTGATGCAGAGCAAGACGCCGGGCGTCAGTCATGCGATGGTGGGGCAGCCGGGCTCGATCAAGTCCTGGCTCCAGATCTCAAAGGCGCCGGGGGCGATTGCGGGCAACCCGGCGATGCTGGCTGGTGCCGCGGGAATCATGGCTCAGCTTGCGATGCAACAGAGCATGAAGGAGATCACCGACTATCTCGCCACGATCGACGAGAAGGTCGACGATGTGCTCCGCGCCCAGAAGGATGCCGTGTTGGCCCGCATGATCGGAGTGGGCTTCGTCATCGAGGAGTCCATGACCATCCGGGAGCAGCGGGGCCGGGTCGACGAGATCACGTGGTCGAAGGTGCAGGGTGCGCCGGCGACGATCGCAGAAACCCAGGCGTACGCGTTGCGTCAACTCGACGCGCTCGCGGAGAAGCTGGAGGGCAAGACCACGATCGGTGATCTCGCCAAGGCGGCCAAGGAAGCGGAGTCCAAGGCCCAGGAGTGGCTCGCTGTCCTGGCTCGCTGCTTCCAGTTGCAGGACGCGATCGCCGTACTTGAACTCGACCGGGTGCTGGACGCGTCTCCGGGGGAGTTGGACGGGCATCGTCTCGGACTGAAGGCTGCCCGGCAGAACCGGCTGGAACTCATCTCACGGTGCACCGAGCGCCTGATGGCCCGCATGGACGCGGCCGCGGGCAGGGCCAACACCAAGGTGCTGCTGAATCCGATGGACTCCCCGGCTGTGGTGCAGTCGAGCAACCATGTCTCGATCGCCGTCGTCGACTTCCACGGGCGGCTCGGGATCGAGCGCGCTCGAGAGTCAGCAGAGGCGAGACGATGGACGGACGCGGCCAAGGAAGCGAGGGACAAGGCGCTCGAGACAGGAGCAGACGGCGTTGGTGCCGCCAAGCGCCTTGGCAACGAGACCCTCGGCCGGGCCAAGTGGGCGACGGGCAAGCTCTCCAGCCGGATCGCCGAGCGAACGCTCCGTCGGCGCGGGGACGACGAGGAAGACTGAGTGGACGCCGACCGTCAGCCACGTGGACTCTCCGGTAGGAACTGAACCGCAGCCCGCCGTGCGCCGCGGGAGGCCGGCGGAATGAGACCCCGCCCAGACCCTCGATTGCGGTAAGCCCGATAACTGAGTCACCCGTTCCTGGCCCCTGACCCGCCCACCTTGTGAGGGCGCGTCAGGGACACCCGTACGTGAGAAGTCTCGTTGCCGAGGAAGGCAGGATGGCATCACGACCCCCCTCCGGGTACCAGATCAGGAAAGTGCACGCCACGCTGGGAAAGCTGCAGCGGTACACGCTCAACAAGCCGCTGACGTTCCGCTGCGTGACCTGCCGTCGCACCAACATGTCCAGCTCCGTCGTGACGGTTTCGGGCGACTGGTCCCAGCTGCTCTGCGGCGGTTGTTACGGACAGCAGGCGGCGCCGCAGGCCGGCACGGCACGGACGCCGGCACCCCGGGTACCCACCGCCCGAGCACAGCCCGAGACGCAGTGGACCTCCAGCCCGCTGCCCCGGGACATGGTGTGGCTCGCCGCCATGCATCGATCGGTCGCGGAGGGTAAGCAGCTTTCCCCATCCGAGCAGGAGCTTCACCGCCGGCGTGCCGGTGAGCCTCCCTCCATTGCCGCGATCAGGTACGCGGAGCTGCTTGTCGATGTGGAGGCCCGGATCGCCCAGCTCAGCGGCGGTGCCGCCGAGGAGCTGACCGTGACCCGGGAGAAGCTGTCGCTTCGCCGGGAAGAAGCGGTCGAGACGTTCCGAGCCGCCTGTCATGCCCGGAGTCGACCGGCACCCGGTGGTTCAGTCGAGGAACCGGTGGAGGCGCTGGTCATCCAGCAGGTCGCGCCGCACGCCTTCGACAAGGCGTTCACGAAGGCGCTGCGTCGTCGAGGCGTGCAGGTGGGTGCGCTCGAACCTCCGACGTCCGACGTGTGGGCGTGGCTGCAGACGCATGACAAGCAAACTTCCGAGCTGCCTGCCGAGGTGAAGCGCCTCAGAAAGCTGAACGGGGCCGACTTCACGCGCGAAGCCGTAGCGGAGGTCAACCGGTGGGAATGTGACCAGTCGATGGCGCATCCCGCGGTGGCGGAGCAATGGGCGGCCTGCACCGAAGAGATTTTGACGGAACTTGCGCGCGCCCGCCGGTCACTGGAGGTCGATCTGTCCGGCGGACGGGGCAACGGCGTGGTGCCACGCCTGCGCCGTGCCGGCGAGGCGTATGCCCGGGGCAGCGCCCGCTGCCTGGAAGCCCAGCTCATCGTGGCGGATCTGCTGGCGCACGCGAGCCAGCTCCACCGAGCCCGCAAGGTGCCGAAGGCCCGCGCCGAGTCCGCAGCCGAGGCGACAATGGCCGTGCGGCAGGCCGACCCTGCTCTGGCACGGTACGTCGATCGGGCGATCGAAGAGCACCGAAGGAGCTGCCCGAAGCTGTCCCCCAAGGAAGGTCACGCCGGCTGCGCGTCGTCCGTCGCCCAAGTCGTGCGTTCACGCCTTCAGCCAGTGGACCTGCCCGTGAATGCCAAAGGCGAGCCCCGGGAGCCCGGGCCCGGGGAAGGTTCCGCCGAGGAGGCACGATCGACTCTGCCGCCGCAGAGTGCCCATGAGGCCGTCGCCTTCCTCTCTCCAGAACTGCTCGAGCAGGTGCCGACCGAGGTGGCGCACGTCGTCGGCGTGGTGAACCCCTCCGACAGCGACGCTGACGATCGGTCCGAGGCGTTTGTCTGCGAAGCGGTACGGCGGCAGGTTCCCCGGGACTCCGCTTATCTTGCCGCGGTTGCGGCCGTCGACTTTGACCGGAGCACCGGAATTTTCGGGTACGCCTGGCTGACCGAGGAAGGCGAACTGCGAACCGGCACCGACCGGGCGGTCGATGTGCAAGACTGCGGCGTCCAGGCCATCTGCCGTACCGCGCTCGACCTTGTCACCGGCACGTCGAATGTCCAGGTCATCTGTCGGGATGACAGGGCTGCCAAGGTGGTTCTCCACGTCCTGCGCGCGGGTTTCGTGCCCGAGGCGCTCGGGTTCCCGGTCGCGGGCCACACGCGGCTACTGCTGGCCGAGGTGATCAGGCATCGGAAGCGACTCCTGGTCGCTACCGACTCCTGCCTGGATCGTCACCGCGGGGCGGCCGCTGCCGCACACCTCGCCGACCTCGCGTCGCGGGCAGGCCGAGGATCTGAACCGCGTTCGGCAGTCCAAGCCGAGGCCGACCGGATCTCTCAGCACTTCGGCCGGGCGGTGGGCGCTCGGCTGACGGGCCCGACGGAGGAAGATGATCACGCCTGGTGGCTGTCGGACAAGCCGCGGGACGAGGATCTGGTGTGG
Source organism: Micromonospora sp. CPCC 205739 (assembly GCF_036906795.1). Classification (NCBI taxonomy): domain Bacteria; kingdom Bacillati; phylum Actinomycetota; class Actinomycetes; order Micromonosporales; family Micromonosporaceae; genus Micromonospora; species Micromonospora sp. CPCC 205739. The sequence goes on along the minus strand of NZ_JBAKHS010000007.1, from coordinate 223,870 downwards.
CAGACGGCCCTGTACCGGATGCATCTCCAGGGTGGTTGGTGCGTGCTTCCCGACGGTCGGCTTCCACTGAGGGAGGACCGACGACGACTGCAGCTTCGGGTCGAACATCGGGACCGAGGGCCAGCCCCGACCGCTGCCATGCAGAACGTGACCTTGCGCCGGCGCGGTGGGCAGTGGGAGATCGGCGGCATCCGGTGGCCGAAGGACCTCCTGCCAGGGACGGTGGTCACCTTCAGGTGGCGGCGGGGCAGCGCTCACATCAGCGCCCGCACTGCTCTGTTACCGCAGCCCGAGCGGGTAGACGACCTGGAGTTCCGGCACCGCTACGACCGTCAGGTCGTCACCCGCGAGACAGCCCCGGGGGCTGACCAGGACCGGGATGTTCCGGACCTCTCCGATGCGAGCTGGGTGATGCGGACGTTGCGCAAGCTGGGCTACCTCAGTGTGGACGGTGAAGCCATCCTCGCCGAGGACGCCTTGGTGCGGAACTGCCTGGAACTCGGTCTGCCGCCGCACCGCGCGGACCGGATAGGTCCAGCGGTGGAACAGCTCCTCCGGGCCGGCCGTCTTCACCGAGTAAAAGGCAGTGTCGACTACGACGGTCGCCCCTGGTATCCGCCCAGGCCTGGCCATGTCCGCACCCTGCTGCTGCGGTACGTCCCGCAGATTCAGGCCGTGACGCCGCAGCGAGACATCACCGGCGAATGGCGCCCGCACCGCCGAGGTCACTGGGTGACGGGCTTCGTGCGGCGCCTTCCGGCCGGCGCGCAGGCGTCCGCCGAGCAGATCGACGCCCACCGGGACGCCGTTCGTGCCTCGGAGCTGGTGGACCGGGACCTTCCTGAGGGCTTCACCTACGTGCGGCGCCACCGCCGCGCGCGCTGATTGCGACGAGTCTTGGAGGTGGTCGTGTTGTCCGATCTGACGGAGGCGCAGCCCGGCACGAGCTGGTGGACCGTGGCCGACGTGGACGAGGTGACGGAGATGCTGGCGTCGCGCCGCTCCCGGCTCTGGCAGCTCGTCGCACCCGCCGACCTGGCCGCCTGGGTCTTCGTCGACCATGCTCCGGCGCCGCTGGACCCACCGCCGGTCGGCTTCCAGCATGACTGGGCGAGCGGTCTGGATGAGTCAGGGCGTCGGGCATGGGCGCTCGCTGGCTGGGTGGCGCGGACGGTGGTGCCCAAGGCGGCCGACACCGTGGGCAGGTACTGGATCCTCTCCCACCTGGACGACGCCGCTCCTTCCGTGCTGCGGCTGACGGTCGGCGTGCTGGAGATCCTCGGTCTATACGAGTCAGGTGAGGCCGTGTGGCTCCGGGTGCACGCGGCACCCATTGGCCTCGCCATGGATGTCGGCGCGGTCGATCTAGCGGAGTGGGGGCGGCGTGGCGTCGAGGTGCTGGAGGACGGCACGAAGACGCTCGCCGAGGAGAAGTTCCTCCTCCGCTGCCCGGATCTGGGCACCGCTCTCTGGCTGTTGCGGCAGCCGCCGGTCATCGCCGGTTTACGGTTGCTGAGCTGCTGGGTGGCCGCCGGCCCCTACTCCTTCGAGGGCCGCTACCGGCCGGAGGTCGTGGGACGGGCATGGCAGGCGTCAGAGTTCCTCCTCAGCGACGACTTCGCGGGAGGGGTCGACGGGGAGGTCGGCTTCGACCTGCCGTATATCGGCTCCACGGTCGGTGAAGACCTGCCGACGCAGCGGTCGTTCGACGCGGACCGGTACCGCGCCGGAGTGGAAGAGCACGACCGGCTCTGCCGGCAGTTGATCGGCCACCTCGCTCAGTCCGGGATTGCGGCAGGGGCTGGGCTTGCGGGTGTGAACGTCGATCTGGCCTGGCGGGACGGCGAAGGACGGCAGTTCATCGCCGAGGTGAAGAGCATGGTCGGCGGCAACGATGTCGAGCAGCTGAGGCTCGGCCTCGGCCAGGTGCTCGAATACCGGCATCGTCTTGCGACCTGCGGCATCACCGTGCGCGCCGTTCTGTTGGTGACGCAGTGCGCAGACGAGACGTGGGCAGACATCTGCGCGGACAGCGACGTCGTGCTGGTGCCGGCCGACCGCCTCACGCGATCTCTTGAAGGTGTGATCGCAACCAGGAAAGGTGCCCCCGATAGTGCCTCGTAGAACCAGCAACCCCGCACCCTTCGGCGGCATCATCGTCCTGACCGTCGGGGTGGTATGCGCGTACGGGATTTGCAGTGGGAACGGCTCTCGGAGCGAAAAACTATTGATGATGGTCGGGGTGTCTGTCGGGCTCTTCATCGCCTGGGCTCACCTCAGCGGAGGTGGGCGTCGCAGGTGAACGGCGTGTCGCGGTGCATTGTCGAGGGCGGATGGTAGGTGGTGCCGTGTCGTCCACCTTCGGGCTCGCCGCAGGCGCCCACGATTGGCTAGGATCGTCCGAGGTCGACCTGGAAAACCATGGGCTCGGCCGCGCCTACCGCGGTCTGCGCGTCGAAGAAGTAGACCTCAGGTGCGACGAGGGCCTTCGTGACGACGGCCAGCCGCCACCCCTGGTCCTCCACGGCGGAACGGAACTCGTTTCGCGTGAGGAGAACGCTAGGGTGCGACCCGCTGACGCCCTTGACCTCCACCCGGTCCACCGTCCCGGTCGGCGACGTGCATGTGACGTCCCAGCCATAACAGTGTCTGCTGTCGTCCGTGACCTGCCAGCCCATCGCCTCGTAGTGGACGCGGACCGCGTCCATGGCGGCGGTCTCCACGAGGCGGTTGGTGATCGGGTTGCCGAAGCCGGCGCCGGACGGGTTGACCGTGATCTGCTGCGGTTGCGCCGGCAGGAGGGCGTCGAGAACGGCGAGTTCCTCCTTGCTGACCACCAGAGGGTTGCCCATCTGTGGTTGACGGAGAACCTCCATGCCGGCCAACCGCGGGTCGTCCTTCAACACTTGACGGGGGATCGGCCGCTCGAACAGGTGGATGTCCACAGGCGCAAAATGCTGGGTCCGCTGGCGCTGCCCCTCATCGAGCCAGAAGCCCGGGTTCTCACCGGTGATGTCCTGCCGCCACGCCGAGCCGAGCACCGTGCCGGCGCCCCACAGACCGGGCTCCGGGTACGTTCCGTCTCGGCCGGTCACCCAGAACAGCACGCGCTGCCCCTCCGACAACAGTCTGGTGCGGTAGCTCGGCACCACGGACCAACGGGTGATCACCTCCTCACCGCTGTCGAGGAAGGTGGCGAGATCCCACTTGGCGGGGTTGCACTTGACCATCCACGCGCCGAGGTTGTCGAGGGTCACGGGCCCCCCGCGTGGGCTCTGCATCCGGGCGTTCTCGGCAAGCACCTGCCGCAGTTCGTTCCACCAGATCTGCTGGTTGTCGCCCCTGCGCTGAAACGGCACCCGGCGGGCGAGCCGGTAGAAGCCACCGGCCGGCTCCGACGGCCGGCCGTTCGTCCCCTGTCGGACGACGAGCGCGGAGATCATCGCTCGTCCCGCGGCCTGTTCCCGGAGGGAGGCCTCCTCGAGGATGTGCGGCATCGGACCCTGGTAGTAGGCGATGTGCACGCCCCGCTCGGCCAGCCGCTCGCTCAACTGGCGGTAGGTGACCAGCGCGTCGGACTCCGTGCGCGAGTTCCCTGCCACCTCTCGCAACAACTCGATGGTCGCTTCGACAGCCGCGTCGAAATCCGCGTCCCCGGCCCGCATTGGTCCATCCTCGTGCGGCCGCGACCGGCGACCATCCTCGGAACGGCCGAGATGCCGCGACCGACGGCCAGTGCCACCGGCCCTCACCGTAGTCGGCGGGAGATCAGGCTGCGGGTACGTTCGCTGAGCTGGGCACCGATGAAGCTGTTGAGCTTCTCCGGGTCCGGCTCGACACGTCGAGCCTCTTCCAACTCCTCCCAGGTGTCGTAGTCGTACGGGTCGCCGGCCGTCACCACCCCGATGCCGTGCGCCCGGGCGGCCGCGGAAACATCCTCGACGTCATCCCTGAGTGAAGCCGCGCGGTCCGGTGGAATGTAGAACAGGACGTACGCCCGGGTGGCCGCGCGACGGTGTGCCAGCGCCTCGTAGACCGCCTGGACGTTCACCGCGTTCGGGGACTTGATCTCGAAGGTGTTGACGTCCAGGTGCTTGCCCGGCACGTACTCGAAGGTCCTGACCTCGACCGTGGTGATGTCCGGACGGGACCAGACGCCGTCGGGTCGACTACCACCGAGAGCGGTGATCTCCACGGCCAGCAGGTCCTGCCGATGCTCCTGGGCCCAGTCCCGCTCGATCACCTCACGCATCGGTGGGTACAGGCTCAACTCGTTGGTGATGGCGGCTTCGATCCGCTCGACATCCGGCGCGTCGCCCTCCACCATGACGGCGACCAGATGGGTGTGGCCCTGGGCTTCCGGTTCGGCGCGGCGGACAACCCCGCCGCGACCACGACCCCGGAGCACCAGCCCCTTGTCGACGAGCCCGTCACGCGCCAGGAAGTACCGGTTCCTGTTCCAGTGCAGATATTGGCGCAGCGACGGGTTGCTGCGCGATGAGCCGTCCACGGGCAGCGCGTTGTACAGCGTGCACTCGTCCTCCGAAAGCGCTGACAGGTCCGCCGCCATCTACCGACGTTAACCACCCCGCAGGCGTCCATCCAGACGTCGTGACATGTGGGCCTCTCACTTATCGACGAAAGGCACAATTCATACCCTCAGCGGGTCAGTCTCTGCCGGGGCCGGGGCCGGGCGTTGAACCGTTCCGGGACGGCTTCCTCGGCTCCGCCGACGCTGCCCGCCCTTGGGACTTCAGCCGCTCAGCGAGGAATTCGAACGACGTGGCCTTCTCGTAGGCGTCGTCACTGCGTAGTCCCTCAGCGAGCAGGTCATCCAGTCGCTGTGAGGCGGCCTGCTGTTGGGCGATGAGTTCCTGGACGACGGTGGCGAGGCTCTCGTTGGTCATCTTGGCTGCGCCCCCCGCGACCGGACTGTCCACCAGCTTCTCCAGGATCGACAGCCACTGCCGACTGAGCCGATCGGCATACTGAGCCCGCTTCACGTCGACGTCGTACTCGCAGTCGAGCTTGATGAGCTGCTCCCAGTAGGGCCGGACGGCCTGCTTGACACCCTCGTCGAGCTCAACCCACACGTACGGCTGACAGGCGACCTGCGCGCCGCCGCGCTCGTAGCGCCACGGTCCCGTTTCGGCCAGCGCCCGCTGCAACTCCACCTCCAGATCCCTGGCCCGGTGCGCGGCGAAATTGCGAGCGCGGGCCGCAGCCAGACGGGTCAGCGCGCGAATGGCGTACGGCATGAAGTACTGCGCGGAGCCGCTCAGCATCTCGCGCGGGATTCCGTCGGATGACCAGACGAACGCGGCGCGGATGCGGAAGGTGAACACGTAACCGCGTGCCGGCACGATGATCGGCGCTGACACGTCTCGTCGTTCCGTCAACCGGCCGGGTGGTGGCGGCGGTGGCGCTGGCGAGATCGGCGCCGAGATGGGCTCCGGCCCCTGCAGCGCCACCAGCAGACGACGCCACAGCGTCAGTAACCATGTCCCGAACCGGCGCCACGGTCCCACCCGTGGCTGTTCTGTGCTGAAGAGGCTTGTCATGTCACTACTCCCTCATCGCGTTCTCGAGCCACCCGGGCAGGCCGTTCTGGAACTCACTCAGCCGTATGAGATGGAACTGCAGTCGGTGCCGTAGGGCCGGAACGGCCGCCAGGTCGGTCACCAACGCACCGATCGACTTACGGAAGCTTTCATCGGAGTCGGCCTTGTGCAGCCACTGACCGAAGATCAGCCACGCCCGGCGGGACGGGAGCGTGGCGAGCAGCGACACCTGCCAGAGACGAGCGAGATCGGCGGCGTCGACCTGGCTCGCCGCGAGCTTCGTCATCAGGTCGGCAGAGCCGCTGGGAAGATCGTCGGCGGTCCGTGACGCGAGGATGAGGAGGGCGTTGCCGGCATGCCGTTGCAGCTGGCGGTCATCCGACCACCGCGCCAACTCGAAGATGATTTGGTCAGCCCGATCAGGGGAGTGGAGGTAGAGCTGGTACACGCTCTCGGCCACCGCGTGGGTGTGCTGCTGCATCCGATCCTCGGCGATGCGGCGCAGGTCTGCCAGACTCCAGCTCAGGTCCGGTTGCTGAAGTCCGCTGGCATAGACGAGAGCGGCCGCGTCCCGCTGGTAGTTGCGGTGGCCGCCGGCCCAGTCCCGTACCTTCCGGCGGACGAGGTGGTGCACGTTGCCGCCCATGTCCGCCACAACGATCGCCCGGGCCGCAGCTTGACGGCTCCGAGGCCTGGGCGCGGACGCCCAACCGTCTATGAGATCCGTGCACACCCGATCGAAGTCGTGGTGAGCGAGTAAGCCCGCCGCTTCGGCGGCCGCGCGGCGCACCGGCTCGTCGTCGGAAGCGACCAAGGTGTCGAGCCACTTGAGTATCGCCGGTCTGGTGCTGTCGAATTCGTGCCACGCCTCGTCGATGATGGCACCTCGCATGGCACCGTCACGTAGCCATGCAGATCGGGACACGCCGACGCGCGAGCGTGCGGCCTCCCGGCCTTCCCGCCAGTCGACATCGAGTGGCCCGAGCAGCTCGGACACGGGGTGCTGCAACGCCATCCGGCCCCAGTCCGGCCGCTTGGCCTGTCCGTCGATCTCCTCGAGCAGCAGGCTCGCGGCCTCGAAGACGTAGTGCAGCGGTTGCCGGGCGAAGACGGCGTACGCGATGCGGAATGCTCGTTCGTGCTGGTCGGCTCGGCGCGGACGTCGATCCCCGCCGGCGACCTCGGACCGGAGGATTTCGGCTGCGCGCGCCCTTCGCCTCGGCTGGGACATTCCTACGATCTCGGCGAGCGCATCGTCGTCAGCGGGATGGCGATCCGCGACAGCCGTAGCGAGCGGCACCACCTCGCGCGGCCCGTATGTGCTCTCGAGCGCCGCACCGAGATCCTCATGCTGAAGGTATGTCTCGACCTGCCGCTCGTTCGACTCGTCACTCAGGTCCGCACGATCGCGTAGCTGGTGTTGCAGGTGTGTGCGGAAGACGGCCACCGGGTCGGGGCCTTGGTGCGGCACCTCGGCGCTGTGCCTACTGCCGGCGCGTGAGTCGTCATCCCGGATCAGGAGCAGGCTGGCCGAGCGTTGCCGGAATACGTCAGCCAGCAGGCGCATCGCCTCGACATGCCTGTCTCCAGGCAGTCGCAGGACGTAGCCGTGATCTTCCGCGAGGCTGTCCGCCGCGCGGTGGAGGGCCTCCGGCCCGACCTCCTCGGGCAGCAGCACCTCGCGCACCCGATCCGCGCTGTGACGTCGAGCGAGCGCGGCGCACGCTGTGCTGAATCGGCCGGTGTTGGGACGGCCGGTCAAACAGGCGGTGGACCGTTCATGGAGCAAGGCGGACAGCCTGCTGTCCGCAGCAGCCTCCGCGTAGACCTTGAGGAGATCCGGCACTCCGACGAGATCCCGGATGATGGGCTTGGCGGGTGGCTGGCCTTGATAGCTGATGTGGTGGATGGTGTTGTTGTTGCCGAAGGCGTTCACCCCGCTGGCGTTGATGTCGGAGTAGCTGGCCTCGACGTTGGTGCCGTATAGTTCCTCGCCCACTCGAGGATCCAGGCGAAGCGAGCCCGGAGGGATTTCGTCTCCCTGGTCACTGTCCGACTGGCTGCGGTCTTCTGCCCGGGAGGGCGAGTCGTCCAGCGGAGCCCCTTGCTTCACTACCGCATTACGCCCACCACCGTCCCGCGGGGTGTCAGGGGCGTTGGCAGCATCTTCGGGCTGTGATTCGCTCACGAGTCCGACCGCCATGGATCCGTGTTGTCGTGCGTGCCTGAGGTGGAAATGACGTTGCCGTTTCCGAACGCGTTGACCCCGTGGGACGTGATGTTGCTGAAGACCTGGCCCCCGGGGAGGGGCTGCGGGGTAGGGACACGGCTGCGACGGCCGGCGTCGCCGCTACCCTTTCCCGAGTTGCCGGGAGGACGGCGGCTTTCGTTGCGGTCATTCGCGTCAGCGTCACCGGCGATGTTCTCACCCGGGACGTAGATCCAGGCGATGGCTTCGAAGTCCTTCTCCGGCACCTTGGCCGACACCCGCCGGAAGTGCTCCGGCCTCAGGTCCTGATAATGGCGGACGACGTCCTGGTGGATCCGGTCCGAGACGATCAACGCGACCGCGGCGCTCGGGAACTGTCGCAGCGCCGCCTTGAGCTGCGGTGAGTCGATCAGCCGACAGACGGTCACGACCGCGTCGCCCGGGTAGCCGTTCGCGCCGTCGAGATGGACCAGCCCCTCGTGGACGCCGATTCGTAGTCGGATCCGAGCCTCCGGAGCCAGGCCCCGGTTGTGCTCGCGCAGCAGTCGATCAACGGTTGGCGTCAGCCGCGTCACCACCGCCCGCTCGCTCGTCCCAGCGGGCAGGATCGCGAGCTCTCCATCGCCTCCCTGCTGGAGGAGCCAGGTGGCACGGTCGAGGCCTAGCTCCTCGCAGGCCTCCGTCATGATCTTCTGAAAAGCAAGTTGAGACCGATACTGCAGGACGTTGTCGCGTCCGCTGTAGCTCTCCATGTCCACGGCGACGAGAACTCGGCGGTCCGGATCCGCGAAGTCAGGCACGCGATCCACCCTTCGAATGACGACGGTGGGCTGTTCAACGTCATCTATATCGGTCCGGCGCCCTGGAAATTCCATAGAAGTACGGGTTGTCGCTTCAGCGTCGGGTGGACGACAACCCGTACTTCGACTTCATGTCCCCGTCCGCATCCGCCTTCACTTGACGCATGGGAAACGTTCGACGGACGGCCGGACAGCCTCACCTCGATCCGTGGCGCGATCTTCAGGTCGGCCTCGCCGTGGCAGCTTCGCTCCAGACCTCAATTCGTCACGCGGACACCAAGGCCTTTGCGCTCCTGGCGATCGAGGGTGGGGTGGCAACCGCGGTTGTGGACAGGATGGTGCCGCACGTGGTTGGCGGTGCCCCGATCACCGTCCTGCTGGCTGCGCTGCTGGTGATCCCCCTCGTCATTGGGCTCGCGTCGGCCGCCTGGCTGCTCGTTCTGGCGCTTCGGCCCCGTCTCGACGGTGCCAGCAGCGCCAACCGATTCGCCTTCCCGAACCTCAGCCGAGCAGCGGGCAGCCCGTCTGCGGCGTCGGTTCGACGGCACAGGGATGAGGTGTGGGACCTCGTCACCGTGCTCGCCCACATCGCGATGGCGAAGCACCTGCAGGTACGCCGGAGCATGCCATGGCTCATGGTGACGATGGCGTCCGCTGGGGGGCTGATGCTCGTCTCGACCCTTTCGGCACCGGTGATGCCGTGATCCGAGACAGCAATCAGTAGCGATCTCGGAGCCGAACGTGAATGATGATCTCTTAGGCGGGGATGGAGGCGATACGTGGACGACGTGACCTGGATGCCCGGGACCTTCCTCGGTCGACTCGACAAGACCGCTCGGGATCGCCTCCTGTCCGTCGGGATCCGTCGTTCGGTCAAGGAGTCCCAGGTCGTGCTCCAGGAGGGTGCACTCGAGTCGCACGTCATCCTGCTGGACGACGCCCTCGCCAAGGTCACCGTCGAGATGGCAGACGGTCGACAGGCGCTGCTGGCCATCCGCATGTCTGGTGACATCGTCGGGGAGATCTCCGCGCTGAACGGCACGCCGAGGACCGCAACGGTCACCGCCTGCCGGCCCTCAACCGTTCGGATCGTCCACCGCAACGCGTTCCGTGCCTTTCTTCGATCCAATCCGGACGCTGCCATGGAAGTCGCCGGCATCGTCGCAGACCGGCTGCGCTGGGCAAACCGACGCCGGGTCGACTTCGCCTCCTACCCGGTCAAGGTTCGCCTGGCGCGCGTGCTCTGGGAAATCGCCACGGCGTACGGCCGGCGAAGCTGCGAGGGGCTCGTCATCAACGTGCGACTCACCCAGAGCGAATTGGCGACCCTCTGTGGGGCCGCCGAGATCAGCTTGCACAAGGCGCTCGGAAGCTTGCGGGGGGCCGGCATCATCGCCACGGGCTATCGCGAAATTATCATCCGGGACAGTGATGGGCTACGTGCCGTTGCTGATCTTGACGGTTTCGCCTGACGGTACGAGCCGCTCAGGTCGCGGCCTCCAGCTGAGCCTTACGCAGTCATACGGGTGGACGCGGGCGGGCAGGGGACGGCGGGGGTGATGTTTCGGTCGGGTGCCGGTCGCGGCATGCGTGGCACGAGCTGATCAACACGGTAGTCTCTTTCCGTGGCCGTTCGGCATCCCCCGTATCTGCTCAGGCTCAAGGTGACCAACTTCCGCAGCCTGCGCGACGTGGAGGTGCGCCTTGCCGCCCTCAATGTGCTGGTTGGCCCCAACGGTGCGGGGAAGTCGAACCTCCTGGACGTCATCGCTTTTCTGGGTGATGCGACTCGCGATGACCTCGAGCCGGCGCTCGAGCGTCGCGGGGGCATCCACCGGGTGCTGTTTCGAGGTAGTCGCGACCCGAGGAGCCCGATCGGCATCGAGGTCGAGACGGCGGTCACCAGGAACAGCAGCCTGACGGCTCCCGACACCTACTCCCTGACCTTCTCTTCACAGAAGCCGCTGGTGCGGACCGATCGGCATGTCCTGCGTCGCGCCGAGAGGTTCACGTTCGAGCGCGCCACCGGGCCGGGGCAGCGCATCACGATCGATGGGGGGAAGATCACGTTTCACCGGCCCGAGGGCGGCGAAGAGACAGCAAGCCTGCGGGAGGGGTCTCTCGGCCTGTCAACGCTGCCAAAGCTGATCTCTGAGGACGACGCCGAGCTGGTCGAGGCGTTGGCCGATCTTTTCTCCAGCTTCCGCGTCTTCGATGTGGATGTGGCCGCAGCGCGTAGGCCAGCTCAGGAGCGGATCAGTGAGCGCCTGTCCAACGACGCCAGCAACCTGGCGCCGTTCCTGGCATACCTCGCCGAGGAGCACCCCGACAGGTTCGCCGCGCTGCACCGCGATGCCCGCTCCTTCATACCTGGCCTGGCGAGCCTGGAGTTCACTCCTATCGGTGGGGCTGGCGAGGGAGTCGTGCTCAATCTCGTCGAGGCCGCGTTGCCCGGATCCACCAAACTGCAGGAAGCCTCGTACGGGTCCATCCGGGCGCTGGCCCTGCTTGCGCTCCTGTATGACCCGTCGCCGCCGCGGTTAACCTGCATCGAAGAGATCGACCACGGCCTGCATCCGCACATTCTCGATCGGCTGGTGGAGTTGCTGCGGCAGGCGTCGAGCCGCACACAGTTCCTGATCGCCACCCATTCGCCAGCGTTGGTCAACCGCCTGACGCCGGACGAGTTGATCGTCTGCGAGCGAGGCGAGGACGCGGCGTCCCGCATACCGGCAATCGATCCGGAGACCGTGCGCGCCATGGAGCAGGAGCTTCACGGCGAGATCGGGCTGGGAGAGTTGTGGTTCTCCGGCGCGCTCGGGGGCTGTCCGGAATGAAAGCCAAGCGAGGCGAGGCACGCAGCGCAGTCGTCATCCTCGGTGAGGACGACAACGACCGGAAGACGATTCAGATTCTGGTAGCCGCGCTGCGTCCCGACATCTCACTCGGAGACATGAAGCCCCTCCGCAAGCCGATGGCGCTGGTGCGTAACGTGCCGCCCAGCAGACTGCCGAGTCAGGCCGAGCGCGTTTCGGTGCTGTTGCGTGCGTTCAACGTGAGGGCGCCGATCCGCTGCGTGCTCATGCACGAGGACGCTGACGACGTCGAGCCGGCCCACGAGGCGCTGATCAGCAAGATCGAGGGCTGTTACCGATCCCTTCCCTGGCCAGTGCTGGCGGTGGTACCGGCCTGGGAGACGGAGACGTGGTGGTTCCTCTTCCCGGACGCGGTACAAGCCGCTCACCCGACCTGGCAGCCTCCAAAGCAGTACGCCGGCCGGGACGTCGGCAAGATTCGGAACGCGAAGGAGCAGCTCAGGAAGTCGGTGCGGCCCTCCGGCGCGAAACCGACGTTTCAGTCGTACGTCGAAGCGGACAGCGTGCTGATCGCGGAGAAGATTGTGGCGATGGGCCGGCTGTCGCCGCCCTGGTTCGCTCGTAGCGCGAGCTGGCTCGCCTTCCTACAGAAGGTCAAGCAACTGTAGGGAGCCGACGTAAGGCATGTCCGGATGCCGACCGTCCGATGGTGAAAGTTTGTATGCGACGGTGCTGTCCATAGTGTCATCGCACGGTAGGCTCGTCCGCACCTAACGTCCGCGCCCGGTCCGCTGTGCCGGACCCCTTGGATCGAGGTGGATGAGATTTCTGAGCACGCTGAAGAGGTCGTCGAGGAGCTGGATTCGCTCGGTCATCTAACGGGTGTCGAAATGGAAGACGATCCGGACGTCTCCGAAGCGGATCAGCTGCACGACGCCATCCAGGCACCCTTCGATCCCGAACTGATCGACGTGGTCACTCGGAACACCACCGTGGACCTGCTGCTGTCGCGGGTGCGAACCCGGCGGGTCGACCTGCAGCCCGACTTCCAGCGGCAGGCAGGCATCTGGAAGCTTCAGGCGAAGAGCAGGCTCATCGAGTCGCTCCTCCTGCGGATCCCCCTGCCCACCTTCTACGCCGCGGAGACCGATGACGAGGTCTGGGCCATGGTGGACGGCATCCAACGGCTGACGACGATCGTTGAGTTCATCGAGCCGCAGGCGATCGGCAAGGAACCGCTGCGGCTCCGCAACCTCGAGTACCTGGGCACTGAGTATGACCAGGCCACGTTCGATGAGCTGCCCGAGCGGCTACAGACCCGCCTTCGAGAAACCGAGCTGATCGTCCACCTGATCAGGCGCGGCACCCCGGAAGAGGTCAAGTTCAACATCTTCGCCCGGATCAACACCGGCGGTCTTCCGTTGTCCCGGCAGGAGTTGCGGCATGCGCTGATACCGGGTGACGGAAGAACCATCCTCAGGGAGTGGGCGGATTCCGAAACCTTCCGGTCCGCGACGGGGTACGGCGTCCGCAGCGATCGGATGGCCGACCGAGAGATGGTTCTGCGCTTCCTCGCGTTTCGCCTGACCGACCCACACGCCTATGCCGATGACGACTTCGACCACTTTCTTCGCATCTCCATGGGGGCCCTCAACAAGCTACCGAAGAAAGAGGTCGATGAGCTGTGGGAGCAGTTCGGGAAGGCGATGTGGGCGGCGTACGAGATCTTCGGCACCTACGCCTTCCGCAAGGTCGAACGTAAGGGCGGGAGTCGCAGGCTGCCCATCAACAAGGCGCTCTTCGAGGCGGTCTCGGTGAATCTCGCAGCCATGACCGACGACGAGATTGCCACCTTGACGAGACGGCGTCGTCGAGTAGAGAAGATGTTCCTGGACCTCATGTCGGACGTTGACTTCCAAGCGGCAATCTCGCAAGGCACGGGTGACCCGGCGAAGGTGCGCCTCCGCTTCGATGCGATCCGAGACATCTTCACCGCAGTGTCCGGAGCGTGACCCGGCGGCCTCGGCGACGGCTACAGCTTCACTCGTTGAGTCAGGGCCGTGGCGGAGGCGGTTCGTGGCTCGATCGGTACGGTGACGGCATGAGGGAGCGGCTGTGATGGATCCTCCCTTCGGGGCGGGAGCGGATGCGGCCGAAGAGTGGGTGCGGTCCTGGTCGGCATCCGTGTCGGAGCGGGCGGCCCAGGCACAGGCCATGTCGCAGCGCATCGCTGACCTGACAGTGTCGGCGACCGGCGGCCACGGCGCCGTGGAGGTCACCGTGGCCGGCAGTGGCACCGTCACGGGGCTGCGGCTCGACGATCGGGTGTGCGGGTGGTCAGGGGAGCGGATCGCCGCGGAGATCATGGGTACCATGCGCCGGGCGCAGGCCCGCCTCGCCGAGGCGGTGGCTGACGTTGCCGCCCAGACGGTCGGCGCTGACTCCGAGACCGGGCGGGCAGTCGTGGGTAGCTACGCCACCCGGTTCCCCGCACCGCCCGACGACGGCGACGATGATCGACGCAATCCCCACCGGCGGTGAAACGTGGCTGGTCACCAGGGCTTTGAGGTCGACAGTCAGACGGTGCGTGCGCATTCCGGCACGGTTGACGGCGTTGCCGACGAGGTCGACCAGTGCCGCCGCGCCGCAGCGTCCGTGCAACTGGGGCGCGACGCCTACGGCCGGCTGTGCCAGCTCATCCCCAGCCTGATCGACCCGATCCAGCAGGCCACCATCGACACCTTGAACGGCGCTACCGACGCCCTGCAACGTGCCGCCGACGACCTACGATTCACCGCCCGCGAGTACGAGAGCGGTGACCAGGCGGTGGCGACGCGTTTCACTCGCGGAGCCGAACAATGAGCCAGGCGGCGAACCCGCTCATCCCCACCCGCCAGGACAGCACCACCGCGTTTAGCGGGGTGTTCATCGCCGAGGACATCGACAGCCTGGCGGCGAGCTACGCCGGCGGTGGCTGGATCGACACCGCGATCGGTGGGTTGGCCGTCTCCATGGACGCCCTTGCCTTCGTCACCGACCCGCTGGGTCAGCTCGTCGCCTGGGGTGTGGGCTGGCTGATCGAACATGTGAAGCCGTTGTCCGACGCCCTCGACGAACTGGCCGGCGACCCCGACCAGATCGCCGCCTACGCCCAGACCTGGCGCAACCTCAGCAACAAACTCACGGACGTCGGCGCGACCCTCGGCGACGCGGTCAGGACTCAGATCGCCGACTGGACGGGCAGCGCCTCGGACGCCTACCGACGCCACAGCGCGGAGCACCGGTCCGCGCTGGAGGCTCTTGCGAAGGCCACCGGCATGATGGCCGAGATCACCACCGGTGCTGGCCTGCTCGTCGCCATGGTTCGTACCCTCGTCCGTGATCTCATCGCCGAGTTTGTCTCGGTGCTCGCCGTCCGCCTGTGGGAGTGGCTCGCCGAAGCCGGCGTCACCCTCGGCCTGGCCACGCCGTGGGTCATCACCCAGGTCACCGCCCTCGCCGGCAAGTGGGCCGCCCGGATCACCCGACTGCTGCAGGGCCTCATCAACAGCCTTCGTCGACTGGCACCCATCCTCCGCCGGCTCGGGACGCACATCGAGGATCTCAAGGCCCTGCTCCGCCGTCTTGCGACCCCGGGCGGCACCACGGCACCCGCCCCCCACCGGGGCACGCATTTGCTCCACTCTGAGGCCGACCCGCTCCGCAAGTGGGGCCCGGCCCAACGGACCCACCCCGAACAATGGGAGGCCGCCATCCGGGAGGCCCGGGAACTGGGGGTCGAGGTCACCTTCCGCGAAGGCGCGCTGGCGTACGGACCGAGTCCGTCACCGGGGAATCCCGGCCACCTGATCCTCGACCCCGACGCCTCGTACGGAGCCCTGCTGCACGAGATGCAACACCTGCGGGATGATCAGGCGGTGGGCTGGGCCGGGATGAGAGGCTGGTTCGAAGATCCGGTCGTCCGTTACGAGAACGAGGTCCGTGCCTACCAGCAGGAGATCAGCCACGCGGAATCCCTCGGCGACCAGGAGTCGGTGGACCGCCTGAACCAGTTGATCCGCGAAGAGTATTCGAAGATCTTTGGAGAGGAACCATGACGGCGCCGCCCCCACCGCACAGGCCGGCGCCGCCGGTGCGGCAGATGTCCAACGAGGATCTGACAGAGCTGGTCCAGCGGGGCGGGCCGTACCGGGGCAAGGCCGTTTTCGAGCTGGTCGACCGCGCCGCCACCGACGACGACGCGGCAACGCGGCTGGGCGACCTGAGCCGACTTCCGGCGCTACGCGACGACCGCGTGTTCCACCTGGTCTCGCTCTCCTGGGCCGCGATCATCGGACTCCTCGCCGCGGAGACCGCGCACTCACGGAGGGTCGCCTACGCCGCTTTCCAGGCTCTGCCCGCCGCGGACCAGGCGGATTTCCTCGCCTACGTCAAGGCCGAGCGGATTGAAGACGCGCATCCTCGGGTCTGATTTACGCCGGAATTGCGCTCCGACGTCGACGCTGTGCGCGGGTGACCGTCAGGGCTCGAGCGCCAATTTGGCCGGCCGGCCGCTACGCCTCGCCCGACTGCCCGGATGCCTCGTGGTCCTGGCCTTGCGTTCTCTGCTGAATGATCTCAATCGCGGTGAAGGGCTCGAAGATGCCTTCGTGGCGTTGCCGCTCGCGTAGCAGCTCCTCGCTCCACTGGGCGGCGGCCTTCTGTTCCGCCGCCATGTGTTGGCGGGCGCGGTCCAACTCTTCCTTGATTGCCTGCGTCGCCTCGTCCGGAGCGGGACGGTCGACGAACTCGTCCATGATTGCCACCCACCGCCGGTTGAGCTGCTCGGCGTACTGCGCCCGTCTCGTGTAGAAGTCGTTCTGGCATTCCAGTTCGATCAGGCGTTCCCAGTGCGGCTGGAGGAGCTGCCTGACTCGTCCCTCGAGCCGTACCGACACCTGCGGGCGGCACCTGACGTGCACCGTCCCGTGCTTGTACCTCCACAGGGCCGGGTCCTGCTCGTCCAGCGCCCGCTGCAGTGCCACCTCCAGTTCGCCGGCCCGGTGTGCGGGCAACTTGCGGGCCTGCTCGGCGGCGACCTCCCGCACGCGTTGGATCGCGTCTGACATGAAGTGGTGCGCGTACCAGCGCAAAGCCTCCGGTCCCACGCCCCTGGACGACCAGGTGAGGGTGGCGAGGACGGTGAAGCCGAACACGTACCCTTGGGCAGGGACCACGATCGGCCCCGACACATCCTGTCGCTCGACGAGTTCGTCGGGCGGTGGAGAGAGCGGTTCCGCCGCCGCAGGGGCATTCAGTCTTCCCGCCGCGGCAGACAGGTACTTCCAGAGGGATTTGAACCCTTCCGAGACCTGGGCGCCCAGATCCGGCCCGCGGTCGACCCGCCGCCGATCGGGTCTCTCCGACGTCGGCTCCCCGCCTGAAGCCTCGGTCAAGGCACCCCCCCCTCGTTGCGAATCCCTCCACCCCGGTCCTGGGGCGTAGGTCAGCGCACCAGTGCGGTGGTTCGCGCAGGGGTGGCTGATGGGAGCAGTCACTCTTGAAGGATCGACGCGATGACCCTCTCTTATCCACATAACACGCCCATCGAGGGCAAGTCGTACACCACTTTGATGGCGGATCGATGCGGTCGCCGAAGGATTCGACCATCAGCGCCTGAAGCATCTACCTGAAAGGTTGGTCTTCGTTCCCCCGTTCTATGCGGGCGGCGGGGTATGCGCCTCGCCTGGACCGGAGCACCGACAATATCCATGATGGAGAGCACCCGAGCAGGATCAATGACGAGCGTGGTGTGATCACGCGGAGGTGTGGAGGTGGTGATGAGCGTTGTGGATGGTCTGGTGACCCAGGGGCCGGCGCTGCTCGGTGTCCTGGTCGGCGTGGCCGGCACCATGTTCGCCACGACCGTGAACGAGCGTGCCCGCTGGCGGCGCAGCCAGACCGTGCGGTGGGACGAGCGCCGCCTCGATGCATACGTCGATTTCACCCGGGCGGTCAAGGAAATCCACACCGTGGCGACTCAAATGCTCCGCAACCACCGTCCCGAGTCGCGCCGGCCGTTCCTGGACAGGGACGACGGGTTGGCCCGGCTCGCTGAGGCGGATGTCCGTCATACCCTGGCCTGGGAGGCCGTTCTCCTGCTCGGCGACCAGGTCACCGTTCGTGCTGGCTCCGCATGGCGGGACGCCGTCCGGGACATCGAACGGGCAGCACGAGCGCTGCCGAATCCGCCGACCGACCTTCCTGAGTTGATTCGCCGCGCCGACGAGGGGCGAGACAGTTTCTACCGCGCCGCTCGCGGCAGCCTATCCGTCCGCGGCGGATCGGTGGAGCAGGTCCGGCGCCCATTGTCGGAGCCGATCACGGCCGAGCCGGGAGTGCTGGCACAGCGGCGTAGAGCCCATCGGGACCGCGGCCAACCGGCACCGCCCGCCTGACATCGAATCGGTCTCGGCGGCCCTCGCCACATCGGTCACCGTGACGCGAGGGCCGGGGACGCCGCGGGAGGCCAGGCGATCGGTACGGTATGCAGCATGTCTTCGCCCACCCCTGCGCCGCTGCTCCGGGACTACATCGAGATCCCGGAGAGCACGAGCCAGAGCGACTTTGTGCTCAAGCTCGCCGACAGCGTCACCGACGCCGACGCCACCCTCCGCGACTACGTCGTCACGGACCGGTTGCTGGCTAACTTCGACGAGGCGCTCGGGCTGATCCGCTCCGCGGTCGAGGGGCACGCCTCCAAGGCTGCCTATCTGCACGGCTCCTTCGGCTCCGGTAAGTCGCACTTCATGGCGGTGCTGCACGCGCTGCTGCGCGGCGAGTCGGCCGCCCGGGGCCGCGACGAGTTGGCCCCGCTGGTCGCCAAGCACAGCGTCTGGCTGGACGGGCGCAAGTTCCTGCTCATCCCGTACCACCTGCTCGACGCCCGCTCGCTGGAGCAGCGCGTCCTCGGCGGCTACGTCGACCGGGTCCGCGCGCTGCACCCCGAGGCGCCAATCCCGGCGGTGCACCGAACCGACTCGCTGCTGGACCAGGCCGCATCAACGCGGGAGAAGGTCGGGGACGCGAAGTTCATTGCCGAGTTGCCCGGCGGGGACGCCGAGGACGAGTGGGGCGACAGCGAGACGTTCTGGACCACCGAGCGGCTGAATCACGCGTTCGCGGGCGCGTACAACGACCAGCTGCGCCGCAAGCTGGTCAACGACCTGCTGACCAGCTGGAACGTGGGATTCTTCAGCAACGCCCGGGAGGACGCCGAGGCCTTCGTCTCGCTCGACCGGGGCCTCACCGAGATCAGCCGGCACGCCAAGGAACTCGGCTACCACGGCCTGATCCTCTTCCTCGACGAGCTGATCCTCTGGTTGGCCAACTCCATCGGCGACCAGCAGTTCGTCTCCCGCGAGATCCAGAAGATCACCAACTTCGTCGAGGGCGGCGACACCCGTCGGCCCATCCCGGTGATCAGCTTCATCGCCCGCCAGCGTGACCTGCGCGAACTGGTCGGCGAGGAGGTCACCGGCGCCAACGAGCTGAGCTACCAGGACACCCTCAACCTGGCCAGCGGCCGGTTCGACGTGATCAAGCTGGAGGACCGCAATCTCCCGGAGATCGCCCGCCGCCGCCTACTCAAACCCCTCGACACCACCGCCGCCGAGGCGATCCGCAAGGCATTCGACGCCACCACCAAGGTACGGCGGGAGGTGTTCGACACCCTGCTCGGCACCGAGTCCGGAAGCGGTGCCGACATAGACGCCTTCCGGTCGACGTACCCCTTCAGCCCGGCGTTCCTCTCCACCCTGGTGCATGTCTCCAGCGCGCTGCAGCGCTCCCGGACCGCGCTGAAGCTGATGCGGCAGCTGCTGGTGGACCGTCGGGAGACCCTGCGCCTCGGCCAGCTCGTGCCGCTCGGCGACCTTTACGACGTGATCAGCAGCGGCGGCGATCAGCCGTTCACTGAGAAGCTCAAGGCCGAGTTCGAGATGGCCCAGAAGCTGTACGACCTGAAGCTGCGCCCCTACCTCCTCGGCCAGTACGGCCTCACGGAGGACGACCTCGACGCCGCCCGCCGGGGGGGAGCCCTGTCGGGTGACACTGCCGGACGAGTGCGTGCATTCACCGGGGACGACAGGTTGATCAAGACACTGTTGCTGGCCGCGCTCGCGCCCAACGTTCCGGCGCTGCGGAACCTTACCGCGCGACGCCTGTCGGCCCTCAACCACGGCAGCATTACCAGCCCGATCCCGGGCGGCGAGGTCGCCCAGGTAAACCACAAGCTGCAGGAGTGGGACAGGCAGTTCACCGAGATTCGCCTGGGGGACGGCGACGACCCCATCGTGTCGTTGGAACTGGTCGGCGTCGACATCGACAGCGTGCTGGGCCCTGCCAAGCACTTCGACAACGACGCCGCCCGAAGGAACATGATTCAGCGGTTGCTGTGGGAGCAGTTCGGCGTCCCGTGGAGTGACTCGCTCTTTGTCGAGGCCGGGCTAACTTGGCGAGGAACCCGTCGCACCATCGAGCTGCTCTACGGCAATGTCCGCAACCCGAACGATATCCGGGATGAGGCTTTCAACCCCGACGACCCCGAGCGTTGGCGATTGGTTATCGATTACCCCTTTGACGACGGCAGCCACGGCCCAGCTGACGACCGTCAACGGGTCCAAGCCCTTGCTGCCCGAATGCATCCCCGAACGGTCTGTTGGGTGCCGGCCGCGCTGACTACTGAGCGGCTGAACGAGCTTGGCACTCTCGTCATCATTGACAAACTGCTGGAGGGGCAGCGGTTTGAGACGCATGCCGGCCATCTCAACCCGGACGAACGTCACAGTGCCCGCACGACGCTTGCTAATCAGCGCATCTCGTTGATCAACGGGATGCGCCGGGTGCTGCGGCAGGCGTACGGGCTTGCGCAAAAGCATGCCATGGACGTGCGGCTCGGCTTCGACGATCACCTGCTGTCGCTGACCCGTGCGCTGGAGCCAAAGCTGCCCTTGGGCGCAGCCTTCAACGACGCGCTGCGCAGCCTCGGCGACCAGATGCTCAGCCAGCAGTACCCTGCCCACCCGGACTTCGATCCAGACCGCAAGGGCGATCCCGTACGCCTGGCCGACGTCAAAGTGGTGCTCGGCTACGTCCGCCGGGCCGTCGAGTCTCCCGAGGGTCGCGTCGAAGTAGACCGGGCGCATCGCCAGATCGTGCGCCGGATCGCCAACCCTCTTGGCTTGGGCACCATGCACGAAGCAGCGTTAGTCATCGAGGGGGAGTGGGTCCAGCACTTCCAGCACAAGGCGGCCAGCGAGGGCATCGCCGGCGAGCTGCGGGTGGCCGACCTGCTGCGGTGGATGGACGACCCCAAGCCGCGCGGCCTCGACCCGATTGTGGCGCAACTCGTCGTCGCGACCTTCGCCGAGCAGACCGACCGCGCCTTCTACTTCCACGGCAGCGAGGTGATCCCGGCTCCCGAGCTGGGCAAGATCAGCGCGGATCACACGCTGCGCGAGGAGCGGCTACCCAGCCAGGAGGACTGGCAGGCGGCGCGGGCCCGATCCGCCGCCATCTTCGGCTTCCAGCCGCTCGACCTGCGGCGCGGCCGGCTGGTCGCCCTCTTCGGTCGCGATCTCACCGCGCAGGCCACCCGCCACCGGGAGGCCGCGCACGGACTGGTCGCACGCCTGGACCAGCACGCGACCTGGCTCGGCATCGACAAGGAGTCCACCGGTGGCCGGCTCGCCACCGCCCGCGCCGCCGCCGACCTGCTGGAGTCCCTGGTCAGTGGCCGATCGGCGGTCGAGACCGTGGAACGGCTCGCCCACGCCGAACTCGCCGGTCCCGCCGATCGAACCGGTAAGAGCATCAGCAGCGCCGCCCAGGTTGTGGCGGCACTTACTACGGCGTCATGGGACAACTTCGACCTGCTCCGTCGGCTCCCCGAGAAGTATGCGGCCCGGGCTGCAGCAATCCTGGACGAACTTCGGGCTGCTGCGCAGGCCGATGAGCTCACCATTCGGCTTCAGCCGGCACTGGACAGGGCCAAGTCTGAGGCCAAGGCCTTGCTGCAGCGCGCTGTCGAGGAGAGCCGGGACGACAAAGATAGTGACGACGACCAAGATGAGGACGAGAGCGAGAAGCAGAAAATCATTGTTGGCAAGCGGCGCGTGGCAGCTGTAGAGGTGGGCCAGGTGCTGGATGAACTTCGTGCTCTCGCGGGCTCCCATGGCGCGGCCACGATCGAGGTGACCTGGAGAATCCTGTCGTGACCCAGGCACCCGCACCAGCGCAGGCGCTGCGGATCAACCCCGTAGCCCTGGCGCAGAAGGTGGCGCAACAGCTCGGCCGGCACCGCAACGGCGAGGCGTACCCGGTCATGGTCGTGCGCGCCGAGCCGGCCTGGCCGCACGACCCGGCGATCCTGTTGCCCGACGGGCGCCAGGTCCGGGTCGTGCCGTGCGTGTCCCCGCTGGCCATCTGGGAGCACCTCGTCGCCGACCGTGGCGACGAGGTGCTGGTGCTGCTCACCGACATCCCGGAATCCGAACTCGGCCACGGGGTACGCAGCCGGATCTTCCGGCAGAAGGTCCACACCATCGAGCCCTGGGACCTGGTCGTGGACGCCTTCGGCGCCCAGCTGCCGGACAGCGCGCTGGAGCGGGAACGCTGGGCCGGCCCGGCGCTGCTCGACGCCATGCCGCCGGCGGGCTGGCCGAAGCTGACCACCGCGGTGCTGACCCGCGACGTGGCGTTGCGGCACCTTGCCGCCGTACGCCTGGGACTGGACCGCCGCGGGGGGAGCCCGGACGACCTCGACGTGGCGGCCCTGCTGCGCTGGAGCGCCGAGCCGTCGGCCGTCGACGCGTTCGCGCTGCTCGGGCAGGAGGAGCGGGACGGCCTGGCCGGCTGGTTGGTTGAGCAGTTCGGCCGGCCGGCCCGGGCGCTCTTCGCCCTCATCGGCGCCGGTCACGGCGCGGACGCCCTGCCACTCGGCCTCGTCTGCGACGCGCTGTGGACCACGGACAGCGCCGAGGCGGTGCGGGCGCAGGGGCGGATCGACCAGTACTTCGGCAACCTCGACGACGATGCCACCGTGCGGGGCTTCGCCGACGCGGCGGTGCAGGTGGTGAGCGCGATGCTGACCGCCCGCGAGCGGGAGACGCGGCTGCAGGGAAACGCGGTGCTGGACCGGGCCGAGGAACTCCTCATCCAGTTCAACGCGACGGCCAGCGCTAGCCACAGCCCGATCCTCCGCACCGGCTTCACCCGGCGGATCACTACCGCCGCGCAGGCGCTGCGGGCCGCGCTTCGCGACCCGGCCGACCGCGCGCTCGACGACGCGGTCGACGCGCTCGCCGGGCATCGGCTGGCCGACGTGGAAGCGACGCGGGTCAACCGGATCCGGATGGGCCAGCGGCTCGTGCGGTGGCTCGGCACCGAGCAGGAGCCGCCGGCGAGTGTGGCCGACGGGGTGGACCAGCAGATCGGCCAGTGGGGCTGGGTCGACGTGGCGCTCAACCACGTCTGGGCCGGCGACGACGCCAACCCGGAACTGCAGACCGCGTTCCGGGAGATCCACGACCGGGCGCAGCAGCGGCGGCGGGACCTGGACCAGGCGTTCGCCGGGCGGCTGGCGGCGTGGGCCACCGCCGGGCCCGGCAACGACGGCGACCTGCTGACCGTGGAGAACCTGCTGCCCCGGGTCATCGACCCGCTGGTCAAGGCCGACCGGCCGGTGCTGCTCGTCGTCCTCGACGGGATGAGCGCCGCCGTCGCCGTGCAACTCGCCGACGAGTTGTCCCAGCACTGGGTCGAGTACGACCCGCTCGCCGGTTCGGCTGCGGGCCGCCGACGGGGGATCGTGGCCGCCCTGCCCACCCTGACCGCGGTGTCCCGGACCTCGCTCTTCGCCGGCGCTCTCCGCGAAGGCAACCAGGCCCACGAGAAGAAGCTCTTCGCCGACGGTCGGTGGGGCAAGGGTTCCCGGATCTTCCACAAGGGGCCGGCCAAGGGTGGGGCCGGCTGGGCGTACGCGGGCGAACTGGCCGACGCGGTGGCCGGCACGGCGCCTGTGGTGGCCGTCGTGATCAACACGGTGGACGAGTCGCTGACCCACGGCCGCGAGGGCGACGAACCCGGCTGGCAGCTCGGCGACCTCGGCTTCCTGCGCAGCCTGCTCGACCAGGCCCGCTCCTCTGGACGCGCCGTCGTCATCACCAGCGACCACGGGCACGTGCTGGAGCGGGGCGGGCAGCACGTCAAGGCCTCCGACGCCGCTTCGGCCCGGCACCGCACCGGCTCCGGCCCGACCGCTCCTGGGGAGGTGGAGCTCACCGGCCCCCGGGTGGTGGCCGACGGCAAACGGATCATCGCGCTGTGGGATCCGATGCTGCGCTACCGCCCCAGCAAGGCCGGCTACCATGGCGGCGCCTCACTCGCCGAGGTCACCATCCCGCTGCTGGCGTACCTGATGCCGAACGCGATGCAGCCGCCGACCGGTTGGGCTCCCGTCGAGAGCAGCCGACCGGACTGGTGGCAGGCGTCCGCGACCGCTCCGGTACCGGCTGCCCCCACGGCTCCGGCGCCCGCACCCCGGCCGCGTCGCAAGGCGCCGGCCGTCACCGGGGACGCGCTGTTCGACGTACCGGAGATGCCCAGCGCCCCCGCCGCAGCGCCGCCGGCTGAAGACGGCGATCTGGTGGGCGCGGTGCTGGCCACCGAGCTGTTCGAGGCGCAGCACGGCCTGACCCCGCGCAAGGTGGACCGCAAGAAGATCGAGGCGGCGTTGCGCGCGCTCGTCGACGCCAAAGGCGTGCTGCCGCTGGCCGTGCTCGGCCAGCGGGCCGGTGAGCTGCCCGGGCGGGTGGGTGGATTCGTCAATACGCTGCAGCGGATCTTCAACGTCGACAACTATCCGGTGCTGTCGCAGATCGACGAGGGGCGTACGGTCAAACTGGACATCGCGTTGCTGCGGACGCAGTTCGGCCTGCCCGGGGGCAGCCCGTGACCGCCGTCAGCCCGGCGCGGCGGCGAGAGGTCATCGACGCGTTGCGCCGGGGTGCCGTCCCGTCGGCGGGCCTCGACCTCTTCGCCGTCGGGCTCGACCGGTTCACTGTCGCGGTGGGGGAGGACCTGAACGCGGTCGCCACCGGCGGTTCAGTGTTCAAGGCGGTCCGTGGTGAGTACGGCTCCGGTAAGACCTTCTTCACCCGATGGATCGCCGAGCGGGCCAAGCGGGCAAACCTCGCCACCGCCGAAGTGCAGATCTCCGAGAACGAGACCCCGCTGCACAAGCTCGAGACGGTGTACCGGAGGTTGACCGAGCGGCTCACCACCTCGACGTTCCCGCCGAGCGCCCTGCGACCCGTGGTGGACGGCTGGTTCTACGCGTTGGAGGAGGACGTCCTCGCGGCGGGGGACGTGGCGGCCGAGGACGGGGATGCCCTCGACCGGGCGGTCGGGGTCCTGCTCGACCAGCGGCTCGCCGCCGTCAGCCGCACCGCGCCCGCCTTCGCCACCGCACTCCGGGGGTACCGGACCGCCTCGCTCGCCGGTGACCAGGCGACCGCCGACGCGGTGCTGGCCTGGCTCGGTGGGCAGCCGCACGTCGCCGCGTCCGCCCGGCGGGCCGCCGGAGTACGCGGCGACCTCGACCACTTCGCGGCGCTGAGCTTCCTGCAGGGACTGCTCGCGGTGCTGCGCGACAGCGGGCACCCGGGGCTGCTGCTGGTCCTCGACGAGGTGGAGACGCTGCAGCGGGTCCGCTCGGACGCCCGGGACAAAGCGCTCAACGCGCTGCGCCAGCTCATCGACGAGGTGCACTCCGGCCGGTTCCCCGGGCTCTACCTCCTCATCACCGGCACACCGGCGTTCTACGAGGGGCCGCAGGGCGTGCAGCGGCTGGCACCGCTGGCGCAGCGCCTCGCGGTCGACTTCACCACCGACGCGCGGTTCGACAACCCTCGGGCGGTGCAGATCCGGCTCGCGGGGTTCACCGTCGACTCTCTGGTCGAGCTCGGTGGCCGCGTGCGGGATCTCTACGCCGACGGCTCCGCCGCGCCAGACCGGGTGCGCGACCTCGTCGACGACGCCTACCTCGGCCAGTTGGCGCAAGCCGTCGCCGGTGGGCTGGGTGGCAAGGTGGGGGTCGCGCCGCGGCTGTTTCTCAAGAAGCTGGTCGGGGAGGTGCTCGACCGGGTCGACCAGTTCGACAGCTTCGACCCCCGACAGCACTACGCGCTCACCCTGTCGACCGCCGAGATGACCGACGTCGAGCGCAACGCGACCAGGGCTGATGAGATCTCGCTCGACCTTTCCGCCGACCGCTGATGGCCGGTGCTGACCTGCTGCACCCGGTGGTGCTGCACCACGTGGTGAACTCGCTGCAGTGGCCCGGACTGCGCCCCCTGCAGGAGGCGGCCGTCCAGCCACTGCTCGACGGGGACGACGCCCTGCTGCTCGCGCCGACGGCCGGCGGCAAGACCGAAGCGGCGGTGTTCCCGCTGCTGTCACGGATGGCGCAGGCGAACTGGTCGGGCACGTCGGTGCTCTACATCTGCCCGCTGAAGGCGCTGCTCAACAACCTCCTGCCGAGGCTGGAGACGTACACCGGTTGGCTGGGCCGCCAAGCCGCGCTGTGGCACGGGGACACCACGATGGGTCGCCGTCGCACGATCCTCCGCGAGCGGCCCGACGTGCTGTTGACGACACCCGAGTCGTTGGAGTCGATGCTGGTCAGCGCCGCCGTGGACGAGGGTGAGTTCTTCCGTCACCTCCGTACGGTCGTCGTGGATGAGGTCCACGCCTTCGCCGGCGACGACCGGGGCTGGCATCTGCTGGCCGTGCTGGAGCGGCTCAGCCGGGTGGCGGGTCGGCCCATCCAGCGGGTCGGGCTCTCCGCGACCGTCGGAAACCCGGACGAGCTGTTGAGATGGCTGCAGGGCTCCGGCCGAGCTAGTCGGCCAGCCCGTGTGGTGTCGCCTGCCGCTGTGGCCACCGCGTCGGCGCCGCCCGGCGAGGTGGAGCTGGACTACGTCGGTTCCGTGCACAACGCCGCCAAAGTGATCGCGACGCTGCATCGGGGCGAGAAGCGCCTGGTGTTCTGCGACTCGCGTGCGCTGGTGGAGGAACTCGGTCAGAAGCTGCGCGAAATGCAGGTGAAGACGTTCCTCTCCCACGCGTCGCTCTCCGTCGAGGAGAGACGCCGCGCTGAGGAGGCGTTCGCGCAGGAACGCGACTGCGTCATCGTGGCGACGAGCACGTTGGAACTGGGCATCGACGTCGGCGACCTGGACCGGGTCATCCAGATAGGCGCCCCACGCAGCGTCGCCGCCTTCCTGCAGCGCATCGGTCGGACCGGTCGGCGGCCCGGGACCGTCCGTAACTGTCTGTTCCTCGCTCTGGACGGTGACGGGCTGCTGCACGCGGCCGGGTTGCTCAACCTGTGGCAGGAGGGCTGGGTTGAGGCCGTCGTGCCGCCGCCGGAGCCGCGGCACATCGTGGCTCAGCAGATGCTCGCCCTGTCGCTGCAGCAGCACCGGGTGGGCGACCAGTTGTGGCCGGAGGAGTGGAACGGACTCCCACCGTTCGACAGGAGCGCCGAGGTCATTGTGCGCCACCTGGTCGAGCACGGATTCCTCGACTCGGACTCCGGCATGCTGTTCATCGGCCCGGAAGCCGAACTGCGGTTCGGGCGGCGTCACTTCATGGACATGCTGGCGGTCTTCACCGCACCGCCGGAGTTCACCGTGCTGTCGGGGCGTGCCGAGATCGGTCGGACGGACCCGGCACTGCTGACGGCGAAGGTGCAGGGACCCCGCCTGCTCCTGCTCGGGGGACGCAGTTGGCGGGTCACCCACATCGACTGGAAGCGGCGCCGTTGTTTCGTCGAGCCGGCGGACGGCGGTGGCAAGGCACTCTGGATGACCGGGGCCACGCCGCAGGGCCTGCCGTACCGGATGGTCCGGGCGATGCGCGACGTGCTGGTGGGGGCGGACCCGAAGGTCGCTCTCACCGCCCGTGCGATGACGAGGTTGGCGGCACTCCGCGACGACGCGACCGCCACGGTGCACCCCGGCGGCTCCGTCGTGGTTCGGGACAGGGAGGGCGAGGTGCGCTGGTGGACCTGGGCCGGGTACCGCGCCAACGCCACCCTGATCGCCACCCTGCGTGATCTGGCCGACCCGACACAGCGGTACGACGACGCCAGCATCCGACTGCGCCCCGACCTCGACCGGGAGATGTGGCGGGTGGCGACGGCGGACGCCGAGCAGCGGATCTGCCTGCCGGACGTCACCGAGAAGGCGCTCGCCGGGCTCAAGTTCAGTGCCGCCCTCCCGCCCCGCCTGGCGGCCGCGACGCTCGCCACCAGACTCGCCGATGTGGCGGGGGCGGCCGCGGTACTACGGGAACCTGTCCGATTCGCCTACCTCTAGAGAGCCCGCCAGCTACCGCTCAAGGCGTGGCCCCGGCCTTTGGCGGCATTGCGTTACTTTCACTCTGCGGCAGCAGAGAGCAGACCTCGACGTCGTGCCGCTCGTCGCCGAGCGGGACGCCTGCCGAGGGACGCCGTCGCGGCGCACACCGAGCCGTCGCGCCACCGCCTGGCTGTGCTGGTTGCCAGGGACGCTGAGCCACTCCACCCGTACCCTGCCACGCTCGTGAACGCCCAGTCGATCATCGCCTCGGCCGCTCGAGTGGCCAGCCCTTGACCCTGCACGTCTGACGTCAGCCAAACTCGGATTTCGCAGACACCGCGGGCTGCGGGGCCTCCCGCGAGCAAGCGGTGCGGTCGGCGGCATGGCCGGCAAGGGCGCGGGTAGGCGGCAGACATGACTGGATTGGTTGCGCACCTGCATGGCGGGCCACTCGACGGGGTGGACCGGCAACTGCCCGGCGCCACCGACGAACTCGTGGAGTTCACCCATGAGAGCGGTGACGGCACCTGGTACGTGGAGTACCGCAGGGTTCGCCGCGACGATGACGGATGGCATTACGAGGCGACCGGCGGGATGGAAAAACAGGACGAAGAGTAAGCAGTAGCTTCAGAAGAGTCACCCCCCTCGCCGGGTGACTGTCGGGCGCCGACGCGGGTAGACATCAGCGCCAGCCCCGGGCAGCGACCACCGCAACATGGTCGCGGCTGACCACTGTCTGCTGGCCGCCGCGCTTGGGGGTCGCTGACTGATGTACGACGTGACACCGTCATCCGTACCAGGGCGGTTGTCGGGGGAAATCGTGGAGCTCAGGGTCCACGGGGTGGCCGGCACCGGGGCCGGTCAGATGCTCGGTTGCCAGGACGTCCGTCAGGTGGCCGGCGACCGCCGGGCCGGTTTCTACCGCCCCCGAGCGCAATCCCCGCATTCCTCCGGTCCGGGCGGGACGGTGCTGGAGGCGTACCAGTGGAGCGAGCTGCCCTCCGGCACCGCGGGGCGGACGCTGTCCCTGGTCTTTCTCCTGCCGTTCATGCTCAGCAACACGACCTTTTGGATGCGCCCAGCGGGCGGGGGCCGGCAGTCCGGCGTCACGGTGCTGTGTCGGCTCCTCGCCCTCACCCTGACGGTGCTGTACGCGCTGACGGCAGCCGGGGTCGCCCTCGATCTCCTGGGATGGAGGTGCCTGGGCTCGTCCCGCTGTCTCGCCGGGCGGGGCTGGCTGTCCTGGCTGGCCGGCCGGCCAGCCGGTCTGCGCCTGGCGCTGCTGGCCCTGGTGCCGTTCGCCGCGGTGGCACTGGTGTGGTGGCTCAGCGCACGACAACAGGCTCGCCCTTACGGAGCCCCCCGGTTGCCGACGGCGGATTCCTCGGATGGCGACCTCGCGGCGTTGGACCGGTGGGACGTCTCGCCGACGGCGCAGCGGCTTCGCGCGATCCACGTCGCCGCTGCCTTCGTCACGCTGGACCTCGTGCTGCTCGCCGCACGCGCCGCCGCCGGGGCGTCCGTGGCGGTGGTCGTGCTGTCCGCGCTCACCGCAGCGCTGCTGGCCACGTGTGTCGTGCTGCTCTGCGTCCCGGGCCTACTGGAGCCGACTTCGAGCGCCGGCACCACGGATCGCATACCGGTGGTGCTGCACGTCGTAGCCGGCGGCCTGACGGTCGCGACGCTCGGGGCAGTCGCCATGGGAACGGTCCGCTGGCCGCGGTCGAACGGGCTGCCCAGGTACGACGCCATCGTCGCCATCGTCTTCGTCGCCCAGATGGCGCTGCTCGTCGCGCTCGCCGTACTGGTGCTGTGGCGTCCTGGCGGCCGGGACCGCCGGCCGGCGCTGCTGCGCGGGTTGGGCGCCGTCATCGTCGCGGCAGTCGCGGCGGGCCTGGCCGGGGCCCTTTCCGGCGAGTTGGTTTACCGTGCGGCGTCCGTGCTCAGCGGGCCGACGTTCGTGCTGCAGCCAAGCGACCCGGCGGTGCCGGCGCCGGCGTACCGGTGGGCGATCCTGGCCTTCTTCCTGACCCCGATCGCCGGCGCGGCGGCGTGGGCCGTCATCATCCTGTCGGCTCGCGCGGAGCGTCGGCGGACCGCGGCGGCCATCGTGGCCCGGGACTACCCCGCTCCTCCTCCAGAAGCGGCCACTCAGGTGCAACGAGTGCGGAAAGCGGTGATCCGGGCTTCCCTCACCGAGCAGCTGGGCTCACTCGGCATCGCCTACGCGTGCCTGACCGTGATCGGGCTCGCGGCCGGCGTGCTGGCTCTGCTGGGATTGGAGCCCGGCCCGCTGGTGCAGGACCACCTCGGCGTGCCGAGTGAGGCGGTGAGCGTGGTGATGGCCATCGGCAGCTACCTGATCCTCGCGCTCGTCGGCGGGCTCCTGGTCGGCGGGCTGTTCGCGCACGGGAGGGCGGGTTTTCGCCGCTACGTCGGAGTGCTGTGGGACCTTGGCACCTTCTGGCCCCGCGCGGCCCACCCGTTCGCGCCGCCCTGTTACACCGACCGCGCGGTGCCCGAGCTGACGTATCGGATCTGCCGGCTGGCGCGGCGCTACGACGGAGTGGTGCTCAGCGGGCACAGCCACGGGTCGGTCATCCTGGCCGCAAGCGTGCTGCGACTGCCCGCAGAGGTGCGGCGACGAGTCGCGCTGCTCACCTACGCCTCCCCCCTCAGGCGGCTGTACGCCCAGCTGCACCCTGCGTATTTCGGCGAGCCTGTGCTGCACGAGATCGGCGACCGGATCGGGTGGCGCTGGCTGAACCTGTGGAGTGACACCGACCCCATCGGCGGTTGGATCTTCTCCGGGCATCGGCCCGGGGACCCGCCGCTGCGCCCTCCGCCCGCCGCGTTGGTGGACCGCCGCCTACGCGACCCCGATACCGTGCTGGCTCAGCCAGGGGAGAGCGCCCTGCCACAGGTGAAGGGGCACATGCTGAATGAATCGGACGCCCGATACGCCGCAGCGATCTGCGAGTTGGCAGACCGGCTGCGAGCAGATCGGGAGCAGCGGGGTAGCTGGCCGGACCGCCGGCCAGCGTGAGGTCGCTCTGACCGAATTGCCGCTTGGAGGAATCACACATCACCGGGTCGGGTTGCTGCCGGAGTCTGCGGCTGCCGCCTGATCGCCGTCCGTCTTCGGCGTGTCGACCGCCGGCTCGGGCTGGCCGTTCGTCCGCCCCTCGTCTCGTGCCGGAGAGGCGGGATGGTCGAACCAGGTGTGCGGATGGAACACGTCGGCGTTGACGGGGCCCGCCGTCCGCAGTTTCCTGCTGACCTCCGCGGCGGCCTCGGCGTCCCGCTTGACCTGCTGGACGGCGCTGATCAGGTCGTCCTTGACGTCCTGCCCGAAGGTCTCTGTCGCCGGGCTGTCGACGAACAACTCCATGACCGTGATCCACTGCCGGCAGATCCGCTCGGCAGACTCGGCCCGCCGCCGGTGTACGTCGTATTCGCGCTCCACCTTGATGATCTGTTCACCGTACGGTCGGAGGAGTTCCCGCACCTGCTCGTCGAGCTCCACCGAGATCTCGGGTTCGCAGGTGACCAGGGCGTCTGCTTGCCCGAAGGTCCACCGGCCCTGCCTGGACAGTTCGTTTTGCAGCGCCATTTCGAGCTTGCCGGCCTGCGTCGCTGGGAGGGTGCGGGAGAGTTTCGCCGCGGCGCGTCTGACCCGCTGGCTCGCCTGTGGTGTCCAGGCCTGGGCGTACCAGCTGAGCCGGTCCGCGCCCAGCCGATTCGACGACCAGGTGAAGGTGACGCGGACGATGAAACGGAAGACGTAGTCCCGAGCCGGCACCGTGAGCGGCCCCGACGCGGTTCGTCGTTCAACGAGCTGGCCGGGTCGGGCTGGTGGGACGGTCGGTGCCGCGGCGGGCTCGGCGTCCTGCAGCGCCGCGACAAGCTGCTCCCAGCGCGTCTTCGCCCACTGTCCCGTCCGGACGGTCGCCTCCCAGGTCAGGTTCAGCCCACGCGACCCCCGTTGGGGCCATCGGGCAGGCGGCTTGGTGCTGGAGGTGCCCGTCATGTCGTCCCCCTGGCAGCCGGGGGCGCGATACCGCGCTCAACAGCGGAAACCCGTCGTCGTTGACGCGTCGATGAACGTGTTCACCACACGCTAACAAGCAGGCCGTCGCCTTCGCGGCGGTCGTGCCGGCCCGGAAGCGCGACACCCAGACAATCTGACAAATGCCGTGAATCGGTGATATCTCGGCCTCGCCGCACGTTGACCTGCTCAGGTCATGACGGCATGTTCGGTGATCGCCAACCAGCCACCCTCGCCGCCGCACTGCGGGCGCTGCCTCGGAAACAGGTACCAGTCCTGCACCGACAGAACCGGCCGCGGCCACGGCCGCGAAGAGATTCGCGAGGCGCCCGGGTACGCGCCGAGGCGGAACCATACCTCGTGGAACCGGCAGGATCGTCGTTCAGCACCCCGTCGCGCAGTAAGGGCCTCGGTCAGTGAACCCGGCGACGTCTACCCGCCCCGCTCGTGGGCGGGGCGGGTGTGTTCCCGGGCGGCGGTCAGCCGAGCCAGCGGCCGTCGCGCATGAGGACGCGTCCCTGCAGCTCGTCCGCCTCCCGCCAGGCCTGGACGCGTCGCGGCCGGATCAGGAAGTACTGGTAGGGCTCGTCGAGTTCGCGCGGGTCGAAACCGGTTCTGGTCGCGAACGCGTCGCCCGTCTCCGGGCCGAGGTCGGCGATGTCCACCGGCTCGGCGGTGCCGTCGACGATGACGACGTCGCGCGTCGGGCCGAGGCTGAGTCGTACCCGGGCGTCCGCCAGCAGGTTGCGGCCGGTGACCGAGGCGCGCGGCGTCGAGATGAGGAAGGTGGTTCCGTCCCAGAGGTACGACAGCGGGATGAGGTGCACGCCGCCCGGGGAGCCCGACGTCGCGACCCAGAGATCGACCTCGCTCTCCAGCTTCGCGCGAGTGTCGCGCAGCCTCTCCTTGAGCCCCCGCGGCGGCGCGTCCGTCATGCTTCCTCCAGCCACTTCGTGGTCATCGGTCGGTCCACCCGGCGGCCGTGTCGTGATCGGCGGCCAGGTAGGGCTCACGCTAGATGCGGCTCGGGAGCCGGCGCTTCTCGATTCCTGACCGGTCTGGTGACCTGCTTGGCGACGCACGGCGGCATGCCCGCCGTCGCGTGCGCCGCCTGGTCCCGGTAGACGCTGGGCGGCATGCCGACCAGCTCGGTGAAGCGGGTGCTGAAGGTGCCCAGCGACGCGCAGCCGACCGCGAAGCAGACCTCGGTGACGCTGAGATCACCACGACGCAGCAGCGCCATCGCGCGCTCGATGCGCCGGGTCATCAGGTACGAGTACGGCGACTCGCCGTAGGCCAGCCGGAACTGACGGCTCAGGTGCCCGGCCGACATGTTCACGCCCCGCGCGAGCGCCTCGACGTCCAGCGGCTGCACGTACTCCCGGTCGATTCGGTCGCGCACGCGGCGCAGCAGCGCGAGGTCGCGCAGCCGCTGCGCGAGTGCGCGCCCCCACGAGGGGTGACACATTGGCGAGCTCCTTTCACCAGCGGACGGCTCAGCGGAGCTCCCGGATGCGAACCAGGTTGCCCGCGGGATCGCGGAAGGCGCAGTCGCGGATGCCGTACGGCTGCTCGGTCGGCTCCTGGACGACCTCGGCGTCGCCCGCCTGCACCTTCTCGAAGGTGGCGTCGAGGTCCCGGGTGGCCAGCAGGATCCAGCCGTAGGTGCCCTTGGCCATCATCTCGGCGATGGTGCAGCGCTCGTCCTCGGTGACCCCGGGGTCGGCGGCCGGCGGCGCCAGCAGGATGGACGTGCCGGGCTGGTTGACGGGGCCGACCGTGATCCAGCGCATCGTGCCCTGTCCGACGTCGCTGCGGACCTCGAAGCCGAGGGTGTCGCGGTAGAAGGCCAGGGAGGCGTCCGGGTCGACGTGCGGAAGGACGGTGGTGTGAATGGTGATGTCCATGGCGATCACGCTAGTTGCGGCTGGGCGACCGGCGCTTCTCGATTCCTGATCGAGCCGGCCGCGTGTTCCGCCACACCGCCGTCGCCTGCTAGGCGGCGGCGCCGCAGTACACGCACTCGTTCCGCTCGGACCAGTCCTTGCGGTCCAGCGCTCCCGGGTCGATCGCCCGGTGCCCGAAGTGCCGGCGCACCGCCATCCGGAACCTCCACAGCGCCTCGGCGAACCGGTGGTACGCCTCGTGCCCGTCGGCGCTGCGCAGGTCCTCCCCGGCGCGGATCTGCCGCTGCATGTCGACCAGCCGGTGGAACGCGTCCTCGCCCGCCACCACCAGCTCCGGCGTGCCGGACATCAGCAGCCGCTCCCGTTCCTGGTACGCCCCGGAGTCGGTCATCGCCTGCCTGGTCGCGGCGCGGTCACCGGCGGGCGCGTTCCGCAGCATGCTGTGCGCGGTGCCCAGGGCGAGCGCGAAGTCGATGCAGGTACGCCACCGGTCGAGGTCCCGGTCCCGGTCCCGGGCGTCGCGCCCCCGGCGCAGGTCGACCAGGAAGCTGCCGGAGAGCGCGATGAGGGCGCCCGCTCCCGTGCTCAGCAACGGCATCCAGTCCATGGCGGTCATCGTGCCATCCGAGGGGAAGCAGCCAAGATCGAGGCGAGTGGCGGTTCTATGGGCGGGGGCGCCGCCGCGCTGCCCCGTACCGCCGGGCCGCGCGCCCTCGGCGAGAAGGCGACCTCGGCAGTGGACACGGTCGATGCGGCCGTCCATGCTGGCGTGCGCCAGGCACTGACGAGCGTTGCGGGGCGACCCGTACGGGGGCGCCGTCCGTCGCCGGGTGGCCACCGCGCGCGTCCCCCGGTCGGTGTCCGTCCTCCGCGCCCGACCGCCCGTACGGCGGACCGGGTCGACGCCCGGATGCCGCGATCCGAGGAGGACACGTGCAGGAGAAGAACACGGGCCGGCGCGCACTGCTGCGGGGTACGGCGGTGGCCGCGACCGCGGCGGTCGCCGCGCCGTTCGTCGGTGCGGCGTCGGCCGCCGAGGCCGCCGCCACCAGCGGCCTGCCGTGGGTCGGCCCGGCCGGCTCCGGCGCCACCTGGGAGGTGAACACCACCACCGGCGCGCAGGGGGCGATCAACACGGCCCTGAACGCGGTCGGCCCGCAGGGGGCGGTCTTCATCGCGGCCGGCACCTACTACGTCAAGGCGCCGATCGTGCTGCTGGACAAGCAGACCCTGGTCGGCGCCGGTCCGCTGTCGACGCTGCTGAAGGCGGCCAGTGGCTTCACCGGCGGCGCGATGGTCACCGGCACCGCCACCCGGATGTGCATCCGGGACATCGGGCTCGACGGCGTGAACCTGGCGGCCAACGGGGTGAACCTCCAGATCGCCACCAAGCCCACCCAGTACGGCCCGGACCCGGCGCCCTGGTTGTGCCGGGTGTTCGTCGCGAACACCACCTCCGACGGCATCTACCTCGGCGGTGCGTACCCGGGTGGGCAGCGCGAGTTCAAGCTGACCGACTGCCGAGTGGAGAAGGCGGGTGGCTGGGCGTACAACCTCCAGTCGTCGGACGGCTTCGTCAGCGGCTGCTCCGCGCAGGGCGGCGGCTCGGGCGGCTACCTGATCGGCGGCGGCAACATGAAGCTGTGGGGCTGCAAGGCGTACGGGACGGGTTCCGGGCCGACGCCCGGCCCCGCCTTCAAGGTCGCGTCGTCGCGGGCGACCATCGTCGGCTGCGAGGCGCAGGACACCTACGGCTGCGGGTTCGAGGTGTCCGGCCGGGCCGCCACGCTCTCCGGATGCACCGCCGACTCCACCGGCGTCGGCACCAACGACCGGTACTCGGCCGGCTTCTTCGTCGAGGCGGACGTGGTGAACATCGACGGCTGCTCGTTCCAGCGCGACGGTGGCGGCGCGAGCTGGATCGGCGCGCTGGGCATGCGCTGGGCGCTGCACCTGTCCGGCGCACCGGACTACCTGTCCGTACGCCTGGTCAGCGACCCGGCCCGCCCCGCTCCGTTCCAGGGGACCATCTTCGGCACGGCCGGATCCCACTCGTCGATCAGCGTGCTCGGCTGATCCGGCGGTAGGTGGAGCGGGCGCAGCGGAGGACGCCGTCGCTCCACGGGTGGCGGTCCATCCACACGTGGATGGACCGCCGACCGACCGGACGGCGACACCGGGATGTCATCGACCGTTGTGGACGAATTCGGGTGCCGGGGGCTTCTCGTCCGGACCGGTCGGGCCCGACACTGAAGGTCGAGATTAATCGATGCCTCGTGATCCGGAGGGCCCGATGACCATCCTCGCCACCCCGCCCGCCCCGCTCACCCGTCTGCGCCGCCTGGCCGCCACCTGCGCCCTGCTCACGGCGATGGTCGCCGCGGCGCTCGTCGGCCCGTCCGTGGTGACCCCCACGCTGACCGACTCCGCGTCCGCCTCGGTGTACAGCTCCTGCACGATGACCCGCTGCGCGGACGCCCGCACCGCCCGCTCCGGCTGGGCCGCCAAGGGATTCCCCACCAGCCGGGGCTGGTACAGCTGGAGTGGCGGCCTGTACAACTTCGCCGGCGGCCAGTTCTACAACCGTGAGGGGCAGCTCCCCGGCAACGCCACCTACCACGAGTACGACGTCTACCCCCGCGCCTACGGCGCCTCCCGCGACGCGTACCGGATCGTGGTCAACAGGAGCACCGGGGTCACCTGGTTCTCGCCGGACCACTACGCGAACTTCTACCGGCTCTGAGTCGGCAGCGGTCGGGCCGGGGGACCGCCCGGCCCGGCCCGAACGGAGAGGATGACCGGATGGACGCGCCCGACCTGCCCCCGTGGCTGGAGCTGACCACCGACCCGGTCACCGGCACGGTGGTCGTGCCGGGCACCGCCGCCCGGAACCGCCGGGACCTGTTCGAGCTGCTCGCGCAGGCCCTTCACCTGCCCGACTGGTTCGGGCGCAACTGGGACGCGCTGGCCGACTGCCTGCTCGACCCGGACGACGCCCGGCCGCTCGCCCTGTGCGTCGACGACGCCGACCAGCTCCTCGCCGACGAGCCGCCCGCGCAGTTCGCCACCCTGCTCGCGGTCTTCGACGACGTGTGGTCGCACGGCCGGTACCCGGTCCGGGTCGTCCTGCGTACCAGCTCGGACCGGCTGCCCGCGCTGCGCCGCCGCGTCGCCGCCGCCACGGCCTGACCCGCGGGGCCGGCGCCCTCGGGCACCGTCACCGCCGCCGGCGCGACCCGGGTCCTGCGCCGTTCCTAGTTGGGCTGGTCGAGGATCGCGCTGAACCGCTCCTCGGCCAGGTCGAGCTGGGCGAAGATGTGCCGCTTCACCGGCGCCGACAGCGGCGTGTCCGGCCGGCTGATCAGGTCGCGGAAGACCGGCACCAGCGGCCGGTACTTCGCCGCCGACCGGGCCACCTTTGGCCCGATGGTGTAGACCACGCCCAGCCCGTTGTCGGTGAAGTCCGACACCTTGATCACCCGCGCCCACGGCTCCCGGTCCAGGCTGGCCGCCACGTGCTCGCGGTACTGGGCGTTGCGGTCGCGGTCGGGGTCGTACTCCGGGTTGGTGACCGCGCCGACCAGCCGGGCGACCCGCGGGCCGAAGCGCGCGGCCAGCGCGGCCAGCGCCGCCGCCGTCGGATCGGCTTCGCCGGGCCCGGCCAGCTCGTCCGGGTGGTCCTCCACCGCGTCGTGCAGCAGGCCGGCGACGATGACGTCCACGTCGCGCACCTGGTAGTGGTGCATCATCCGGATCGCCACCCGCAGCAGGTGGTTCAGGTACGGCTCGCGCACCCGCCGGTCGTCGCGGTGCAGCTCAGCGGCGAGGTCGAGGGCGGCGGTGAGCCGGTCCCGCTCCGCCGGGTCGAACGCCCGGATCTCCAGCCGGAACCGCTCCAGCAGGCCGGGTTCGCCGTGGATCTCGGTGATCGCGTGCATCGGCATGGTCGCGAGGTACGGCGGGAACTCCATGGACCACTTATAGCCGATCTTCACTACCGGCCGGATCCCGCCGTCGCGTACGCGACGGCTCAGGCGGTGCCGGAGAGCCGCTTGGCCAGCCGTACGACGGTCCCCTCCGGGGTGCCGTCGATGCTGGCCTCGTCCATCAGCCGGGCCATGATCAGCCGTCCCCGGCCCCGCTCCCCGTCCTCCGCGCCGGCCTCCCGCCAGCCGCCGGTGTCGGCCACCTCGATCTCCAGCCGCCCGGCCCGCAGCCGCCCCCGCACCGTCACCGTGGCGCCCGGCGCGAACCGGTAGCCGTGTTCGATGGCGTTGGCGCACGCCTCCCCGATGGCGATCAGCACCGCCTCGATGTCGGACTCACCCACCCCGAGCCCGGTCAGCCAGGCCCGCAGCGCCTCCCGGGTGGGGGAGAGCTGTGCCGGTTCGGCGGCGAGCGCGGTGTGGAACACCGCCGGCTCGCGGTGCCGGTAGATCAGCACTGCGACGTCGTCGTGGCGGACGTCCGGCACCAGGTCGTGGACCAGCCGGTCGGCCACCTCGGCCTCCGGCTGCTGCCGACCCTCGGCGAGGATGTCCACCGCCCGGGCGATCCCCGCGTCGATCAGCTCCCGCCGCCGCTCCACCAGGCCGTCGGTGTAGAGCAGCAGCGTCGAGTCGGCCGACAAACTCGCCCCCGCCTCCGGGCGGCCACTGACCGCGACGCTGGCCAGCGGCACCGAGCCGGCCCGGTCCAGCAGCTCCGCGCTGCCGTCGGCGTGCATCAGGATGGCCGGCGGATGCCCGGCCGAGGAGTAGCGCAGCACCCCCAGCGAGCGGTCGACGATCGCGCAGAACACGGTGGTGTTGCCCCCGCCGGGCACGAACCGGGCGAAGTCGTCCAGCGCCGACAGCACCTCCGCCGGGCTCTTGGCCTGCAACAGCAGCGCCCGGCAGGCGTTGCGCAGCTGCCCCATCACGGTGGCGGCCGGCAGGCCCCGGCCGACGCAGTCACCCACCACCACGCCCACCAGATCGCCGGGGAGCGGGACCACGTCGTACCAGTCGCCGCCCACCTCTAGCGGGCGGAACGCCGGCTCGTAGCGGACCGCGAAGCCGGCCGGCAGCTCCACCGGGCCGAGCATCGCCCGCTGCATGGCCAGGGCCACCGTGCGCTGCGTCTCGTAGGCGCGGGCCCGGACCAGCGCCTGCGCCAGCGCGCCGCAGAGCTGCCGGACCAGCGGCCGGTCCAGCGTCGGCAACCGTCGTGGCGGGTCCAGTTCCAGCCAGATCCCGCCCTCGGGCACGCCGGGCTCGATCCGGGTGCCAAGGCCGGTCACCCGCCCCGCGTCGTCCCGCACCAGGGTCGAGCCGCCGTCGGTGCCCAGCCGCGCGAGGAGGCCCCGCACCCGGTCGGTGGGTTCGAGGCCCGCGCTGACCACCACCGGCGCCCCGGCGCCGTCGAGGGTGATCGCGATCCCGCGCGCGCCGCCCACCAGGTCGGCCAGCTCGGACAGGCCCGCGTGCAGGACCTCGGTGATGTCGGTGGCCCCGGCCAGCCGGCCGGAGAGGGCGGCCAGCGCGGCGCTGCGGGCCGCCACGCCGACCTCCGTGGTGACGTCGCGCAGGGTGGCGACGTAGAGCCGGCGGTCGGTGCGGGGTTCGCGTACCGAGTTGTAGACCGCCTCCACCCAGATCCG
This sequence comes from Micromonospora sp. CPCC 205739, assembly GCF_036906795.1. NCBI lineage: Bacteria > Bacillati > Actinomycetota > Actinomycetes > Micromonosporales > Micromonosporaceae > Micromonospora > Micromonospora sp. CPCC 205739. The sequence goes on along the minus strand of NZ_JBAKHS010000007.1, from coordinate 184,485 downwards.
GTGGCCGTCGGCGTGCCGCAGCGGCAGCGTCACCCGGCCCCGGCCGGCGCGCGTCGCCTCGTCCAGCGCCGCCGCGAGCCGGGTCCGCTCGGCCTGGTCCAGCTCCCGGTCCGGCCACCAGTCGTACGGCGGGGGCGCGGGCAGCCGCAGCCGCTCGACGCCGATCAGCCGGCAGAAGGCGTCGTTCGCCTCCACCAGCGTGCCGTCCGGCTCGACCACCGCGAACGCGTCCTGCAACGAGTCGACCAGCGCGGTGCGCCAGGTCGCCTCGTGGTTGCGCAGCCGGGCCAGCTCCAGGTGCGCGCGGACCCGGGCCAGCAGCTCGACGGAGGAGAAGGGCTTGGCCAGGTAGTCGTCGGCGCCGGCGCGCAGCCCCTCCACCGCCGCCTCCTCGCCGGCCCGGGCGGAGAGCACGATGACGGGCACGGTGGCGGTGTGCCGGTCGGCCCGCAGCTCACGCAGCAGCCCGAAGCCGTCCAGCCGGGGCATCATGATGTCGGTGAGGACCAGGTCCGGCGGGGTCGCCCGGGCCCGCTCCAGCCCGTCCCGACCGTCCACGGCTGTGACCACCCGGTAGTGCGGCGCGAGCAGGCCGCCCAGGAAGTCCCGCAGGTCGGCGTTGTCCTCCACCACCAGCACCGTCGGGGCGCCCGCGGGCGGGGCCGGCGCGGGCACCGCGGCCGGCGTCGCCTCGGTGGGGCCCGTTCCGGCCGCCCAGCTCAGGGCGTCCTGCGGGTACGCGGGCCGGGCCGGCTCCGCCCCGACCCGCGCCGCGTCGGTGGGCCGGCCGTACGGCAGCCGGACGGTGAAGGTGGAGCCCTCGCCCTCGACCGAGCGCACCCCGACGTCGCCGCCGTGCAGCCGGACCAGCTCCTGCACCAGCGCCAGCCCGATGCCGGTGCCCTCGTGTGACCGTCCGCCGCTGCCGCGCACCCGGTGGAAGCGGCGGAACAGCAGCTCCTGCTGGTCGGCGGGGACGCCCACGCCGGTGTCGCTGACCGACAGGGTGACGTGTTCGTCGTCGCCGTGCAGGTGCAGCCGGACGGTGCCGGTGAGGGTGTACTTCAGCGCGTTGGAGAGCAGGTTGGCGACCACCTTCTCCCACATGTCCCGGTCCACGTGGGCGGTGCGGGGCAGCGGCTGGACGTCGACCTGGTAGTCCAGCCCGCCCTGGCGCATGGCGTGCGCGAAGGACTCGGCGATGCCGGCGGTGAGGGCGGCGAGGTCGGTGGCGGTCCGCTCGGCCTCCAGCCGGCCGGCCTCGATCCGGGCGAAGTCGAGCATGTCGTTGACCAGCTTGCGCAGCCGGCCGGCGTTGCGGCGGACCACCTCCAGCCGCTCGCGCTGGGCCGGCGGCAGCGGCTCGCGCTGGTCGGCCAGGCTCTCCTGTACCGGGCCGGTGATCAGCGTCAGCGGGGTCCGCAGCTCGTGGCTGACGTCGGTGAAGAACTCCGTCTTGGCGGCGTCCAGCTCGGCGAGGGCGGCGGCCCGGCGGCGCTCGGCCGCGTAGGCCAGCACGTCGGTCAGCGCGGTGGAGACCCGGTTGGCGACCAGGTCCAGGAAGTGCCGGTAGGGCTCGTCCAGCTCCCGGTACGGGGTGACACCGAGCACCAGCACGCCGACGGGCCGGGCCCGCCCGGTCGCCAGCAGGGGCAGGGCCATCGCCTCGTCGACCGGCAGGTCGTCCCCGCCGGCGGGGTGGCGCTGGCGGCGGGCCAGGCCGGTGATCCGGGCCGGTCGCCTGGTGCGCATCACCTGCGCCACCTCGGCGAGCTGACCCGGGGCGGCGCGGCCGTCCGGGGCGGTGTCGTCGACCAGGGGAGGGCCGAACGAGGCCACCAGGGTCAGCTCGTCACCGGGTGGCTGCCCCCCGCGCGCGTCGTCCGGGAGCTGCTCCTCGCGCAGGTAGACCAGCCCGAGGGGCAGGTCGGTGCGTCCCTGGGCGAGGATCCGGGCGGCCGCCCGGGCCGCGTCACCGGCGGTGTCCGCCTCGGCGATGGAGAGGTTTCCCAGGGTGCGCAGCAGGGCCAGGCGGCGGTCGCCCACCACCCGGCCCGTCACGTCGCTGGTGGCCACGAAGATCCCCGCGACGCTGCCGTCGCCGCGATGCACCGGGCTGTAGGAGAAGGTCCAGTACGTCTCCTCGCGGTAGCCGTGGCGCTGGAGGAAGAGCAGCTGGTTCTGCGCGTAGGTGGCGCCGCCGCCGCTGAGGACCTGCTCGGTCATCGGGCCGAGGGTGTCCCACACCTCGGCCCAGCACTCCGCGCCCCGCTGCCCGACCGCGGCCGGGAACTTGTCGCCGACCATGCCGGTGTAGGGGTCGTTGAAGATCTGCACCAGCTCGGGGCCCCACCAGAGCAGCATGGGGATCTTCGACGGCAGGACGGAACGCACGGCGGCGCGCAGTTCCGCCGGCCACGACTGGACCGGGCCCAGCGGGGTCGCCGACCAGTCGGTGGCCCGGTGCGCGGCGCTGGTCGGGTCGTCGCCCGGAAAGAGACGCGCCGCTGCCTCGTACGCGTCAGGGTCCGGTCCGGGCGCCACCAGCGGGCACCTCCATTCCCTCGCCAACCGGGTCGGGGCAGCCGTGCCGTCGCCCGTGGCACCCATTGTCCCCAGTTGGCGGTGATTTCGAACCTCGTCGGGAGGGTGAGCTGCCTCCACCGCCCGCAGGCGGCGGTCCCGTCCCGCCGACGGTCAGGCGGGGGCGGGGCCGAGGCTGTCGCGGCGGACCAGTTCGGCGGGGAGCACCTCGACCCGGGGACGGTCGACGGCCGGTTCCAGGGCCAGGGTCATCGCGCGGGCGCCCAGCTCGACCAGGGGCAGCCGGACGGTGGTCAGCGCGGGTGTCACGTCGGCGGCCACCGGCATGTCGTCGAAGCCGACGACGGAGACCTCGGCGGGGACCCGGACGCCCCGGGCGCGCAGCAGCGTCAGCGCGCCCACCGCCATCGAGTCGTTGAGCGCGGCCAGCGCGGTCAGCCCCGGTACGGCGTCCAGCAGCTCGGCCGCCGCGCGGGCGCCGCCGTCGCGGGTGAAGTCGGCGTACCGGACCCGCTGCGGCGGCAGCGTGGCCGCCATCCCCTCGGCGACGCCGGCCAGGCGGTCGCTGGTGGTGGTCAGCTCCCGGGGACCGGCGATCACGCCGACCCGGCGGTGACCCAGCCGGCGCAGTTCCGCGCCGAGCAGGCGCGCGCCGTCGGCGTTGGCCGGCATCACCGCGTCGCCGGGGTGCTCGTGCCGGCCGATCACGGCCACCCGGCCGCCGGTCGCCTCGTACGCGGCCAGCTTCTCGGTGAGCCGGGCGGTGAAGTCGGGGTCGTGGTAGCCCGAGCCGGCCAGCACGATCGCGGCGACCTGCTGGCCCCGCAGCATCTCGACGTACTCCAGCTCCCGCTCCGGATCGCGGTAGCTGTTGCAGATGATCACCAGCCGGCCCCGGTCGGTGGCCACCCGTTGCAGGCCCCGGGTCACCTCGGCGAAGTACGGGTCGGAGACGTCGTGCACCACCACGCCGACCACGCTGCGCTGCGGCCGGGCCAGCAGCTGGGCGTGCGCGTTCGGGACGTAGCGCAGGTCGGCGACGGCGCGCAGCACCCGCTCGCGCAGCTCGTCGGCGACGGGTTTGCTGCTGCCGTTGATCACCCGGGAGGCGGTGGCGGGGGAGACGCCCGCGCGGCGGGCGACGTCGGCCAGCGTCGCCATGGCCACCCCCGAACTGCCCGCCCCCGGTCCCGCGCCCCGCGGTCGGGCACAGGCTACCGCACGGGTGTCAGGAAAGCCCTTGCCCGCATGCCGAGCGGACCCCTACGCTGCCAGGAAAGCGCTTGCCTGAGCTGTCTCGACGGAAGGACGACCATGACCCGAAGGTCGATCGGCATCATCGTCAACGGCGTCACCGGTCGGATGGGGTACCGCCAGCACCTGGTCCGGTCCCTGCTGGCCATCCGCGAGCAGGGCGGCCTGCCGCTGCCCGACGGCTCCCGGATCTGGCCCGAGCCGGTCCTGGTCGGCCGCGACGAGGGCCGGCTGCGCGCCGTCGCCGAGCGGCACGGGCTCACCGACTGGACCACCGACCTCGCCGCCGCGCTGGCCCGCGACGACGTCGAGATCTACTTCGACGCCCAGGTCACCCAGCAGCGGGAGAAGGCCATCCGGCAGGCGATCGAGGCCGGCAAGCACATCTACACCGAGAAGCCCCTCGCCGAGTCCAGCGTGGCCGCGCTGGAACTCGTCCGCGCCGCCGACGCGGCCGGCGTCCGCACCGGCGTGGTGCAGGACAAGCTCTTCCTGCCCGGCCTGCGCAAGCTCAAGCGGCTGATCGACGGCGGCTTCTTCGGCCGGATCCTCTCCGTCCGCGGCGAGTTCGGCTACTGGGTCTTCGAGGGCGACTGGCAGCCCGCCCAGCGACCCTCCTGGAACTACCGGGCCGAGGACGGCGGCGGCATCGTGATGGACATGTTCCCGCACTGGCAGTACGTGCTGGAGGAACTCTTCGCCCCGGTACGGGCGGTCACCTGCCTCGCCGCCACCCACATCCCCGAACGCGTCGACGAGGCCGGCCACTCGTACCCGGCCACCGCCGACGACGCCGCGTACGGCATCTTCGAGCTCGACGGCGGGATCGTCGCGGCGCTCAACTCCTCCTGGTGCACCCGGGTACACCGCGACGAGCTGGTCGAGTTCCACGTCGACGGCACCGCCGGCAGCGCCGTCGCCGGGCTGCGCCGCTGCCGCGTCCAGCACCGGGCGGTCACCCCGAAGCCGGTGTGGAACCCGGACCTGCCGGCCACCGAGGACTTCCGCGCCCAGTGGACCGAGGTGCCGGACAACGAGGACTTCGACAACGGCTTCAAGGTGCAGTGGGAGGCGTTCCTGCGGCACGTCGTCACCGGCGCGCCGTTCGCCTGGGACTTCCTCGCCGGAGCGCGCGGCGTGCAGCTCGCCGAGCTGGGCCTGCGCTCGGCCCGCGAGGGCTGCCGCGTCGAGGTGCCGGAGCTGACCCGGTGAGCGGCACCGTCCGGCTGCCGGGCGTCGGGGCGTACCGGCTGCGCGGGGGCGCGGGGTTCGCCCGCCCCGCCGGCCCGGCGACCAGCCGGGTGGCGTACGCGGCGGCGCACGTGGTCGCCGATCCGGGGGCGGAGAACACACCGGGCGCCCCGGCCGCCGTCGACTGGGAGTCCACTCTGGCCTTCCGACGGCACCTGTGGTCGTACGGGCTCGGGGTGGCTGAGGCGATGGACACCGCCCAGCGCGGCATGGGGCTCGATTACCGGGCCACCCGCGAGCTGATCCGGCGCAGCGCCGCCGAGGCCCGGGCGGTCGGCGGCCGGATCGTCGCCGGGGTCGCCACCGACCAGCTCCCACCGGGGCCCGCCACCCTGACCGAGATACGCCGGGCGTACGCCGAGCAGCTCGCCACCACGGTCGACGCCGGCGCCCGTGCCGTGCTGATGTGCAGCCGGCACCTGGCGGCCGCCGCCGACGGCCCCGACGACTACCTGCGGGTGTACGGCGAGGTGCTGGCCGAGGCCGACGCGCCCGTCGTGCTGCACTGGCTCGGCGACATGTTCGACCCGGCGCTGGCCGGCTACTGGGGCTCGACCGACCTGGACGAGGCCACCGAGACGGTGCTGCACCTGATCAAGGACCACCAGCGGCGGATCGACGGCATCAAGGTCTCCCTGCTCGACGCCGACCGGGAGGTCGCGCTGCGCCGCCGGCTGCCCGCCGGGGTACGCCTCTACACCGGCGACGACTTCCACTACCCGGAGCTGATCCGCGGCGACGAGCAGGGGCACTCCGACGCGCTGCTCGGCGTCTTCGCCGCCATCGCCCCGGCCGCCGCCGCCGCGCTGGCCGCCCTTGACCGGGGCGACCTCGCCGGGTACGACGAGGCGTTCGCGCCCACCCTGCCGCTGGCCCGGCACCTCTTCGCCGCCCCCACCTGGCACTACAAGACCGGCATCGTCTTCCTCGCCTGGCTGGCGGGGCACCAGGAACACTTCCTGATGGTGGCCGGGCAGCAGGCCGGCCGCTCCCCGGCGCACCTGGCCCGGCTGCTCGTGCTCGCCGACTCCGCCGGCCTGCTGCCGGACGCCGAACTGGCCGCCGCGCGGGCCCGCGCCTTCTTCACCGTGGCGGGGGTGGCGCAGTGACCGCCCCCGAGGTCGCCGCCGGTGGTGCGGCCCGTCCCGGTGCGGCCCGACCCGTGGTGCCGGCCGAGGGGCTGGAGCGGTTCTCCTTCAACCAGGCCACGGCGAAGCACTGGCCGCTGGCCGAGGTCGTCGCGGGCTGCGCGGCGGCCGGCGTACCCGGGATCGGGCTCTGGCGCGAGCCGGTCGCCGAGTACGGCCTGGACCGGGCGGCCCGGCTGGTCCGCGACGCCGGGCTGACCGTCACCTCGCTGTGCCGGGGCGGCTTCTTCACCGCCCCGGGCTGGTACGACGAGAACCGGCGGGCCATCGAGGAGGCCGCCGCCCTGGGCACCACCGAACTGGTGCTGGTCTCCGGCGGGCTGCCGCCCGGCAGCCGCGACCTCGACGGGGCCCGGCGGATGGTCGCCGACGCCATCGCCCAGCTCGCACCGGAGGCCGCCGCCGCCGGGGTGCGGCTGGCCATCGAGCCGCTGCACCCGATGTTCTGCGCCGACCGGTGCGTGGTCGCCACGCTCGGGCAGGCGCTCGACATCGCCGAGCGGTTCGACCCGGCCGTGGTGGGCGTGGTGGTCGACACGTACCACGTCTGGTGGGACGACAGCGTCCACGACCAGATCGCCCGGGCCGGCGCGCGGATCGCCGCGTTCCAGGTGGCGGACTGGGTGACCCCGCTGCCCGAGGGGGTGCTGCTCGGCCGCGCCCTGCCGGGGGAGGGCTGCATCGAGCTGCGCCGGCTGCGAGAGGCGGTCGATGCGGCCGGCTACATCGGCCCGGTCGAGGTGGAGGTCTTTCACGCCGACCTCTGGTCCCGCCCCGGCGAGCAGGTGCTCGCCGCCGCGATCGCCGGCTACCGTGACCACGTCCGCTGACCCGCCCCGCCAGGGCTGGACGGCTTCGGACGACGCGCGGGGCCGCCGCGCGGCAGCCGCAGATCAGCGCCCGACGGCGCGGTCCACGCGGTGCAGGTAGCTGACGACGGCATGCGGATGACCTTCGGTCGAGGTGCGCAGCTCGCCGGTCGCGAGGTTGACAGCGAGCCCGCCGGCGACTCCGAACAGCCAGCCCAGGTCGGGTGCGAGGAGCTCACCGGCGGCGGCCGTTCCCAACGCCACGGCGACCGAGGCCGACCGGCGCACCCAGCGGAGCCCGGAGGCCCGGGTCGCCGATCTGAAATCGGCGAGCGCGGCGAGCAGCTCACGTTCCAGCGCCCTGAGCACATCCTCCGGCCGGTCGTAGTGTCGGCGGAGCTGCTCGAGGAGCAGCTCCACGCCGGCCACCAACCTGCGACGCTCGTCCTCGTACCGCTGCCGGAACGCGAGCAGGTCGGCGATGGACGTGTCCGGCGCGGGTGCGGGAAGCAGCCCGTCCAGCTCCACCAGCCAGCAGGGAACTGTGGGGTCAGTGCCGATACCGTAGTGCGGCCGGCCGAATTCCACCGCGCCCACGTACGGCGCGGTGCCCAGCCGGAACGACATCAGGTCATCGGTGTGTGGTTGCCACGGTACGCCGCTCCGACTCTGGGCGACCGAGTGCGCGATGACGGCGGTGAGCAGCAACTGCATCGCCGGTGACACGATCAACTCCCAGTCGTCGCGTCCGCGCCGGGCAAGTCCGCGGCTCAGGAGAAAGCGGCGGAGGGACTCGCTCAGCTTGGTCTGCACCACTCGGGTACGTCGGTCGCCGGTCTCGGCGGTCGGTGGCAGCAGATCGTCGAGAGGGACGCTGGTCAGCAGCCGCTCCAGGGTGGCAACGCCTTGGCCGAGGTCGAATCCGGCAGGTTCCCGTATCGGACGGTAGAGCCCGGCCGCGTCCACCCGGCGCAGGTCCTCGCCGAGCAGGTCCCGGTAGTCGTACGGGGTGATCGTCGCAATGACGTCCCAGTAGACCACGGCCTGGCGAAGCAGGCCCGGTGGTGGGTTGATCAGCGGGTAGTACAGCATCCCGGGCATGGCCTGACCATAGTCGGCCGATCAACATGCGCCGATGGCCGAGAGGCCGCCTCGGGCGGTGGGGCCGTGCGGGGGCGGCGTCAGACCAGCGCGGCCAGCCGGGGCACCAGCTCGGCCGGCGCCGGCATCGCGGCGATCTCCCGGCTGACCTGCCCGGCTGCGGTCCGCAGGTCGGCGTCGGTCACCAGGCGGGTCAGCGTCTCCGGGGTGATGTCCCGGGGTCGCAGCGCCAGGCCGGCGCCGCGGCGCGCCACCAGTTCGGCGTTGTGCCGCCGGTCGCCCGGTCCCACGGTGGCCAGCTGCGGCAGGCCGGCGGCGAGGGCACCGAAGACGCTGCCCGCCCCGCCGTGATGGACCAGGGCCGCGCTCGCCGGCAGGGCGGCGTCGAGAGGAATCCAGTCGACCACCCGTATGTTGCCGGGCAGCGCGCGGGCCGACCGGCGGTCCGGCCGGACCAGCACGAACTCCGCGTCCACCCGGGCGGCGGCGGCCACCACGGCGGGCATCGGCCCCTCGTCGCGGGGGCCGGTCAGGGTGCTGCGGCTGACCAGGATCCGGGGCCGCGCGCCCGGCTCGCGCAGCCAGTCCGGCAGGTCACCGCCGCCGACGTAGGAGGCGTACCGCATCGGCCAGCCGTCCTGGTGGGTCACGCTGGGCGGGGCGACGGCGAGGGCGGCGGCGGGCGGCGGCAGCTCGGTCAGGCCGTGCCGGCGCAGCGCACCGCCGAGCCGGGCGGTGGTGGCGCGGACCAGGTCCCGGCCGTCGAAGAGGGCGTTCTCCTGGCGGACCGCCGGCACGCCCAGCCGGGCGGCGGCCACCGCGCCGGCCACCGCGAACGGCTCGTGCAGCACCAGGTCCGGTCGCCACGCGGTGGCGAGCGCGACCACCCGGTCGGTGAGCTGGTCGTTGAGCGCGCCGAAGAGCAGGCCGGCACCCCGGGTGCCGCCGGTACCGGCCAGCTCGGCGCGGGCGATCAGCGGATGGCGCGGCAGGACCCGCAGCGCGATCCGGCCGAAGTCGAAGCCGGGCGCGACGTCGCGCACCGGCAGGCCGGCGCGCTCGACGGCCAGGCCGCCGCCCCCGGTGGCGAGCAGCACCTCGTGGCCGACGTCGCGCAGCGCGGCGGCGAGCGGCACGAGCGGGAAGACGTGGCCGACCAGCGGCGCGGAAACCACCAGGACACGCATGTGGCCGATCCTAGGACCAGCCGTCACGGGGCCGGCTCACACCGACCCGCGCGCGGTCGGGCGGCGCCGACCCCGCCCGACCGCGCTCGTACCGCGACGGCGCGGCCGACCCAGGGCCGCGTGAATGGAGTCAGCGGGTGGGGAGGGCGGCGGTGACGCGGACGGCCTTGACGATGGCGGGGATGGAACCGATCAGGAGGACCAGGCCCCAGACGATCGCGACCACCGCGAAGACCAGCGCGCCGACGTCGTCGAGGATGCTCACCACGACGACCGGCGCCAGGTTGTGCAGGAACTCCAGCAGCACCGTGCAGAGCAGCGTGGTGAGCGCCAGCAGCACCAGCCCCTTGTTCTGCAGGAAGCGGGGCTGGGCGAGCAGCAGCAGCACCACCCAGACCAGCTTGAGCAGCAGCACCAGGCCGAGCAGCAGGCTCGCCTCGCCGACCGGGAAGAAGCCCCACAGCGCCAGGTACGCCAGCGTGCCGAACGGCGCCGCCAGGAAAAGCGAGACCATGATGGACAGCTCCACGAAGGCGAGCACCAGCATCAGCAGCGACACCAGGATCAGCACGATCGAGAAGACCAGCGTCGCCACACCCTGCACCCGCCCCTGGATCCGGTCCGGCAGCACCAGGCTCAGGCAGAACAGCCCCGTCGTCCAGAGCGCCACCACGTCGATCAGCGCCAGGTAGCCGGTGCCCCGTCCGGACGGCTCGTCGACCCGGCCCACCTCGCCGACGTCCACGCCCAGGTCCTGGGCGCTGGCCCGCAGCGAGCCGCCCGCGTCCCCGCCGCCGGTGAGCAGCGACGCGCCCAGCTCCACCCCGACCACCAGCGCCACCGCCAGCAGCGCCAGCAGCAGGAACGGCTTGCGCAGCTCACCCATGGTGGGCCTCCTCACGGGTCGGGCCAGGGCGGCGGGACGACGGCGGGGGCCGCCGGGTCAGGATCCGATGGTGATCGCGCACGCCGCACCTCCCGCACAGCCGACGGTGATCTCGGTGGGCCGGTCGACGGCGACTTTCGCCACGGCCTTGCCGTCCTCGCCCGGCTGCACCTCGTCGTCCACCGTGAAGCCGGCGTCGCGGGGCGCCGGGGCGGTGACCCGGAACCGGGCGGGGCTACGCAGCACCAGGGTGCGCAGCCCGTCCGGGTCGTCGACCCGCAGCACGCAGTCGCCGACCACGGTGAGGGTGTCCGCGGTGCGGTCGCAGCCGGCCCGCACTGTGGCCGGGTCGACCGTGGCGCTGTCGCCGAACAGCCCGCCCAGCCAGCGGACGGCGCCGTCGTCGTCCGGGTCGCCCCGGTCGCCGCGGCCCGCGCCGACGGCCACCACGAAGAGCACCACCAGCAGGACGCCCAGGCCCACCAGCAGCAGCTTGCGCTTCCCGCTCATCGCCGGGCCGCCGCCGCCCCGCCGACCTCGGTGAACCGGATCTGGTCGACCCCGGCGAAGTACCGGTCGAAGGCCTGCGTCTTGCTGACCGCCACCAGGGTCACCCGGTGCGCCCCCTTGCCGAGCCGCAGCGTGCCGACGTCCTCGAAGTCGGTGCGGACCACCTTGGGGGTGAAGCCGAGGAAGGTCCCGCCGACCTGGACGCCGTCGATCTGGAAGATGGTGTTGGCGTAGTCGAACGAGGTGGTGCGGGCGGCGGAGAACCGCCACACGGCGTCCTTCGGCAGGTCCACGGTCATCGTGACCTGGTCGCCGACCGCCAGGCCCTGGAAGAACAGCTGCCGGTCCTGCGACCAGGTGACCCCGCAGCAGTTCGGCTGGACCACCACCTTCGCCGCGCTGCCGGTGGGTGACTCCACCTTCGCCTGCGGCACTAGGCTTTCCGCCTCCAGGGTGACCACCTGCGGCTCCCCGGGGGCGGGCGCGTCCTCCGGCCGGGTCACCAGCCAGCCCACCACCGCCCCGACCAGCACCACCAGCGCCACCGCCGCGGCGATCCACGGCCAGGGAGCGCGCCGCGGCGGGGCGACGGCGCGGACCTCGTACGTCACCCGGCCGCTGGAGCGGGAGCTTTCCTCGGGCGCGGTGTTCGCCGAGTACGCGAACCCGGTCATGTCGTAGCGGCGGGGCGCGGTGCCGGGCGGCACGGCGAGGCGGACCAGGAAGGAGACCGACCCCTGGCCGGGCACCACCCGCTGCGGCTCGGCGACGGTGAACCAGGACCGCTGGCTGCCCTCCCCGGGGGCGACGTCGAAGACCACGGTGTCCGGGGCCGCGCCGGGGTTGGAGACGGTGAAGGTGAGTTCGCCGTGGTTGCCGGTGTCGAGGGTGAACTGCTCGGCGGCGGCGACGACGGCCCATTCGGTGGTCATGACGGCTCCTCTGCGGACGGTCCCGGAGGTGGAAGGGTGCGTGGGGGCGGAACGGAGGCCCGGCCGACCGCCGGCCCGGTGGGCAGCGGCGGCGGGTCGACGGGCGGATCGAGATCGGCCGGGTGGCCGGGCGCCGGGTCGACGGGCGGATCGGGGTCGGCCGGGTGGCCGGGTTCCGGGTGGGCCGGCGGGTCGGCCGGGTCGGCGTCGCCGAGCAGGACGACCTCGGCGGTCACCGCGGCCGGCTTCTCCGCCGCCACGATCCGGTTGATCACGGCGAGCAGCCCGGCGGCGGCCGGCGGCACCCGGACCACCAGGTGGAACGGCCGGTCGACCGGTTCGTCCAGGACGAACCCGGTGACCCCGGTGGCCAGGTCCAGGGCGGTCCGCATCCCGTACGGGGTGCCCCGCCACCGGGCCAGGTGCGCGCCGTGCGCCACCAGGTCCCGCAGCCGTCCCACCGGCAGCTCGGGTGGCGCGTCCGGGCGGGGCGAGGCCAGCACGTGGTCCATCGCCACCCACCGGGTCAGGTACGCGACGAAGCCGTCCGGTGCCCGGTACGGGCCGAACAGCGCGTCGACGTCGGCGAGCACCGCCTCGTCCGGGGCGTGCAGCGCCTCCATCACCTCCAGCAGCGCGAACAGCACGCTGCCGGGGACGCTGGCCCGCTGGTACGCGGCGGGCAGCAACCGCTCAATCGCCGCTCGGCGCATCCTGCCGCACCACCTCGATGTCGTGCTCGCCGGAGCAGAGCAGCCAGGTGTCGGGGACGGTCACCACGTCGGCGGTGGCCTGGTTGGCGCTGGGCGTCCAGTCGGCGGCGTCGCCGCTGCGGTACACCCCGCGTTCGCCGCCGGCGAGGATCAGCCGGTCGGTCCCGCCGGTGGCGGCGATCGCGTCGACCGGTACGAAGCGGGACCGGTCGCGCAGCGGCAGGCCGCAGTTGACCATCACCGGCTGCCACTGCGGCTGCGCGGCCAGGGTGTCCAGCCGGACCACCCCGCCGCTCTGCGTGGCGGCCAGCGCCAGGGTGCCGGCGAAGGCCAGGTCGCGGCAGGTGCCGCCGATCCAGCCGGCCTGCACCGACTGCCACTTCACGTCCGACTCGAACAGCCGGGTGCGGTGGCAGCCCTGGCCGGGTTTCTTCGGGTCCGGCTCGCCGGCGCCCGCCCAGAGCAGGGTGGCCGGGCCGTCGTACTGCACGGCGAGGACCCGGTTGTCCACGTTGGCCAGGCCCACGTGCGCGAAGCTGCCCGGGCGGCCGGCGGCGGTGGAGAGGTAGACGCCGAAACCGGCCTGCGCGGCGACCGCCACCCCCGGCGCGCCCCGCTCGGAGACGAAGGCGCGCACGGCGTAGAAGCCCCGGTCGGCGTCGGCCGGGTCGACCAGGATCTGCAACGGCACCGAGCCGGGCAGCAGGGAGACCTCGTACAGGCCGGTGTCGGTGGCCAGCAGCAGCGCCCCCGCGCCGTCCCGGTCGATCCAGGCCACGTCGGAGATGCGGGAGTCCAGGTCGGTCAGGAGCGACCAGTTCTCGCCGAGGTCGGTGCTCAGGTGCACCCGGGAGCCACCCGCGGCCCGCACCGTCACCGCCGCCACCGAGCCGGGGCGGGCGGTCACGCCGGGGCGTACCGGGGCGGGGGCGGGACACACCCGCACCACCGTCTCGCCCTCGAAACGGCCGGCCGGCTCCCAGCCCGCACCGGCGTTGGTGGAGCGGAACAGCACCTCGCCCCGCCCGGCGTACCAGGTGCGGGCCTGGTACTGGTCGACGGCGAGGCTGCGTACCTCGGCGTCGGGGGCCTCGTCGACCTCGAAGCGCACCGACTCCACGTAGCGCACGCCCGGCTCGGCGTGCTCCAGCATCCGGTACACGTTGGAGGCGCGCAGCGGTTCGCCGAACGCCCACCCGGCCGGGTTCAGCGCGGTGGGCAGCGGGCTGAGCGTCTGGTGCAGCCGGTCGTGGATGCGCCGCCGCACCGCCTCGGCGTCCTCCTCCCGGCGCACCACCACCCGGGCCCGGATGGAGACCGCCTTGTACCGGGCCCAGCCGGCCCGGCAGCTCGTCCCGAGCGCGCGACGGCGGTCCAGGTCCGCCTCGACCCGGCGGCGCGCCTCCTCCACCTCGTGCTCGCGCAGCACCGACACCGGCAGCCGCCCGCCGGGCCGGGCCTCGTCCGGCACGTACGGCACCAGCACCACCTCGACCTCGCCGGGGCGGGCGAAGCTGTAGACCGCCGCCCGGGTGAACGCGCGGGCCCGGGCCACCGCCCCGGCGCCGGCGGCGAGGATCTCGAAGTCCCGGGCGGTCACCGCCCGCTGCTGGGCGAAGAACTCGTACGGCCCGCGCACCAGCGCCGAGTCCAGCGTCTCCATGTCCCGCCCGCCGCCGGCCGGCTCCGGGTTCTCCGCCCGTACCCCGGGCAGCGGGTCGCGCAGGCTGGTCAGCGTGCCGGCGGCGACGTTGCCGGTGCGCCCGCCGCCGGCCCGGTACCAGAGTCGGACGCCCGCCCCGGCCGGCGGCACCGCGGCCACCGTCACGAGCCCGGAGCCGGCCGCCCCGGTCGCCGCCGCCCCGGCCGGGCCGTCGCCGGGCGGGCGCAGATCCAGCGCGGGGGCGAAGGTGACCACCCCGGAGCAGCGGTCCACCAGGTACACCTTGGCCTGCGGGCCGACGCCGGCGAAGCTGTCCACCGGCCGCCAGATCTCGTACGTGCGCCCCTCGTGCTCCCGGGCGGCCGCGCCCAGCTCCACCGAACCGGGCGGCACCTCCACCCCGAGCAGCAGGTCCAGCGGCTCCGCCGTCCGCGCCAGCGGCGCCCGGGCGGCGCGCAGCACCTGCCCCGGCTGGCCGGTGCCGGTGCCGAGCAGCTCCGCCTCGACCGGCTCGCAGTGGTGCATCCGCACCGTCACCTCGGCCTGCCCGGCGGCCAGCGCCGCCGGCTCGGTGGTGACGAAGACGACCGGTCGCGGGTCGGCGCCCCGGGCCGCGGCGACCCGGGTGCCGGCGGGGATGCGCACCGCGCCGTGGTCACCGCCGGTGCGGGTGAAGCGCACGTCCGCCCAGGCCGCCGACGGGGCGTGCCGGGCCACCCCGAGCAGGTTCAGGAACTGCACGTACGCCTTCTCCGGCAGCTGGTTCAGCCGGTAGATCATCACCTCGGTGAGGTGCGCGAAGGCCTCCACCAGGGCGATTCCCGGGTCGTGCGCGGACAGGTCCGTCCAGGCCGGGCAGGACTGCCGGATCCGCTCCCGGGCCTCGGCGACGAGGTCGAGGAAGGCGCGGTCGTCGAGGTGCGGCACGGGCAGCGTCATGACGGGTCTCCCTCGGCGTGGTCGTGGGCCGGCCCGGCGGTCTCCTCGTCGTCGGGGAGCAGGTCGACGGAGAAGACCAGCTGGCCGGGGGAGAGGCTGGCCCGGACCCGGTAGTCGAGCCGGATCACCAGCCGCCACTCCTCGTCCGGGTCCGGCCCGGCGTCGACGTCGATCACCTCGACCCGCGGCTCCCAGCGGCGGATCGCCTGGCGTACGTAGTGGATGGCCAGGCCGGCGGTGGTGTCGTCGTTGGGCGCGAAGACCAGCCGGTGCAGCCGGGAGCCGTACCCGGGGCGCATCAGCCGCTCGCCGGGGGTGGTGGAGAGCAGCAGGTACAGCGCCTGGCGTACCGTCTCGTCGCCCTCGGTCATCGCGAGGCCGCCGGCGGCGGTCAACGCCAGGCCACCGGTGCGGCCGGCGTCGAAGCCGGCGCCCACGAAGCGGAAGGCCCTCATCGGTCCGCCTCCACCAGGGACTGCCGCGGGTCGCGAACGGTGTGGTGGACCAGGCCCGGCGGGGTGCCGTCGGTGAGCCCGTCCAGGTGCGACAGGACGATCCGGTGCCCGTCGACGCGCAGCCAGTCGCTGTAGCCGACCCGCACCGGCAGCGTCTTCGCGCACGGCTTGATCGTCGGCCCGTAGTTCGGGCAGGCCACGATGTCCCGCCCCTGCGGGTCGTCGTCGACCAGCACCGGTACGCCGGTGACGGTCACCCAGCGCTGCGACGCCCGGTTGGTCACCCGCCCGTCGTGGTCGCAGGTGATCACGGACTCCAGGTGGATCCAGCGCATCAGCCGCCTCCTGAACTCTGCCGGGCGAGCGCGGCGGCCCGCTCCCGCGCCGTCGGCGCGTCCTCGGTCGTGTCGGCGTGCAGGAAGTCGACGCTGCGGGCCCGCACCACCATCGCCTTCCCGGGCGCGGAGAGCACCAGGTCGGTGGCGGCGTGCAGGGTGGCCAGCTCCGGGGTCAGTTCCAGGAAGCTGCCGGCGTCGGTGGCGAGCCGCAGGCTGCGGGCCGCGTCGTCCACCACGATCGTCTGGCCGCTGCCGGTGCGCACCGACCACCGGCCGGACCGCCCGTCGGCGATGCCCGCGTCGTACGGCTCGACCCCGCCGAAGAGCGAGCCGAGGACGATCCCGGAGGCCGGTTCGCCCCCGGGCAACGCCACCAGCACGGTGTCGTCCGGGTCGGGCAGCGCCACGATGCCCTTGCCGGCCCCGGCACCGGGGCAGAGCACGGCCAGCCAGCCCGCGTCGAGGTCCCCGTAGGCGGGAAGGCTGAGCCGGACCCGGCCGAGCCGGTCCGGGTCGTCCACGTCGGTGACCGTCCCGAGGGTGACCACCGCACCGGCGGCCGGGGCGGGCGCGGGCGGGGCCGGCGGGGCGGTGGTGAACCGGGTCAGGTGACCGTTGGCGTCGATGGTGTGCACCACCTCGGTCAGCACGTACACCCCGGCCACCGGGTCGGCGACCCCGGCCAGCTCCACGCGACGGCCGGGGCGCAGCGCCGGGTCGCCCTCGGCGACCCCCTCGGCGGTGACCAGCGCGGCCACCCGGGCGTCCAGTCCGGCCTGGGCGATCGCGGCCAGCTCGTCGTCGCTGCGGCCGGGCTGGTCCACCGCCGTGCGCACCCCGTCCGCGCCGACGACGGCCGGGTCCGGGTCGAGCGGGATGCGCCGGCCGGTGCGCGCCACGTCGGCCCGCTGGCTGATCGGCTCGGCCCGCTGCGGATGCCAGCCCAGCGCCGCGCTCTCTCCGGCGGCCCGGTCCAGGTTGGCCGCGATCCGTACCGAGTGCAGGGTCCGGCCGAGGGTCAGCGGCACCGGTTCGCCGTGACCGTCCAGGGTGACCAGCCGCAGCCGGTCGGAATCGTCGGCGAGGTGCAACCCGGCCCGGCAGGCGACCTCCAGCAGCAGGTCCAGGTCGCTGTGCCGGTGCTGGAGCACCCGCTCCAGGCGCGGGCCGTCGTCCTCGGCGTCGACGTCGAGCCCCACCTCGGCGCAGAGGTCGCGGGCCAGGTCGGCGGCGGTGACCGACTCGAAGACCCGCAGCTGCTGCCGCTTGCGCAGCCGGTGCAGCGGTTGGTAGGCGCGCAGCCGGACCAGGGCGGCGCCGTCGGCGGCGTACTCCGCCTCGACGCAGGTCACCTCCCCGGAGAAGAGGGCGGCGTCGGCCAGCCGGACGTCGAGCGACGCGCCGGTCGGCACCGCCGGGCCGAGGTCCAGCGCGGCGGGGCCGGGGCCGGCGGCGTAGCCGACCTCGCACTGGGTCGGCTGGTCCAGCCGGGCGGCGACCCGCACCGACCGGAGCCGGCGTGCGTCCAGCGGTACGCCATCGAGCAGCACGGTCGGCCAGGCGGTCACGGGGTACCTCCCGGCGGGGCGGGGGTGGCCGGGGTGGCGGTGGGCGGGGGCACCGCGAGGGCGGTGCCGGCCGGGACGGTCAGCGGGTCGGTGATCCGGTTGTGCTCGGCGAGCAGCCGCCAGCGCAGCGGCGAGCCGAGCGCGTCGTGGGCGAGCAGGTCGAAGCGGACCCCGGAGTACCCGGGCACGGCGGAGCCGTCCCCGGCGGCCACCACCGCCGAGCCGGGCGCGGCGGTGGGGGTGGTGGCGGCGGCCAGTTCCGCGTCGAAGCCCTCCTGGGCCTCGTCGGCGGACTCCGCCACCCGGACCAGCTTCAGCCGCAGCCAGGACCGCCGCGGCGAGCCGGTGAGGGTGAACGCGTCGAACCGTTCGGCGATCGCGACGATGACGCCGGGCACGTTCCAGGTCTTGCCCCAGACCAGCCGGACCAGCGGCGGACGTAACCAGCCGTGCGCGGTGGCGGAGTTCTCGGCCAGCATCCACAGCGGACGGGTGAGGGCGCGCACGTCCTCCGGGCGGGCCGGCGCGTCCACCAGGTCGGTGTCGAAGAGCAGGTCGAGGACCAGCTCGGTGCGGCCGCCGCCGGTGAAGACCAGCGGGTCGTCGGCGAGGCCGGCCCCGGTGAGCTGCCCGTCGCCGACCCCGCGCGGGCGTACCCCGGCCAGCCGGGTCACCTGCACGGTCTCCGGGTTGAGCAGGCAGTCCACCCGCGCCCCGGACTCGTCGACCAGGAAGGCCACCCGTTCCATCAGGCCCCCCGCTGCTCGTGGTCGAGGCGGCGCAGCCGCTCACCGTCCTGGGCGTCGGGGGCCGGTCGCCACGCCGGGTCGTCGGGCAGCGCGGGCCACGGATCGGCGGCCCACCGTCCGGCCCGGCCCGCCGTGGTCGCTCCCGTCGGGGGTACGCCTCCAGCGCCGCCGCCCGCCGGCTCGTCCGGCAGGACCGGCCACGGGTCGGGTGCCGGGGTGGGCGTGACGGCGTCGGGCCGGCCCTGGCCGGGTCGGGTCGCGGTCCGTGCTTCGGCGGACCAGGATCGGCTGTCGAAGCTGGTGGGTGCGGTGGCGTGTTCGGCCGTCCGGGCGGGGGCATCCGGATCGGCCCCGCGCGCCCGGCCCGCGTCGAGGTCGGCCCGGAGTCCGGTGACCGGCCGCGCTCCCGTCGGGACGGAGCAGGGGGCGGGGATGCGGAGGGCACCGACGTCATCCCGGCCGGTGGCGCCCGGTCGATGCGCGTCGGTGGTGGTGCGCGCCCGGCCATCGGCTGTCGTGCCCGCGAAGGATGCGGTCGCCGGGAGCTGGCCGCTGGTCGACCCGGACTGGTCTACCCCGTCGACGCGAGGCTCACCGGGACCGGCGGGCGACGACGCGTTCCGGTGCCGGCGGGCGTCGCGGTCGACCGGCCCGGGGTGGGACAGGTCGCCGAATCCTGCGGCGGAGGGGCCGGGAACCGCCGGACGGATCCACCAGGCTGTCGGCTCCGGGTGAATGCCGGCGCCATGCCGCGGGGACCGGTCGATGTCGTCGGCCGGCTGGCCGGCCCGTTGCCCGGCCTGTCCGGAGCTCTGGTGCCCTGGCCGCCCGGGCCGGGAACGTGCGGGCGGTGATCCCGACCGGGAGTCCGGCGCTGCGGCTTCCCACCGGCCGTTCGGGTCGGGGACGCCGGGCAAACCGCCATCGGGCGGAGAACTCGGCCCTGCTGTGCCGTTGACTCCGTCGGGCCAGTTGCCCGCAGTTGCGGCGGGTTGGGGACGGGGGTCCGCGTCGGAGTCGCCGGCCCGCGAGCCCGCGCCCGTGCCGGGGCCGCCGGGCCGGGAGCCCACCCCCGCGCCGGGGTCGCCAGGTCTGCCTGTGCCCCGGGCACCAGGCCACGAGCCGGCGGCCGGTCTCGGCGGCACCGGGCCGGTCGGCGGCAGCGTCGGCGTACCGGAGCTGGCGGGGGGCCGGTTGCCCCGTATCCCGTCGGCGGGCCCGCCCCGGGGGTCGCGCGGATTCGTCGGCGGCTTGGCATTCGGCAGGGTGTCCGGATCGATGTCCAGGCCGCGCAGCAGGCCGGGGGCGTAGGCGGCGACCAGGCGCAGCCAGTGCTCCGGCGGCTGGCCCGGCCGGCGCGGCATCTCCCGCGTCGCCTCGGCCGGCGGCAGGGCCGGCGTCGTCCCGGCCGGCGTTCCACCGGCGATCGGGTCGGGAGCTGACCGCTCGACCGCGTCGGCGGCGTCCCGGAGCCGCCGGGCCAGCCAACTACGCGGTCCTGGGCGCGGCGGCGGCACTGCCCGACTCCAGCTCTAGGCCCTCGTACGCCAGGGTGAGCGCCTCGATGGCGATCTCCTGGGAGAGGGTGTGCAGGTGCGCGCCCCGCCACCGCATCGGCCACGCGTTGATCATGTTCCAGCGCAGCGCCTCGCTGGTGCCGGCGGCGTCGAGCAGCACCACCGAGACGTTGCGGCGGTTCACCGTCCCCCGGGCCGCGGCCTGCACCCAGTCCCACAGCTCGCGGGAGGAGGTGAGCCCGAAGTGCAGGGTCACCGGGGCGTAGTCGACCTGGCAGGGCACGGCCCGGATCCGGTCGTTGCCGGCCTCCCGGTACGCCCGCCGGGCGATCGTCACCTCCAGGCCGCTGACCTCGGTGAAATGCCCGTTGGTGATGCCGTTGATGAGCAGCTTGAAGTTGTAGGCCCGGTACGGGTCGACCGGTGCGCCCGGTTGCGGCGTGGCTTGGGTGGTCATCGGATTCGCGGCGTGGCTACGCCCGTCTTCAGGCGGGTGAGGAAACGCCGCTCCCCCCTTTCGCGGAAGTGTCGTACCCGGTTGGCAGCATGCGCGGCACGGGTGCGGTGGTGAAGCGGGCTTTCAAGTACCGCTTCTATCCGACGGAGGTGCAGGCAGCGGAGTTGTCGCGCACGTTCGGCTGCGTGCGACTGGTCTACAACAAGGCCCTCTACGCGCGGACCCACGCCTACGCCACGCAGCGTCGACACATCACCTATGGACAAACCTCGGCGATGCTCACCGAGTGGAAACGCGACCCCGATCTGGCGTTCCTGAGTGAGGTGTCGTCGGTTCCGTTGCAGCAGACCCTGCGTCACCTGCAGGCCGCGTTCGCGGCGTTCTTCGCCAAGCAAGCCGAGTATCCGCGGTTCAAGTCCAAGAAGCGGTCGCGGGCGTCGGCGGAGTACACCCGATCGGCGTTCCGCTGGCGCGACGGACAGCTGTGGCTGGCCAAGATGAATCAGCCCCTGAATATCGTGTGGTCTCGGCCGCTGCCCGCCGGTGCCGAGCCCTCCACGGTCACGGTGTCGCGCGACCCGGCGGGTCGCTGGCATGTGGCAATCCTGGTCGAAACGGCCGTCGACACCATGCCGCAAACTGAGGCCGCAGTTGGCGTGGACGCGGGGATCACCTCCCTGGTGACCTTGTCGACGGGGGAGAAGATCACCAAGCCCCGGCATGAACGGACCGACCGGCGCAAACTCGCCAAGGCCCAGCAGGCTGTGTCCCGCAAGCAAAAGGGCTCCGCCAACCGAACCAGGGCCAAGCTCAAGGTGGCTCGGATCCATGCGAGGATCGCCGACCGGCGCAGGGATCACCTGCACAAGCTGACCACCCGACTCGTCCGCGACAACCAAACGGTCGTGATCGAAGACCTCAGCGTGCGCACCATGATCCGCAACCACAGCCTCGCCCGCGCCATCTCGGACGCGGCCTGGTCCACCCTGCGCACCATGCTGGAGTACAAAACCCGCTGGTACGGCCGGAACCTGATCGTGATCGACCGCTGGTTTCCGTCGTCGAAGCGGTGCTCGGCCTGCGACAGGCTGGCCGAATCGATGCCGCTTGACGTACGGGAGTGGATCTGCCCCTGTGGGGCGATCCACGACCGTGACCTGAATGCGGCGAAGAACATCCTGGCCGCCGGGCTGGCGGACAGCAACGCCTGTGGAGTCGATGTAAGACCTCAAGGGAGTTCTCCCTACGGGCGGTCGATGGTGGAGCAGGAAATCTCGCAGGCGACTGCGAGAATTCCCGCCCTTCAGGGCGGCGGATGATGTCAAGTCAGCCTCCGATCGTCTCGGTTTCGGTGCCACCGGCCCACTGGCTCAGCTTGAACACCACGAACTCCGCGGGCTTGACCACCGCGATGCCGATGTGGGCGACCACCATGCCGGCGTCGCGGACGTCGGCCGGGTTGGTCTCCTCGTCGCACTTGACGAAGAACGCCTCCTCGGGCGTCCGCCCCAGCAGGGCGCCGTCGCGCCAGACCCGGGTGAGGAAGGCGCCGATGTCGCGCCGGATGGAGCGCCACAGCGAGAAGTCGTTCGGCTCGAAGACCATCCACCGGGTGCCGTTGGCGATCGCCTGCTCGATGGAGATGGAGAGCCGCCGCACGTTGAGGTAGCGCCACTCGCTGGCCTCGGCGGCGAGCGTACGGGCGCCCCACACTCGGATGCCCTCGCCGGCGAAGTAGCGGATCACGTTGACGCCCTTGGGGTTGAGCACGTCGTGCTCCGGGCGGGTGACCAGGTACTCCAGGTCTACCGCCCCGCGTACCGGCTCGTTGGCCGGTGCCTTGTGCACCCCGCGCAGCCCGTCGGTGCGCGCCCAGATGCCGGCCATGTGGCCGCTGGGCGGGGTGAGCACCAGCTCGCCGCTGAGCGGGTCGCGCACCCGCAGCCAGGGGAAGTAGCAGGTGCCGAAGTCCGACTGCCGGGGCCGGTACGCGGTGGTGCCGCCGCCGTCGTCGTCCTCGGCCGGCTTCGCCGTACCCTCGGCGGGTTTGGCGTCGGCGGCGCGGGAGGCGCGGGCGGAGCTCGGGGTGGCGACCCGGGTCAGCGCCGAGATGTCCTCGATCCCCGGGGGTGGGTCGCAGATCGCCACCATGGTGCGCAGTCGCTCGGCCATGCTCAGCAGCGCCTCGTGCGAGACCGGGTCGTGGAAGCCGGGGGCGGCGAGGATGCTGACCTCGTCCACGGCCTCCAGCAGTTGCAGGCCGGCGCGGCGCTGGCCGCCGCCGGTGAGCTGGCCGCCCTCGCCGACGTTGACCACCCAGCACCGGGTGCCGCCGTTGTCGAGGAAGCCGAAGACGGCGCGGGCCAGCGGGGTGCTCTCCGGGCGCTCGCCGGCGGCGTAGAGCCGCAGGAACTCCGACCAGCTGTTCACCGGCATCGCCCGGTCCACGTGGGCGCCGCGGTCGGGGGCGACCCCGACGAACGCGGCGGTGCTCATGCCGACCGGTCCGATCGGGTGGGCCCCGCTCGGCACCTCCTCGACGTAGATGCCGGGGGAGAAGTAGTTGGGCATCGGTCCTCCTGGTGCGCGGGGTGGTCCGGGTCAGCGGGCCGGGGGTTCGCAGACGATGACGAGGTCGACCTCGGCCGGGTCGACCTCGGCGGTCAGGGTGTGGCCGCGGCCGACCAGGCGCAGCCGGACCGGTCCGGGTTGCTCCGGGTCGTCCGGGACGCCGGTGAGCCGGAACCGGCCGGCCGGGTCGGTGTGGGTGGCGTGCCCGGTGCCGACCAGCTCGACCCGCATCGCGGCGAGGGGCTGTTCCTGCGGGCCGACAACCCGGCCGTCGAGGGTGCGCATCGGCAGCTGCCGCAGCCGCAGCGGGCGCAGCACCGGCGGCGCCGCCGGCAGCGGGCGGGCCACCTGCGCGGGCACGTCGATCAGCAGCGCCGGCCGGGGCGGCACGCCGAACGCCCGCCACAGGGCGGGGTCGCCGGCCTCCAGCAGCACCTCCGGCTCGCCGTCGACGACGGCGGCGGCGAGCACCCGGTCCAGCCGGGGCAGCGCCGCCGGGCCGCCGGCGCAGAGCAGGTAGCGCACCGTGAAGCGGTACGGCTCCCGGTTGCCCGTGCCGCGGGTCTGCCGGCCGGGCCGCAGTTCCAGCGGCCAGAGGGTCAGCCCGTCGGCGGGTCCGCCGTCGGCGGGCGGGCCGACCGGGACGACCTCGCCCGCCGCCGTGGCCAGCCACGCCGCCAGGTCGGCGGTGGCCGCCTCGACCGGTCCACGCCCGTCGTCGGTCATCGCGGCGGGGTCCCCTGGATCCGGTACGCGATGGCCTCGTTCCACACGTGCGGGTAGACGCCGATCTCGAAGTACCGGGTGAAGCGGTTGATTGGCGCGTTGGTGTGGTCGTGCCAGAGCAACCACACCGGGGCGATGGTGAAGAGCACGTAGTTGAGCAGGACCAGCGGGATGTAGAGCGGGCCGAGCAGCCGGCCCTGGAAGATGTGCACGTCCTCGTGCCGCTGGATGCCGGGGCTGGAGCCGGCGCAGACCGTGCCGATGGTGGTGGCGTACCGCGGGGAGACGCCCTCCACGACGTTGACCCGGCAGCTGTGCTGCGAGGTGGTCCGGTCCAACTGGTGGCCGAAGATCAGGTGTACGGCGAGGTAGACCGCGCCGACGGCGGTGTTCAGCAGGCTCCAGGTGTGGTCCACCACGAAGAGCCAGACGCCGCGGGCGTCCGAGCCGTACACCCGGGCCGAGGCGACCGCCCAGCCGAACGGGCCGCCGACGAGCAGCCCGGCGACCGCGCCGATCAGCAGGCCGAGGGTGCCGCCGGCCCAGCCGCCGAGCGCGGCGCCGAGGACGATGTGGACGGCGGCGCTGATGATTCCGAAGACCATGACGCTCACCTCTCTCAGACCCAGGAACGGATGTAGCGGGGCTCGCCACCGCCCTGGGCGATCCGGCCGGGCGTCGCCTGCCGGTTGCCCGGGGGCAGCTGGTTGATGCCGAGGGCGGCGGAGAAGATGATCAGCCCGTTGAAGAACGCGATGATCCACTTCTCGGCCCCGGCGTCCGCGGCGAACGCCGCGGTCAGGTAGGACAGCGCCAGGGCGACGCCCAGGGCGATCCACTTGCGGGCCTTGTCGCCCGCGGGTCCGAGCAGGCCGCCGACGACGTTGGCGGTCAGCAGGGTGGCGGCGCTCGCGCCGGTGAGGCTGCCGAGGGCGGCCCAGGTGAAGAGATCGTTCACGGCGATCTCCCTTCGGGTGGTGCCGGGAGGGGGTGTGGTGGTGGTGAGGTGCGGCGGCGGGCGAGGCGGACCGGGCCCGACCGCCCGGGTGGTGGCGCGATCCGACCCCGGGGTCAGACCGGCCCCGGATGCTGCGCCGGTGGCGTCGCGGCCGGCGTGCCGGGCGTAGCCGACGGCGTTGCGACGGCGGTCCCGGGACGGCGGCGCCGGCGCAGCAGCAGGACGGCGACGACCGCGCCGGCCAGGAGCAGGACGAGCACGGCCCCGACGACCAGGAGCCAGGGGAACGAGCCGGCCGAGTCACCGCCGGTGGCGGCGGCCCCCGAGGCGGACGGCGAGGGCTTCGGCGGCGCCTCGGCCACCGCCCGCAGCTCGGTCGGCTTGTCGCGGTTGGCGCCGACCTTCCAGGTGACCGAGCGGCCGGTGACCGTGCCGTTGGTGTCGAGCACGCGACCGGGGAAGGTCACGGAAATCTCGAACGACATCAACTGCATGAACGCGGCCTGGTTCCGGGGGTCCTGCTCGGCCACTTTCCCGCCGTATTTCTTCGGATCGAGCGGGAGGTTGAATCGGTAGAGATCGCCGTCCCGGGCCAGTTTCACGCTCTCGCTGCTGAATTCCTTCAGCGGCGTGCGGCGGTAGGTGATCTGGGAACCGTAGTAGCGCTCGTCCTCGTAGACGCGTTCCTCGCCCGCCGGCAGGGCGGGGATGTTCTGCCGCAGCTCGGCGAAGCCGACCTGCACCGTCCTGTTGTTGCTGGTCAACACCCGCTTCTCGGCGGTCAGCAGCAGTTGCCCGTCGATCGTGTCGTCGGCGTTGACGGTGAGGCCGATGTTGAGCTGCATGCACCCGGTGAGCAGCGCCACCAGGGCGAGACACACCGCCAGGCGGAATGCCCTGCCGCGGTCGAGTCCCGTATTCATGCCAGCAGTGTGTGTGATCGCCCTCACTGTCCGCAGTCAGCGATCAGTCACAACGGTGTCACCGATCTTACCGGCCCGCTCTCCCTTTCGGCTGACGCCGGAAATGGGCGCGATCGATATTCTGAAGGGTTGGCCGGACGCAATTCCGACGCTCCGCCTCGGGGAGGGCGGTGACGGAATTCGGCCAGGGTGGACGGTGCCCGCGACGCGCCGCCGGCCGACGGGCCGACAGACGGCGGGCCGGCATCGGCGCCCGGCCCGTGCGAAACGCTTGCCGAGCAGATCCTGGACACGTAGTGTCCAGAATATGAAGATGGCCGAGGGCGTCGAGTGGGCGCTGCACAGCTGCCTCAACATGACCTGGCTGGAGCCGGGACGGGCGGTGTCGGCCGCCCGGCTGGCCGCGTTCTACGGGCTGCCCACGGCGTACCTCAACAAGCAGTTGCAGGCCCTGGTGCGGGCCGGGATCCTCCGGTCCGTCTCCGGCCCGCGCGGCGGGTTCCGACTGGCCCGCGCCCCCGAGGAGATCACCCTGCTCGACGTGGTGACCGCCATCGAGGGGGCGGAGGAGGCGTTCCGCTGCGCGCAGATCCTCCGCCAGGGGCCGGGGGGCCGCGCCGACGTCGACTACCGGCAGGCCTGCCTGATCTCCCAGGCGATGCGCCGCGCCGACCTGGCCTGGCGGCGGGAGCTGGCCGGGCAGACCCTCGCGCAGCTGCGGGAGGCGGTCGGCGACCGCTACCCGGACACCCCGCGGAACACCCGTGAGCGCCTCGTCGCGCCCCCGTCCTGACCATCGTCCCCCAACGGAAGGCGAGCACCATGACCACGGCACCCCTGCACGTCCGCGCCGACGACGCCACCGTCCTCGCCGACGGCCCGACCAGCCTGATCACCCTGCTCGGCGACGCCGGCGAGACCGGCGGCGCGCTCACCGCCAACCGGGCCACCCTGCACACCGGCTCGCCCGGCGCCCCACCGCACCTGCACACCCGCGCCGCCGAGACGTTCTTCGTCCTCGACGGGGTCCTCGACGTGCTGGTGGCCAACGAGATCCGCACCCTGCGCCGCGGCGACTTCCTGCTCGTCCCCGCGCACACCCCGCACGCCTTCGCCCCGGCCCGCGGCGAGTCCGCCGACGTGCTGGTGGTCTTCACCCCCGGCATCGACCGGTTCGACTACTACCGGCTCCTCGAGCGCGTGTACCGGGGCGAGGCCGATCCGGCCGAGATCGCCGCCAGCGGACAGCGCTACGACAACCACTACGTCGACAGTCCGCTGTGGCGCGATCGCCCCTGACCGCGCCGCCCGCCGGGCCCGGCCGCCGTGGCGGGCCCGGCGCCTAGGCTGACCGGGTGCGTCTCGTCGCCTGCGTGCTGCTCGTCGACCCGCCCGGCGAGGTGCTCGACGGTCGCCCGTACACCCCCGGCACCGTCGAAGTGCTGACCCACTTCCTGGCCTCGCCCGAATACACTGGCCTGGCCGTCGCTGGTCGCTGACCGCCGGGCCCGGTTCAGGCCGCCGGGTCGGTCGAGGCCGGAACCGGCCCGCTCAGTCGCGTGGCGGGTGCCAGTCGGCGTACCGGGCCGCCTGGCGCAGCGCGACGCGGGACGGGGTGAGCCGGATCAGGGTGTCGCGGAGCGCGACCGCGACCGGGTGGTGCAGCTGCTGGCCGAAGCGGCCGGCCCGGGCCGAGGCCCGGGCCACCGACTGGCTGCGCGGGCGACGTTCCCGGTCGTAGCGGGCGAGCGCGGCGTCCAGATGCGCCGGGCCGTCGGCGCAGGCCACACCGAGGGTGACCGCGTCCTCGATCGCCTGGCAGGCGCCCTGACCCAGGTAGGGGGTCATCGCGTGCGCCGCGTCGCCCAGCAGCGCCACCCGACCGCACGCGTAGGACGGCAGTGGCGTGCCCAGGTGGTGCAGGTCGTGCCGCAGCACCTGCTCGGGCCGGGTGGCGGCGAGCAGCGCCGGGACCGGGTGGTGCCAGTCGCCGAAGCGCTCCCGCACGGCGGCCAGCTCGTCGGGCGCCCGCCCGCCGGGTGGGGCGGTGACCGCGGCGTACCAGTAGACGTGGTCGGCGCCGAGCGGGACCATGCCGAACTCGGCGCCCGGACCCCAGCTCACCGCGGTCGGCAGCGGGTCGGCCCAGCGGATCGCCGCCCGCCACGCCGTCGTCCCGGCGTACGTGGGCCCGGGCTGCTCCGGCCAGAGCCGGGAGCGCACGGCCGAGCGCAGCCCGTCGGCGCCCACCACCAGGTCGGCGGCGAGCTCGGCGGGCTCGCCGCGCCAGCGGTGCTGCACCCGGGCGCCGTCCGGGCCGGTCGTCATGTCGACCACCTCGGCGTCGGTGCGCAGCGCGGACGGCGGCAGGGCGTCGCGCAGGACGCCGTGCAGGCTGCCCCGGTGGACGCCGAGCGCGGCGGTGCCGAGCTGCCGGGTCAGGTCCGCGCCGTCGACCCGGGACAGCCAGCGCCCGCTCCGGGTGCGCAGCCCGCCGGGCGCCTCGGCCCGGCCGTGCGCGCGGACGGCCGCGCCGACGCCGAGCGCGTCCAGCCCGCGCAGCGCGTTGGACATCAGGGTCAGCCCGGCGCCCACCTCGCGCAGCTCCGGCGCGCGTTCGAGCACGGTGACCCGCCAGCCCGCCCGGTGCAGGGCGAGGGCGGCGGCCAGCCCGCCGATGCCGCCGCCGACCACCACCGCGTGTCCGTCCATCCCGACCGCCCTTCTACAGCTGTAGAAGTTCATACTACAGCTGTAGAACGACGACGAGGAGGCCCGGAATGAGCGGTCGGTCCGCGCGGGTGGCGGCGTTGGCCGACGCGGCGATCGCGCTGCTCGCCGAGGGCGGGATGCGGGCGTTGACCCACCGGGCCGTCGACGCCCGGGCCGGGGTGCCGGTCGGCACCACGTCGGCGTACCTGCGGACCCGGCAGGCGCTGATCGAGGCGGTGGTGCGCCGCCTGGTCGACCTGGACCAGGCGGACCTGGCCGACCGGGAGCTGCCCACCGAGGCGCCGCCCCCCGGGCCGCCGCCCCGGCTCACCCCGGCCGACCTCGACCGGCTCGCCGAGGCCACGGCGCAGGTGCTGGACCGCTGGCTCACCACCGGCCGGGACCGCAGCCTGGCCCGCTACGCCTGCCTGCTGGAAGCCGTCCACCGGCCCGAGCTGCGCCGGATCCTGGCGCACGGCACGGTGCTGCGCGAGCAGGCCCGGGCGCTGCTGGCCGGCGCCGGGGCGGCCGACCCGCGGCGGCAGGGCGACCAGTTCGTCGCCTTCGTCGACGGGCTGCTCTTCGACCGCCTCGTCGGCGCCGGCGCGCTCAGCGCGCCGCCGCCCGGCAGCCCGGAGAGCCGCGAGGACCTGCGCGCCGCCGTGCGCGCCCTGCTCCGCGCCTTCACCGGCGCCTGACCCGTGCCGTGCGAACGACGCCCGGTCCGACCGGCCGTGTCGTCAGCGGATCACGGTGGTCAGCCGGTCGGGGTGCGGGTCCGGTGGTCGCGGGGGCTGATGCCGCGTACCCGGCGGAAGGCGGTGCTCAGCGCGAACGGGCTGCCGTAGCCGACCCGGCGGGCGACCGCGCCGAGCGTGGCGTCCGGCTCGCGCAGCAGGTCCGCCGCGAGGCTCAGCCGCCAGCCGGTCAGGTACGCCATCGGCGGCTCACCGACCAGCTCGGTGAAACGGCGGGCCAGCGCGGCCCGGGACACCCCGACCTCGGCGGCCAGCGACGCCACCGTCCAGGGGCGCGCCGGATCGGCACGCAGCAGGCGCAGGGCCGGCCCGACCACCGGATCGGCCGCCGCCGCGTACCAGGAGGGGGTCGTGTCGGGCCGGTCGAACCAGGTCCGCAGGACGGCGATCAGCAGCAGGTCGAGCAGCCGGTCCAGGACGGCCTCCTGCCCGGGGGAGTCCCGCACCACCTCCTCGGCGAGCAGCCCGACCAGCGGGCTGTGCCACTCGTCGGCGCGGACCACCAGCAGCGCGGGCAGGGCGGCGAGCAGCCGCCGGTTGACCTCGGCCGGCAACTGGTACGTCCCGGTCAGCAGCGCCGTTCCGCCCGGCGTCCCGGTGCCCCAGGTGCGCACCCCCGCCGCCGGGGCGGTGGTGAACGGCTCGCCGCGCAGGGTGGTGCACCGCTGGCCCGAGTGGATGACCACCTGCGGCGCGGTGGCCGGGTCGTCGGCGACGGTGTACGCGTCCGGGCCGCGCAGCACCGCCACGTCCCCGGGGCGCAACAGCTCGGCCGGGCTGGCGTCGGGCACCACCCAGGCGGTGCCGCGCACCACGGCCACCACGGTCAGCGGGGCACGGTCCTCGATGCGCAGCGCGAACGGCGGGTCGAGCAGGGAGCGGAGCAGGAAGGCGCCCCGGGCGCGGGGGCCGTCGAGCAGACCGGTCAGCGGATCCACAGCGGCGATCGTAGACGCGCGCGTATGCCTGCACGACGGCGAACCATTCAACGTCTCACCGCCGATCGGTTGACTGTCCCCATGACGGAAAACCTGACCACCCTCGTCCTCGGCGGCACCGGCAAGACCGGCCGGCGGGTCGCCCGGCGGCTCACCGCGCTCGGCGTACCCACCCGGATCGGCTCGCGCGCCGGCACGCCCCCCTTCGACTGGACCGACCCGGACACCTGGGCCCCGGCGCTGCGCGGCGTTGGCGCGGTCTACCTCGCGTACCAGCCGGACCTGGCCGCGCCCGGCGCCGTCGAGGCGGTGGGCGACCTCGCCCGGCTGGCCGTCGCGCACGGCGTGCGGCGGCTGGTGCTGCTCTCCGGGCGGGGCGAGCCCGAGGCGGCCGAGGCCGAGCGGGCCGTCGCGGCGAGCGGGCTCGACCCCACCGTGCTGCGGGCCAGCTGGTTCGCCCAGAACTTCAGCGAGGGACACCTGGTGGAACCGCTGCGCGCCGGCGTGCTCGCGCTGCCCGTCGGCGACGTGCCGGAGCCCTTCGTCGACGCCGACGACATCGCCGAGGTCGCCGTCGCCGCCCTGACCACCGACCGGCACGCCGGCCGGACGTACGAGCTGACCGGCCCCCGGCTGCTGACCTTCGCCGAGGCGGTGGCCGAGATCGCCACGGCCGCCGGCCGTCCCGTCCGCTTCGTCCCGGTCACCAGCGCCGCGTACGCGGCCGAGCTGACCGCCGCGGGCGTCGGTCCGGGGGAGGTGGCGCTGCTGACGTACCTGTTCACCGAGGTCCTCGACGGCCGCAACGCCCGGTTGGACGACGGCGTCCAGCGGGTGCTGGGCCGGCCGCCGCGCGACTTCCGGGCGTACGCGGCGCAGGCGGCCGGGGCCTGGCGGCCCTGAC
The DNA here is from genome assembly GCF_036906795.1 of Micromonospora sp. CPCC 205739. Taxonomy (NCBI): domain Bacteria; kingdom Bacillati; phylum Actinomycetota; class Actinomycetes; order Micromonosporales; family Micromonosporaceae; genus Micromonospora; species Micromonospora sp. CPCC 205739. Next base: position 153,974 of record NZ_JBAKHS010000007.1, on the reverse strand, counting down.
CCGCCGCCGCGACGGCGGAGGGTACGCGGCGGTGCCGGGCCGGGTCGACGAGCCCGCGCTCCGACCAGCATGTGGTAAGGAGCGCATCGCGCTTGTGGTCGTGACGATTCCGGTGTGTGATCGACGGCGAAACGTCGTAGCACCGGAAGGACCGCACGTGAGCCCACTCGTCACCGCGCCGAGCCCCGCCGTACCCGGGCGGGTGCTGGCCGCCCGCACCGGCGTCGCGGTGGTCTTCGCCCTCAACGGCCTCGCCGTCGCGTCCTGGTTCTCCCGGGTCCCGGCGGTCCGCGAGGCCCTCGGGCTCAGCGCCGGCCGGCTCGGCCTGCTGCTGCTGGCCATGTCCGGCGGCGCGGTGCTGGCCCTGACCACCGCCGGGCTGGTGACCCAGCGCCTCGGCGCGGCCCGCACGGTGGTGGCGTCCACCGTGCTGGTGGCGATCGGGATGGCCGGGGTGGGGGTGGCGACCGGCGTGTTCGGCTCGCTTCCCGGGGTCGCGGTCGGCCTGTTCGCCCTCGGCTACGGCTCCGGCACCTGCGACGTGGCGATGAACGTCGAGGGCGCCGCGGTCGAGAAGCGGCTGGGACGCACGATCATGCCGCGCTTCCACGCCGCCTGGAGTCTCGGCTCGGTGGCCGGCGCCGCCATCGGCGCCGGCGCCGCCCGCCTCGCAGTGCCGATCGACGCGCACCTGGCGGTGCTGGCGGCGGTCGTGCTCAGCGGCACCCTGCTCGGTGCCCGGGCGTTCCTGCCCGCCCAGCCCACCGGTGAGTCCGCCGCCTCCCGGCGCGGTGGCCTGCTCGCCGCCTGGCGGGAGCCGCGCACCCTGCTCCTCGGCCTGCTGGTGCTGGTGATGGCGTTCGCCGAGGGCAGCGCCAACGACTGGCTCGCGGTCGCCTTCGTCGACGGGTACGGCACGAGCGAGGCCGTCGGCGCCGCCGTCTTCGCGGTCTTCGTCACCGGTATGACGATCGGCCGGACCGTCGGCACCGTGGCCCTCGACCGCTGGGGGCGGGTGCCGGTCCTGGTGACCACCATCCTGCTCGCCGCGTTCGGCGCGGCGGTGGCGGTGCTGGCCGGCTCCGGGCCGGTCGCGATCGCCGGCGTGGCGCTCTGGGGGCTCGGCGCCTCGCTGGGCTTCCCGGTGGGGATGAGCGCCGCCGCCGACGACGAGGAGCGGGCGCCGGCGCGGGTCAGTGTGGTCGCGGTGCTGGGCTACACGTCGTTCCTCGCCGGGCCGCCCCTGCTCGGCCTGCTCGGCGACCGGGTCGGCATCCTGCACGCGCTGCTGGTGGTGCCGCTGCTGCTGCTGCCGACCCTGGCGCTGGTGCCGGTGACCCGGCCGCCGGCGCACCCCGCCAGCAGATAAAACCTAACAGCGGGCGGCCGCGGGCGGTATCGGGTGCGCGGCCGAGTGCGCCGCGTAGCCGTGCTGGCTAGGGTCGCCGGATGCCTACCGACAAGATCACCGCGACCGCCGCGGGCAACTGGACCCTGGGCGACCGCACCGTGCGCCGGATGGGGTTCGGCTCCATGCGGACCACGGTCGACCCCGACCCCGACCGCGCCGTCCGGGTGCTGCGCCGCGCCGTGGAACTGGGCGTGAACCACATCGACACCGCCGCCTTCTACGTCTCGCCCGGCGGGACCCTGAACGTCGGCACCGGCCCCGCCCGGTACGCCACCGAGCTGATCCGCGCCGCGCTCGCCCCGTACCCGGAGGACCTGGTGATCACCACCAAGGTCGGTTTCGCATACGATCCGGCGACCGGACTGCGTGAGGACGTCACGCCGGCCGGGCTGCGCGCCCAGGTGGAGGAGAACCTGCGCCGGCTCGGCCGCGACCACCTCGACGTGGTGAACCTGCGGATCGTCAAGCGGCCCGGGCGGGACTCGGTCGCGGAGTCCTTCGGCGTGCTGGCCGAGCTGCGCGACGCCGGGCTGATCCGCCACCTCGGGCTCTCCAACGTCCGCCTCGACCACCTCGACGAGGCGCAGGCCGTCGCCCCGGTGGTCTGCGTGCAGAACAGCTACGCCGTCGACAACCGGGGCGACCAGGACGCCCTGCTGCGCGAGTGCGGGGCGCGTGGGGTGGCGTACGTGCCGTTCTTCGCCCTCGCCGGCACCCGGCGGGAGGCCGGCGCGGCGGCCGAGCACGCCGCCGCCGTCCACGAGATCGCGCGGGCCCACGGCGTCACCCCGCACCAGGTCCGCCTCGCCTGGACCCTGCACCAGGGGCCGCACGTGCTGGCCATTCCCGGCACCGGCGACGAGGCGCACCTGGCGCAGAACGTCGCGGCCGGGGCGCTGTGGCTCTCCGCCGGGGAGTTGGCCGCGCTCGGCTGAGCACCCACGGTCAGGTCACTGTCACCGTCCTCGCAGCGGACTGCCAGGTCAGGGTGCTCCACTGGAGAGAAGCCGAGGAGAGGAGCGGGCAGATGGGCTGGTTCAGCCGGCGGTCCCGGACCGCCGTCCCCACCCCGACCAAGCTGGACCGGGAGGCCACCCGCGAGGACCTGACCGCGCTGGAGCAGTTCGTGACGAGCCGGCACGGCGTGGAGTTCTACCTGGAGCCGGAGACCACCGCCACCGACACCACCGTGGTGGCGATCGCCCACGACGGCGAGTGGATCCGCCGCCGCACCGGCACGCCCCAGGCGGCGGCGAAGCTGGCCGGCCGGCACGCCGTGCCGCTCTACGAGGCGATGAAGACCGGGTACCCGGAGCGGATGCGGGTCTGGAACCGGGCCCACCCGGAACGCCGGATGCGCTGACCGCTCACCCCTGCACGGCGGCGCGGGCCTCGTCGAGGGTCATCGGGTCGGCGTGGCTGGAGACGTACCAGTGGTAGCGGTCGTCGAGCAGCCGGCGGACCAGCGCCAGGTCGGGGCCGTCGCCCTCCTGCCGCAGGTGCGCCGGCGGCGGGTAGAAGCAGTCGCCGAGCAGCATGACCGCCGAGTCCGGCACCAGCACCACCGTCGAGTCGGGGGCGTGCCGGCCGCCGACGTGACGCAGCCGCACGCCGGTGGGCAGCTCCAGCTCGTCGGTGAAGGTGCGGGTGGGTGGCAGTACCGCGAAGCCGTCCCAGGAGTCCATGGCCAGGGCGCGGGCCCGGAAGCTGGGGCCCAGGCGCGGCTCGGCGCGGACCTGCTCGCGCAGGTAGCGATGGCTCCACGGGCGGGCCGCCTCGGCGCGCAGCAGTCGCTCCCCGGCGAGGTGGCCGACGATCTGGACGCCCGGCCAGGCGCAGGCGCCCCACACGTGGTCCCAGTGGTGGTGGGTGTAGACCAGCCAGCGCGGCTCGGGCAGCCCCGCCGCCGTCACGGCGGCGCGGATCTCCCGGGCGTGGCCCGGGCTGTGCCCGGCGTCGACCAGCACGCTGCCGCGCTCGTCGGTGATCAACGCCACGCTCGGCCGGATGGCCTCCGGGTCGGGATCGCCCGGGTAGAGCCAGACCCGCCCGGCGAGGTGGTGGAACGTGGGCTCGGTGATGGCTGGAGTCCTTTCCCGATCGATCGTCGACTCTCCGGCCGGCGGGACCGATCGTAGGCGTTCGGTCCCCGGCCGATGGCCCCGCCGTCGACGCTGACCGGCGGATACCTGCCCGTGGCGTCCCCTTTGCTCTGCTGCCGCCCCGGCGACGGTTAAGCGCTTCCGGTGTCGCCTCCGGGGCAGCAGAGCAAAGGGTGCGCGGCATCGAGGTCGGACATTGTCCGACGTGCGGGAAAGGGCGCCGATGATCGCCGGGTGTCGATGGGCTGGTGCCCTCGGCGTGGCCCGGGGCGGCGTTGACCGGGCGCCGAGGGGTGTGGCAGCATTCGCGGCCTGACGGCAGTGAAGGAAGCCGGTGCGATTCCGGCGCGGTCCCGCCACTGTCACCGGGGAGCGATCCCCCCTCGCGAGTCACGGCCGTGTTCCTGCGGTTGGAAGGCCGGGGGAGAGCGTTGATCCGGAAGCCAGGATACTTCGGCCGTCGGAGTGACCCCAGGGCGTGGACACCCGAGGAGGACCCGATGACGCGCAGCGTCCCCACCGTCGACGAGCTCCGTCGTACCCGTTCCGGGCGCGGTGTCGCGCCCCTGCCCGGCCGTGCCGTCGCGCCGGCCACCGGCCCGGACGCCCCGTCCGGCGCCCGCGCCCTGCGTTCCGCCGTTCACCGCTGACCTCCGCACCGTGCCGCCCACCGGTCCACCGCCGGTGATCCGCCGGGCGGCTCGTCGTACCCGCTGAACCGCGCCCGCCCCCTCGCCCCGCCCGACCGTCCCCGCGCCGGTCCGGGCGTCACTCTCCGGAGCCGTCCGTGCGCATCCTGCTGCTCTCCACCGCCGACACCGACCTGCTCGCCGCCCGCGCCAGCGGGGCCGACTACCGGCTGGCCAACCCCGCCCGGGTCGCCGCCGACACCGTGCCGGCGCTGCTCGACGGGGTCGACCTCGCCGTCGTACGCCTGCTCGGCGGTCGGCAGGCGTGGCCGGACGGGCTGGCCGCCGTGCTCGCCTCGGGCGTGCCCACGGTCGTGCTCGGCGGCGAGGCGGTGCCCGACGCGGAGCTGATGGCCGCCTCCACGGTGGCCTCCGGAGTGGCCACCCAGGCACTGTCCTACCTGGTCGAGGGGGGTCCGGCGAACCTGGCCGAGCTGGCCCGCTTCCTCTCCGACACGGTGCTGCTCACCGGCGAGGGCTTCGACCCGCCCGCCCCCACCCCGGCGTACGGCGTGCACGGGGACCGGGCAGCGGTGTCGACGGCGGCCACGCCGGCCCGCCCCACCGTCGGGATCGTCTTCTACCGGGCGCACGCCCTCGCCGGGAACACCGGCTTCGTCGACACGCTCGCCGACGCGGTCGAGGCGGCCGGCGGCAACCCGCTGCCGATCTTCTGCGGCTCGCTGCGCGGGCTCCGCCCCGGAGACGGGCCGCTGCCCCTCTTCGCCCGCTGCGACGCCCTGGTCGTCACCGTGCTCGCCGCCGGCGGCGCCGTGGCCGCGGACGCCTCCGGCGGGGGCGACGAGGACGCCTGGGACGTCGGCGCGCTCGCCGCCCTCGACGTGCCGATCGTGCAGGCGCTCTGCCTCACCAGCACCCGGGAGCAGTGGGCCGGCAGCGACGCCGGACTCTCCCCGTTGGACGCCGCGATGCAGGTGGCCATCCCCGAGTTCGACGGGCGGATCGTCACCGTGCCGTTCTCGTTCAAGCGCATCGACGCCGACGGGCTCTCGGTCTACGCCGCCGACGCGGAGCGGGCCGCCCGGGTGGCCGGCATCGCCGTTCGCCAGGCCCGGCTGCGGCACGTGCCCCACGCCGACAAGCGCCTCGCCGTGGTGCTCAGCTCGTACCCGACCAAGCACTCCCGGGTCGGCAACGCGGTCGGCCTGGACACCCCCGCCTCGGCGGTCCGGCTGCTGGCCGCCCTCGCCGACGCCGGCTACGACCTGGGCGACGGGCCGGTCCCCACCGACGGGGACGCGCTGATCCACGCGCTGATCGCCGCCGGCGGGCACGACGTCGAGTGGCTCACCCCGGAGCAGCTCGCCGCCGCCGAGGCGCGGGTGCCCGGGCAGACCTACCGGCGCTGGTTCGCCCGGGTGCGGGCGCCGCTGCGGGAGCGGATGCGCACCCACTGGGGCGAGCCGCCGGGCGAGCTCTACACCGACGGCGGCGACCTCGTCCTCGCCGGGCTGCGCTTCGGCAACGTGGTGCTGATGATCCAGCCGCCGCGCGGCTTCGGCGAGAACCCGATCGCCATCTACCACGACCCCGACCTGCCACCCAGCCACCACTACCTGGCCGCGTACCGCTGGCTGGCCGCGCCGGTGGCCGACGGCGGCTTCGGCGCGGACGCGGTGGTGCACCTCGGCAAGCACGGCACCCTGGAATGGCTGCCCGGCAAGGGCCTCGGGCTCGCCGCCGACTGCGCCCCCGACGCGGTCCTCGGCGACCTGCCGCTGGTCTACCCGTTCATCGTCAACGACCCCGGTGAGGGCACCCAGGCCAAGCGGCGGGCGCACGCCGTCGTCGTCGACCACCTCGTGCCGCCGATGGCCCGCGCCGAGACGTACGGCGACCTGGCCAAACTCGAACAGCTCCTCGACGAGTACGCCACCGTGCAGGCGCTCGACCCGGCCAAGGTGCCCACCGTGCGGGCGCAGATCTGGGAACTCGTCCGCGCCGCCGAGCTGCACCACGACCTGCACACCGAGGACATGCCGGCCGCCGACGACTTCGACGACTTCGTGCTGCACCTCGACGGGTACCTCTGCGAGGTCAAGGACGTGCAGATCCGCGACGGGCTGCACATCCTTGCCGAGGCGCCCACTGGCGAGGCCCGGGTCAACCTCGTCCTCGCCGTGCTGCGCGCCCCCCAGGTCTGGGGCGGCACCCGCGCCCTGCCCGGCCTGCGTCAGGCGCTCGCCGCCGCGTACGGGCTGGACGAGCAGGACCTGCTCGCCGAGCCGGGACGGCGCATCGCCGTGCCGGAGCCGCTCACCGAGGCGGCGGACGGGCCGGCCGGCACCGCCGCCGACGCCGTCGACCTGATCGAGGCGCTGGCCCGCCGGCTCGTCGTCGGCATGGAGACCCTCGGCTGGGACGCCGACAAGGTCGACGCGGTCGTCGAGGAGGTCACCGGCCGGACCATCGGCGACGCCGCCGACGTGCTGCGCTTCGCCGCCCGTGAGGTGGTGCCCCGGCTGGCCCGGACCACCGACGAGATCGACCGGGTGCTCGGCGCGCTCGACGGCCGGTTCGTGCCGCCCGGCCCCTCCGGCTCACCCACCCGCGGCCTGGTCAACGTGCTCCCCACCGGCCGCAACTTCTACTCCGTCGACCCCAAGGCCATCCCGTCGCGCAACGCCTGGGACGTCGGGGTGGCCCTCGCCGACTCGCTGCTCGCCCGGCACCTGGCCGACACCGGCGCGTACCCCCGCTCGGTGGGGCTCACCGTCTGGGGCACCAGCGCCATGCGTACCCAGGGCGACGACATCGCCGAGGTGCTGGCGCTGCTCGGCTGCCGGCCGGTCTGGGACGACCGCTCCCGCCGGGTCACCGGCGTCGAGGTGGTGCCGGCGGCCGAGCTGGGCCGCCCCCGGGTCGACGTCACCGTCCGCATCTCCGGCTTCTTCCGCGACGCCTTTCCGCACGTCGTGGCGCTGCTCGACGACGCGGTACGCCGGGTCGCCGCCCTCGACGAGCCGGCCGACGAGAACTACGTCCGCGCCCACGTGGCCGCCGACCTCGCCGAGCACGGCGACGAGCGGCGGGCCACCGCCCGGATCTTCGGCTCCAAGCCGGGGGCGTACGGGGCGGGACTGCTGCCGCTGATCGATGCCCGGAACTGGCGTACCGACGCCGACCTCGCCGAGGTGTACGCCGTCTGGGGCGGCTACGCCTACGGCCGGGGGCTGGACGGGCGGGAGGCGCGCGCCGACATGGAACGCTCCTTCGCCCGCATCGCCGTCGCCGTGAAGAACCAGGACACCCGCGAGCACGACATCGTCGACTCCGACGACTACTTCCAGTACCACGGCGGGATGGTGGCGATGGTGCGCCACCTCACCGGCGCCGCCCCGGCCGCGTACGTGGGCGACTCGGCGATGCCGCACGACGTCCGCACCCGCACCCTCGGCGAGGAGACCCGGCGGGTGTTCCGGGCGCGGGTGGTCAACCCGAAGTGGATCGCCGCGATGCGCCGGCACGGCTACAAGGGTGCGTTCGAGCTGGCCGCCACCGTGGACTACCTGTTCGGCTACGACGCCACCGCCGGCGTCGTCGACGACTGGATGTACGAGCACCTCGCCGCCGCGTACGTCTTCGACGAGACCACCCGGGAGTTCCTGGCCGAGTCCAACCCGTGGGCGCTGCGCGGCATCACCGAGCGGCTGCTGGAGGCCGCCGACCGGGGGCTGTGGGCCGCGCCCGAACCGGCCACCCTCGACCGGCTCCGCGAGACGTACCTGGCCAGCGAGGGCGACCTGGAGGACCGGCAGTGAGCGCGAGGAGTGAGCCGGGTTTGCGAGCCCCGCAGCCGCGATCGCAGGAGGCGCAGTGACGACGTACCCGTTCAGTGCGGTGCTGGGCATGGACGACATGCGGCTGGCGCTGCTGCTCAACGCCGTCTCCCCGGCGATCGGCGGGGTGCTGGTGCGGGGCGAGAAGGGCACCGCCAAGTCCACCGCCGTCCGGGCGCTCGCGGCGCTGCTGCCCCCGGTCGACCGGGTCGCCGGCTGCCGCTTCGCCTGCGACCCGGCCGCCCCCGACCCGGCCTGCCCGGACGGGCCGCACCCGGCCGGACCGGCGGCCGAGCGCCGCCCGGCCCGCCTGGTCGAGCTGCCGGTCGGTGCCGCCGAGGACCGGGTGGTCGGTTCGCTCGACCTGGAGAAGGCCCTCGGCGAGGGGGTACGCGCCTTCGAGCCGGGCCTGCTCGCCGCCGCCCACCGGGGCGTGCTCTACGTCGACGAGGTGAACCTGCTCCACGACCACCTGGTCGACCTGCTGCTCGACGCCGCCGCGATGGGCCGCTGCCACGTCGAGCGGGAGGGCGTCTCGGTCAGCCACGCCGCCCGGTTCCTGCTGGTCGGCACGATGAACCCGGAGGAGGGGGAGCTGCGCCCGCAGCTGCTCGACCGGTTCGGGCTCACCGTCGCGGTCGGCGCCAGCCGCGACCCGGCCGTCCGCGTCGAGGTGGTCCGTCGCCGGCTCGCCGCCGACGCCGATCCGGCCGGTTTCGCCGCCCGGTGGGCCGACGCCGACGCCGAGATCGCCCGCCGGGTCGCCGCCGCCCGGCGACGGCTGGACCGGGTGCTGCTGCCCGACGCCGCGCTGCGCCAGATCGCCGAGGTGTGCGCCGCGTTCGACGTGGACGGGATGCGCGCGGACATCGTCACCGCCCGCGCCGCGCTCGCGCACGCCGCCTGGCAGGGCCGGGACCGGGTGAGCGCCGAGGACGTCCGGGTCGCCGCCCGGCTCGCGCTGCCGCACCGGCGCCGCCGCGACCCGTTCGACAGCCCGGACCTGGACGAGAAGCGCCTGGACGAGGCGTTGCGGCGGGCCCAGGACGAGCACCCCGACGACGACCCGCCCGGCGGCGGCCCGGCCGGCGGTCCCGACGACGGTCCGGACGGGCCCGGCCCGGGCGAGGGGGGCCACCCCGGCCGTCACCCCGACGACCACGGTCCCGGCGGTTCTGGCCCCGCCGAGCACGGCGAACCCGGGTCGGCCCAGGGCGGCGACGACGCACGGCCCGGCGATCGGAGCGAGCGCCCCGACCCGGCCGGCCGCAGCGACGGCGGCCGGCCGGCGAACGACGACGGATGGCCGGACCGTGCCGGCGACGGTCCCGACGGGGGCGGTCCCGGCGGCGACGGTCTCGACGGCGGCGGGCCGGACGACGGCCAGGGCTCGCGCCCCGGCGGCGACGCCGGAGACGGCCGGAGCGCGGGCCGGCCGGCGGGCGGGGCGCAGCCGGTGGCCGTACCCCGGGGTGGGTTGCGGGCCCGGCTGCTCACCGCGCCCGGTGTCGGCGAGGGCGTGCCCGGCCGGCGTTCCCGCGCCCGGACCGGACGGGGCCGCACCACCGGCGCCCGGGTGCCGGCCGGTCGGCCCGGCGCGCTGCACCTGCCGGCGACGCTGCGCGCCGCCGCCCCGCACCAGAGCGGCCGGGGCCGCGACGCCGGCCCGCTGCTGCTGCGCCCGGACGACCTGCGCGAGGCGGTCCGCGAGGGCCGCGAGGGCAACCTCGTGCTCTTCGTGGTCGACGCCAGCGGCTCGATGGGCGCCCGGCAGCGGATGTCCGCCGTCAAGGGCGCGGTGCTCGCCCTGCTCACCGACGCCTACCAGCGCCGGGACAAGGTCGCCGTGATCGCCTTCCGGGGTGCCGGCGCGCGCACCCTGCTGCCGGCCACCTCCTCGGTGCTGGCCGCCTCGACCCGGCTGGCCGAGCTGCCCACCGGCGGGCGTACCCCGCTGGCGGAGGGACTGCTCGCCGCCGCCGAGCTGCTGCGGGTGGAGCGGCTGCGCGACCCGAAGCGCCGCCCCCTGGTGCTGGTCGTCACCGACGGCCGGGCCACCGCCGGGGAGCGCCCGCTCGACCGGGCGGCCCGGGCCGCGGCGGTGCTCGCCGCCACCGGCGCGCCCAGCGTGGTGGTCGACTGCGAGTCCGGCCCGGTCCGGCTCGGCCTCGCCCGCCGACTCGCCGCCCAGCTCGGCGCGGACCACCACCGCCTCGACGCGGTCGCCACCGACCCCCTCCTGAAGCTCGCCACCGCTGCGGCCTGCGGCTGCCGTGCCGGCACCCACCACGACTGCCCGAGAGCGGCGGCCGGAACCGCCACCACCACGAAGAGGAGCGCCTGATGCCGCAGGGCAAGCCGTCCACCGTGCCCGCCGACGGGCTGACCACCCGGCAGCGGCGCAACCGCCCGCTGCTGGTCGTGCACACCGGACAGATGAAGGGCAAGTCCACCGCCGCGTTCGGGTTGGCGCTGCGGGCCTGGACCGCCGGGCTGCCCGTCGGGGTGTTCCAGTTCGTCAAGAGCGCCAAGTGGCGGGTCGGCGAGGAGAACGCCTTCCGCGCGCTCGGCGAGGTGCACGAGCGCACCGGTCAGGGCGCCCCGGTGGCCTGGCACAAGATGGGCGAGGGCTGGTCGTGGATCCAGCGCGGCGGCGAGGCCGACCACGCCGCCGACGCCCTGGAGGGCTGGCGGCAGATCCAGCGCGACCTGGCCGCCGAACGCTACGGCCTGTACGTGCTCGACGAGTTCACGTACCCGATGAAGTGGGGCTGGGTCGACGTCGACGAGGTGGTCGACACCCTCGCCAACCGCCCCGGCTTCCAGCACGTCGTGATCACCGGCCGGGACGCCGACCCGCGCCTGGTCGCCGCCGCCGACCTGGTCGCCGAGCTGACCAAGGTCAAGCACCCGATGGACGCGGGCCAGAAGGGCCAGAAGGGCATCGAGTGGTGAGCCCGGACGCGCCGTGGCCGCTGCCCCGGCTGGTGGTGGCCGCCCCGGCCAGCGGACACGGCAAGACCACCGTGGCCACCGGACTGCTCGGCGCGCTGCGCCGGCGCGGCCTGACCGTCAGCCCGCACAAGGTCGGCCCCGACTACATCGACCCCGGCTACCACGCTCTCGCCGCCGGCCGCCCGGGCCGCAACCTTGACCCCTGGCTGGTCGGCGAGGAGCGGATCGCGCCGCTGCTGCGGCACGGCGCGAGCGTCCCCACCCCCGCCGACGTGGCGGTCGTCGAGGGGGTGATGGGGCTGCACGACGGCGCGGTCGGCCGCCGGTCGTACGCCTCGACCGCGCACGTCGCCCGGCTGATCGACGCGCCCGTGCTGCTGGTGCTCGACACCACCGCGCAGGGCCGCTCGGCCGCCGCCCTGGTGCTCGGCATGCGCGCCTTCGACCCGGGCGTGCGCATCGGCGGGGTGGTGCTGAACCGGGTCGGCTCACCCCGGCACGAGACCCTGCTGCGCGACGCCCTCGCCGAGGTGGGCGTACCGGTGCTCGGGGCGGTCACCCGGGCCGCCGAGGTGACCGCGCCGTCGCGGCACCTCGGCCTGGTACCGGTCGCCGAACGGGCCCCCGAGTCCCTCGCCGTCGTCGACGCCCTCGCCGAACTGGTCGAGTCCACCGTGGACCTCGACGCGGTGCTCGACCTCGCCCGGACCGCCCCGCCGCTGACCGCCCCCGCCTGGGACCCGGCCGTCGCCGTCGGGGGCCCCGCCGGTCGGCAGCGTCCGGTCGTCGCGGTCGCCGGTGGCCCCGCCTTCACCTTCTCGTACGCCGAGACCACCGAACTGCTCGCCGCGGCCGGCGCCACCGTGGTCCGCTTCGATCCGCTGCGCGACCCCGCCCTGCCCGCCGGCACCCGCGCCGTCGTCCTCGGCGGCGGCTTCCCCGAGGTGCACGTCGAGGCCCTCGCGGCCAACTCCGCGCTCCGCGCCGAACTGGCCGACTTCGACGGGCCGGTCGTCGCCGAGTGCGCCGGCCTGCTCTACCTCGGGCGCTCCCTCGACGGGGTGCCGATGTGCGGGCGGCTGCCGCACACCGCCCGGATGACCGGGAAGCTCACCCTCGGCTACCGGGAGGCCGTCGCCGCCGCCGACTCCCCGCCGCACCCGGCCGGCGAGCCGGTACGCGGCCACGAGTTCCACCGCACCACCACCGACCCCGGTCACGGGGACCGGCCGGCGTGGCACTTCGACGGCGGCCGGCACGGCTTCGTCGACGGCCGGGTGCACGCCTCCTACCTGCACACCCACTGGGCCGGCCACCCGTCGGCCGCCCGCCGCCTGGTCGAGGCGGCCGCCCGGTGAGCGCGCCCACGCTGACCGGGGTGGGTGTCGGCCCCGGCGACCCGGAACTGCTCACCCTGAAGGCGGTGCGGGTGCTGCGCGAGGCCGACCTGGTGGTCGTACCCGTGCTGGACCGGCTGGCCGCCGACGACGACGCTCCCCCCGGCCGGGCCGAGACCACGGTGCGCGCGCACGTCGACGCGGACCGGCTGCGCCGGCTGCCGTTCGCCCTGGACGACCGGGGCGGGGTGACCGCCCGCCGGGAGCGGGCCTGGGACGCCGCCGCCCGGGCCGTGGTGGCCGCCCTCGACGACGGCGCCGCCTCGATCGCCTTCGCCACCATCGGCGACCCCAACGTCTACTCCACCTTCGGCTACCTCGCGCAGAGCGTGCGCGCGCTGCGCCCCGCCGTCGAGGTGCGCACCGTGCCCGGGGTCACCGCCATGCAGGAGCTGGCCTCGCGCAGCGGCGTGCCGCTCTGCGAGGGCCGCGAACCGCTGACCCTGCTGCCGGCCACCGCCGGGCGGGCGCTCCTGGCCGACGCGCTGGCCGGCCCGGGCACCGTCGTCGTCTACAAGGGCTGGCGGCGGCATGCCGAGCTGGTCGACGAGCTGCGCCGGCACGACCGGCTCCCCGACGCCGTGCTCGGCCGGTCCCTCGGCCTGCCCGGGGAGCGGATCGGGCCGGTCGACGCGACCGCCGACGACCTGCCGTACCTGTCGACACTGCTGGTCCCGGCCCGCCGGGACCGCCGGGGAGGAAAACTGTGACCAGCACCGGAAAGGTGTGGTTCGTCGGGGCCGGACCCGGCGCGGCCGACCTGCTCACCCTGCGCGCCGCCCGGGTGATCGGCGCGGCCGACGTGGTGATCTGGGCAGCCAGCCTGGTGCACGCCGACGTCCTCGCCCACGCCCGCGCCGACGCCGAGATCGTCGACTCCTCGCAGCTGCCCATCGAGGGGGTGCTGCCGCTGTACCGGCGGGCCGCCGCCGAGGGACTGACCGTGGCCCGGATCCACTCCGGCGACCCCGCGCTCTGGGGCGCGGTGCAGGAACAGCTCGACCTGTGCCGGGCCCTCGACCTGGCCGTCGAGATCGCGCCCGGGGTGTCCTCGTTCACCGCCGTGGCGGCGATCGTCGGCCGGGAGCTGACCATCCCCGAGGTGGCCCAGTCGGTGATCCTCACCCGCCTCGAAGGCGGCAAGACGCCGATGCCGGCGGGGGAGCGGGTTCGCGAGTTCGCCCGGCACGGCACCACGATGGCGCTCTTCCTCTCCGCCGCCCGCTCCGGGCAGGCCCAGGCCGAGCTGCTCGCCGGTGGCTACCCGCCGGACACCCCGGTCGTGGTGGCGTACCAGGCGACCTGGCCGGACGAGCTGGTGGTGCACTGCGCGCTGGCCGACCTGGAGGCCACCGTCAAGGAGCACCGGCTCTGGAAGCACACTCTCTTCCTGGTCGGCCCGGCGCTCGCCGCCACCGGCACCCGCTCGCACCTCTACCACCCGGGGCACTTCCACACCTTCCGCCGGGCCGAGCCGGCCGCCCGCGCCGAGCTGCGCCGCGCCCGCGCCGCCGGGTCGGGGGACGGCCCCCGGTGACGTACGCCGAGCCGCCGCTGCGCGAGCCGGACCTGCCGCGTACCGCGAAGGTCCGGCCCACCGCGCTGCGCACCGGCTGGACCACCGGCGCCTGCGCGACGGCGGCGGCGAAGGCCGCGGTGACCGCGCTGGTCACCGGCGTGCCCCAGCCGGAGGTGGAGATCGGGCTGCCCGACGGCCGGCGGGTGAGCTTCCCGGTCGCCCGGTGCGACCTCACCCCGGCGGCCGACCCGCGCGCTGAGGCCGTGGTGGTCAAGGACGCCGGCGACGACCCCGACGTCACCCACGGCGCGCACCTCACCGCCACCGTCGGTTGGCGCGCCGAGCCCGGCCTGGACCTCGACGGCGGCCCCGGCGTCGGCACCGTCACCAAGCCCGGGCTCGGCCTGGCCGTCGGCGGGCCGGCGATCAACGACACCCCGCGCCGGATGATCGGCCGGGCCGTGGCCGAGGTGGTCGACCTGACCGAGGTGGGCGTCCGGGTGGTGATCAGCGTGCCGGGCGGCGAGGTGATGGCCCGCAAGACCACCAACCGGCGGCTCGGCATCCTCGGCGGCATCTCCATCCTCGGCACCACCGGAATCGTCCGGCCCTTCTCCACCGCCTCCTGGCGGGCCAGCGTGGTGCAGGCGGTGCACGTGATGGCCGCCCAGGGCGAGTCCACCGTGGTGCTCTGCACCGGGGGGCGTACCGAGCGGGCCGCCCGTAACCTGCTGCCGGAGCTGCCCGAGGTGTGCTTCGTCGAGGTCGGCGACTTCACCGGCGCGGCGATCACCGCTGCCGTCGGGGACCGGATGACCGGCGTGGTCTTCGTCGGGATGGCCGGCAAGCTGGCCAAGCTCGCCGCCGGCATCCTGATGACCCACTACACCCGCTCCAAGGTGGACCTGTCGCTGCTCGGCGCGGTCACCGCCGAGGCCGGCGGCGACGCCGACCTGGTCGCGGCGGTCACCGCGGCGAACACCGGGCGGCACGCGTACGAGCTGTGGGAGGAAGCCGGCCTGCTCGGTCCCGCCGGGGACCTGCTCTGCCACCGGGTCCGCCAGGTGCTGCTCCGCTTCGCCGAGCGGGCGGTCACCGTCGACGTGGCCATGGTCGACTTCGCCGGCTCCCGGCTCGTCGCCTCCTCGGGCCGGTGGGCGGCATGAGCGCCACGCCGTCGCGGAACGGTGGCCCGGTCACTCAGGGTGATGGCGGTCGGCGGCAATCCACCGGCGACCGACATGACTCCCAGTCATATTCATGCCTGAGCGGCATACCGCTCACCGAGGACCTGTCCGCCGGCGCGGCCGTGACCGTGGTGGGGATCGACGCCGCCGGTGGCCCGGCGCACCCCGGGCTGGCCGAGGCGCTGGCCACGGCCGGGCTGGTGGTCGGGGCGGCCCGGCACCTCGCCGCCGCGCCGGTGCCCCCCGGCTGCCCGACCGTCACCCTCGGGCCGCTCGCCCCCGCCCTGGACCGGCTGCGCGCCGCCGTCGCCGCCGGCCACCAGGCCGTCGTGCTGGCCAGCGGCGATCCCGGCTTCTTCGGCATCGTCCGGCGGCTGCGGGCGGCCGGGCTGCCGCTGCGGGTACTGCCCGCGGTCTCCAGCGTCGGCGCCGCGTTCGCCCGCGCCGGGCTGCCCTGGGACGGCGCCGCCGTGGTCACCGCGCACGGGCGCGACCCGCGACCGGCGCTCAACGCCTGCCGCGCGCTGCCCGCCGTCGCGGTGCTCACCGCGCCCGGCGCCGGGGCGGCCGAACTCGGCGCCGGCCTGGTCGGCTGGTCCCGCAGGCTGGTGGTGGCCGAGCACCTGGGCACGCCCGACGAGCGGATCACCTGGACCACCCCGGAGGAGGCCGCCGGCCGCCGCTGGGCCGATCCGCACGTCCTGCTCAGCCTCGCCCCGACCGCCGGCGACCCGGACGGCGGAGCCGGGGTGGGTCCGATGCGGGCGGACAACCAGCCGGGCGCCGCGCCGGCCGGCGGGTGGGCGCTGCCCGAGTCCGCGTACGCCCACCGGGACTCGATGATCACCAAGGCGGAGGTGCGGGCCCTGGTGGTGGCCCGGCTGCGCCCCCGGCTCGGCCGGCTGGTCTGGGACGTGGGCGCCGGCAGCGGCTCGGTGGGCATCGAGTGCGCGCTGCTCGGCGCGGCCGTGGTCGCGGTGGAACGCGACCCGCAGGCGCCGGTGCGGGCCAACGCCGCCCGGCACGGCGTCGACGTACGGGTGGTGACCGGCTCCGCCCCCGGGGCGCTGCGCGGGCTGCCCGACCCGGACGCCGTCTTCGTCGGCGGCGGCGGTACCGAGGTGCTCGCCGCGGTGGCCGCGCGCCGGCCGGAGCGGGTGGTGGTCGCCCTCGCCGCGCTGGACCGGGTCGCGCCCGCCGTGCACCTGCTGCGCGACGCGGGCTACGCGGTCGAGGGCAGTCAGCTCGCCGCCGCCCGCCTCGCCGACCTGCCCGGCGGCTCACTGCGCCTGGCCGCCACCAACCCGGTGGTCGTCCTCACCGGGGAGCGCCGGTGACCAGTTCAGCGACCCACCACATCGGACCTTCACGGGGAGCGCACGTGCACCAGACCGCACCATCCGGCACCGCCGCGACCGGTCCCGCCGGCGTCGGGCTGGTCGCCGCCACCGCCGCGGGCCGCCGGCACGCCCGCACCCTGGCCGAGGCGTGGCCGCACGCCCGCGAGATCCCGGGGGAGACGGTCGCCGACGCGCTGCGGAGCGCCTGGGCGCAGTGCGACGCGGTGGTGGCGTTCCTGGCCACCGGGGCGGTGGTGCGGATCCTCGCGCCGCTGCTCGGCGACAAGCGCACCGACCCGGCCGTGGTGGTCGTCGACGAGGCGGCCCGGCACGCGGTCGCCCTGCTCGGCGGGCACGCCGGGGGCGCCAACGCCCTCGCCGCCGAGGTGGCCGCGCTGCTCGACGCGCGGCCGGTGGTCACCACCGCCACCGACGCGGTCGGCCTGCCCGGCCTGGACACCCTCGGCTGGCCCGTCGAGGGCGCGGTGGCCGCCGTCTCCCGGGCGATCCTCGACGGCGAGCCGGTGCGCCTCGACGCCGACGCCACCTGGCCGCTGCCGGCGCTGCCCGGGAACGTGCGGGCCGACGCGCCGGACGCCGGGTACCGGCTGCTGGTCACCGACCGGGTCGTGCCGCTGGACGGGCGGACCGCCGTGCTGCGCCCGCCGTCCCTGGTCGCCGGCATCGGCTCCAGCCGGGGCGTGGCCGCCGCCGAGGTGGCCGGGCTGCTGCGCCGGGCGCTCGCCGACGCCGGGCTGGCGCAGGCCAGCCTGCGCTGCCTGGCCAGCGTGGACCTCAAGGCCGACGAGGCGGGCATCGTGGAGACCGCCCGCGCGCTCGGCGTACCCCTGGTGACCTGGCCGGCGGCGGAGCTGGCGGCGGTCGACGTGCCGCACCCCAGCGAGGTGGTCCGCGCCGCCGTCGGCACCCCCAGCGTCGCGGAGGCCGCGGCGCTGCGCGGCGGCGACGCCACCCTGCTGGTGCCGAAGACCGCCTCGGCGATGGCCACCGTCGCCGTCGCCCGGCACGCCCCGCGCGGCCGGCTGGCCGTCGTCGGGCTCGGCCCGGGCGCGGCCGACCTGCGGACCCCGCGCGCGGCGGCCGAGCTGCGCCGGGCCGCCGTGGTCGTCGGCCTCGACCAGTACGTAGCACAGGTCCGCGACCTGCTCCGGCCCGGTACCCGGGTGCTCGCCAGCGGGCTCGGCGCGGAGGAGGAACGGGCCCGCGCCGCCGTCGCGGAGGCCACCGCCGGCCACGCGGTCGCGCTGATCGGCTCCGGCGACGCCGGGGTGTACGCGATGGCCAGCCCCGCCCTGGAGTACGCCGACACGCGGATCGACGTGGTGGGCGTGCCCGGGGTGACCGCCGGGCTGGCCGCCTCGGCGCTGCTCGGCGCGCCGCTCGGGCACGACCACGTCTACCTGAGCCTGTCCGACCTGCACACCCCGTGGGAGGTCATCGTCCGGCGGGTCACCGCCGCCGCCGAGGCGGACCTGGTCACCCTGCTCTACAACCCCCGCAGCCGGACCCGGGACTGGCAGCTCGGCGCGGCGCTGGACCTGCTCACCGCGCACCGCCCGCCGGACACCCCGGTCGGCGTGGTGCGCAACGCCAGCCGGGACGGCGAACGCGTACACCTGGCCACCCTGGCCACCCTCGACCCGGCCCTGGTCGACATGTACAGCGTGGTCGTCG
The DNA here is from genome assembly GCF_036906795.1 of Micromonospora sp. CPCC 205739. Lineage (NCBI taxonomy): Bacteria > Bacillati > Actinomycetota > Actinomycetes > Micromonosporales > Micromonosporaceae > Micromonospora > Micromonospora sp. CPCC 205739. The sequence continues at coordinate 135,879 of NZ_JBAKHS010000007.1, read as the reverse complement.
TCGGCAGCACCCAGACCCGGCTGGTCGCCGGCCGGATGGTCACGCCCCGGGGGTACCGGTGGCGGCGGTGACCATCGGCGCCTGCCAGGGCTGCGGCGCCTGCCTGCTCACCTGCCCGACGCACGCCATCCGGCCCACGCCCGGCGGCCTCACCGTCCGCGAGGACCGCTGCACCGGCTGCCTGGAGTGCCTGGAGATCTGCCCGGTGGACGCCATCCGCGCCACCGCCGAACCCCGAGGAGAACGATGACATCGACCCCGACCGCCGCCCCGCCCGTCGGCCGGTGGAGCCGTGCCGAGCGGGTACGCCTCGGCGGCGTGGTGGCCGCCGTCGCCGCCCTGCACGTCGCCGGGTGGAGCCTCTACCTGTACTGGAACGACCAGCCGGCGGCGGCTGGCGGGCTGGCCGGCGCGGGTGCCCTGGCCTACCTGCTCGGCGTGCGGCACGCCTTCGACGCCGACCACATCGCCGCCATCGACGACACCACCCGGCTGATGCTGCTGCGCGGACGCCGGGCGGTCGGCGTCGGCTTCTTCTTCGCCCTCGGGCACAGCGCGGTGGTGCTGCTGCTCGCCCTGGTGATCGGGCTCGCCTCGGCCACCATGACCGACGGCGGCCTGGCCGGGGTACGGGAGGTGGGCGCGGTGGTCGCGGCGGCCACCGCCACCGCCTTCCTGCTGCTGGTGGCGGGGCTCAACGCGGCGGTGCTGGCCGGGATGGCGAAGCTGTGGCGGCGGCTGCGCGCCGGCACGCTGGACGAGTCCGAACTGGACCTGCTGCTGCTCAACCGGGGCCTGATGCACCGGATCCTCGGCTCCCGGGCCCGGTCGCTGGTCCGCTCCTCCTGGCACATGGCCCCGGTGGGCTTCCTCTTCGGGCTGGGCCTGGAGACCGCCAGCGAGGTCACCCTGCTGTCGCTGTCGGCGAGCACCGCCGCCGGCGGCGGCCTGCCGGTGCTGGCCCTGCTCACCCTGCCGCTGCTCTTCGCCGCCGGGATGTCCGCCATGGACACCGCCGACAGCCTGCTGATGGCCCGCGCCTACTCGTGGGCGTACCGGCACCCGGCCCGGCGGCTCTGGTACAACCTGGCCACGACCGGGATGACCGTGCTGGTCGGCGCGCTGGTCGCCAGCGTCTACGGGGCCAGCCTGCTGGTCGACCACCTCGGGCTGACCGCGCTCTCCGGGTACGCCGCGCTCGGCGACCACTTCGAGCAGCTCGGCTACGCGGTGGTGGTGCTCTTCGCGCTGGCCTGGGGCGGCGCCGTGGTGCTGTGGAAGCTGCGCGGCCACGACCGGCGCTACGGCGGCGCGTCCGAGGACCGCCGGTGATCCGCGTGGTGCACCCGATCGAGCAGGAGTCGTACCGCATCCTGCGTGATCGGGTCGACCTGCGCCACCTGCCCCCGCTGAGCCGGGCGGTCACCGAGCGGGTGGTGCACGCCAGCGCCGACCTGGCCTACGTCACCGAGCTGGTCTGCGACGAGGCGGCGCTGGAGGGCGGGCTGGCCGCGCTGCGCGCCGGCGCGCCGATCGTGGCCGACGTCTGGATGGTCGCCGCCGGGATCACCCGGGCCGGCCGGGAGATCGTCTGTCCGGTCGCCGAGCCGGCCGCCGCCGAGCTGGCCCGCGACACCGGGCTGACCCGCTCGGCGGCGGCGGTACGCCTCGCCCTGGACCGGGTCGGGCCGGGCGCGGTCTGGGTGGTCGGCTGCGCGCCCACCGCGCTGGCGGAGCTGATCACCCTCGACGCGGCGCCCGCCCTGGTGGTCGGGCTGCCGGTCGGTTTCGTCGGGGCCGCCGAGAGCAAGGCGGCGCTGCGGGCCAGCGGCCTGCCCGCCGTGTCCAACGTCGGCGAGAAGGGCGGCTCGGCGGTCGCCGCCGCCGCCCTCAACGCCCTGCTGTACCAGGAGGAGACGCCATGACCGCGCTGGTCATCGTCGGGCACGGCACGCGCAGCGCGGCCGGGGTCGACCAGTTCACCGCCCTCGTCGACCGGGTCCGGCGACGCGCCGCCGGCCGGGTCGGCGACGTCGAGGGCGGCTTCATCGAGCTGTCCCGCCCGCCGCTGACCGACGCGGTCGGCGCGCTGGCCGGCCGGGGGCACCGGTCGCTGGTGGCGCTGCCGCTGGTGCTCACCGCTGCCGGGCACGGCAAGGGCGACATCCCCGCCGCGATGGCCCGCGAGCAGGAACGACACCCCGGCCTGACCTACCGCTACGGGCGCCCGCTCGGGCCGCACCCGCTGCTGCACACCGCCCTGGAGGAGCGGATCGACGCCGCCCTCGGCGCGGACGACCGGGCCGGCACCTGGGTGGCCTTGATCGGCCGCGGCTCCACCGACCCGGACGCCAACGCCGAGGTGGCCAAGGTGGCCCGGCTGCTGTGGGAGGGGCGCGGCTACGCCGGGGTCGAACCGGGCTTCATCTCCCTGGCCGAGCCGTCCGTGCCGGCGGTGCTGGAGCGGCTGCGCCGGCTCGGCGCCCGGCGGATCGTGGTCGCGCCGTACTTCCTCTTCGCCGGGGTGCTGCCGGACCGGATCGTCGCCCGGTCGGCCGAGTTCGCCGCCGCCCATCCCGAGCTGGACGTGCGGGTGGCCGACCTGATCGGCGACTGCGACGCGCTGGCCGACCTGGTCCTGGAACGGCACGCCGAGGCGCTGCGCGGCGACATCCGGATGAACTGCGACACCTGCGCGTACCGGGTGCTGATGCCGGGCTTCGCCGACAAGGTGGGCCGGCCGCAGACCCCGCACGACCACCCCGACGACCCGGTGGGCGGCCACCATCACCACCACCACGACGACGGGCACCACCACCACCACGGTCAGGACCCCGGCCTGCGCCCGGGGCAGGTCGCCGTCGTGGGCGGCGGCCCCGGCCCGGACGACCTGATCACCGTACGGGGGCGGGCGCTGCTGGACGCCGCGGACGTGGTGGTGGCCGACCGGCTGGCCCCGCAGGGCCTGCTGGCCGGGCTGCGCCCCGGGGTGCTGGTGGTCGACGCGGCGAAGGTGCCGCGCGGGCCGTCGATGGGGCAGGACAGGATCAACGAGACCCTGATCGCGCAGGCCCAGGCCGGCAAGCGGGTGGTCCGGCTCAAGGGCGGCGACCCGTACGTCTTCGGCCGGGGCCACGAGGAGGTCCAGGCCTGCGCGGCGGCCGGGGTGGAGACGGTGCTGGTACCCGGGGTGAGCAGCGCGGTCGCCGCGCCGGCCCTCGCCGGCGTGCCGGTCACCCACCGGGGCGTCGCCCACGAGTTCACCGTCGTCTCCGGCCACCTGCCGCCCGGACACCCGGACTCCCTGGTGGACTGGGCGGCGCTGGGCCGCGCCCGGGGCACCCTGGTGCTGCTGATGGCGGTCGACACCATCCAGAAGATCGCGGCGGTGCTGGTCGAGCACGGCCGCGCGGCCGACACCCCGGTCCTGGTGGTGCAGGACGCCGGCCAGCCGGGTCAACGGTCGCTGTCGTGCCGGCTGGACGAGGTGGGTGATCGGGCCGCCCGGGAGGACGTCCGGCCGCCGGCGGTCTTCGTGGTGGGGCCGGTGGTGGCGCTCGCCCTCGCAAGCGACCCGGCGCGCTGAGTCGCCACCCGTCCGGGATGGCCGCCCGGCGAGGGAGGCTCGGCCGGACCCGCCGGGTCAGCGGTGCACCTCAGCCGGCCAGCGCCCGGCCCAGCGCGTAGCCGAGGGTCGCGGCGGCCAGCCCGGCGGTCACGCTGAGCAGCACGTTCGCCAGCGCGTGGCGCCGGGCGCCGGCGCGGGCCAGCCGCACCGTCTCGTAGCCGAAGGTGGACCACGTGGTCAGCGCGCCGCAGAAGCCGGTGCCGACCAGGGCGGTGACGGCCGGCCCGGCGGGGACGGCGAGCACCACGCCGAGCAGCAGCGAACCGGCCACGTTGACGGTGAGGGTGCCCCACGGCAGCAGCGAGTCGTGCCGGGCCTGCACGGCCCGGTCGGTCAGGTAGCGCAGCGGCGCGCCGAGCGCCGCGCCGACGACGATGAGCAGGACGGTCACCGGGCGGCGCTCCGGTCGAGCAGCCGGGCGGCCAGCGCGTCCCCGCCCCAGACCGCCAGCAACCCGCCGACCAGCGTCGCCGCCAGGTACGCCAGCGCTATCGGCGCGGCCCCGGCGACGACGGCCCGCTGGGCGTCCACCACGTACGCGGAGAAGGTGGTGAACCCACCGAGCACCCCGACGCCGACGAACGGGCGGACCAGCGGGGCGGCGTCGCGCCGGTCGAGCACCGCCATCAGCGCCCCGATCAGCAGGCACCCGGTCACGTTGATGCCGAAGGTCGACCACGGGAAGCCGGTGGGCGGGTGCGGCAGCGCCGCCTGGATCCCCGCCCGGGCCAGCGCGCCGAGCACCCCGCCGGCGGCGATCGCGCCGAGGACGGCGGCCGGGTGGGCGCCCAGTTCGCGCCGGTCGGCGGGGACGCGCAGGTCGACGTCGGGGTCGATCCGCCGGGGTGCTGACACCTGTCCTCCTACCGGTACCCGGGCCGCTGGCGTCCGCGATTCTCCCGCCGGGGCCGAGGACGGCGGACCCGCCGCCGGGTCCGCCCGCGAGCCTAACCCCGCCCGGCCCCGGTGCTCGGCGTCCCACCCCGGGCCCGACCGCCGCCGTGCTGGTCGGCCGTCCGGCGCGGGGCGTACGGTACGCAGCGTCGCCTCGGCGCGGACCCGCGCCGGTACCCGCGCGCACAGGAGGCACCGTGCAGGACCGCACCCCCTCGCCGGAGGAGCTGGAACCCGTCGAACGGGTCGGCGTCGACGAGCTGCGTGCGCTGCAACTCGGCCGGCTGCGCTGGTCGCTGCGGCACGCGTACGACAACGTGCCGCACTACCGGCGGGCGTTCGAGGCGGCCGGCGTGCACCCGGACGACTGCCGGGAGCTGGCCGACCTGGCCCGGTTCCCGTTCACCGGCAAGGCGGAGCTGCGGGAGAACTACCCGTTCGGCATGTTCGCCGTGCCCCGCGAGCAGGTGGCGCGGCTGCACGCGTCCTCCGGCACCACCGGCCGGCCCACCGTGGTCGGCTACACCCGCGAGGACCTGCGTACCTGGGCGCGGCTGATGGCTCGCTCCATCCGCGCCTCCGGCGGGCGGCCCGGCGACCGGGTGCACGTGGCGTACGGCTACGGCCTGTTCACCGGCGGCCTGGGCGCCCACTACGGCGCCGAGGAGCTGGGTTGCACGGTCATCCCGGTCTCCGGCGGCATGACCGAGCGGCAGGTGATGCTGATCCGCGACTTCCAGCCCGAGGTCATCATGGTCACCCCCAGCTACATGCTGGCCATCGTCGACGAGATGGAGCGTCAGGGCGTCGACCCGCGCGGCACCTCGCTGCGGGTGGGCATCTTCGGTGCCGAGCCGTGGACGGAGGACATGCGCCGGGAGATGGAGCAGCGCCTCGACATTCACGCGCTGGACATCTACGGCCTGTCCGAGGTGATGGGCCCGGGGGTGGCCACCGAGTGCGTGGAGACCAAGGACGGGCTGCATCTGTGGGAGGACCACTTCTATCCCGAGATCATCGACCCGGTCACCGGCGCGGTGCTGCCCGACGGCGAGCAGGGCGAACTGGTGCTGACCTCGCTGACCAAGGAGGCGATGCCGGTGGTCCGCTACCGCACCCGCGACCTGACCCGCCTGCTGCCGGGCACCGCCCGGCCGATGCGCCGGATCGAGAAGATCACCGGCCGGACCGACGACATGATGATCTTGCGCGGGGTGAACGTCTTCCCGACCCAGATCGAGGAGCTGATCCTGCGTACGCCCGCGCTGTCGCCGCACTTCCAGTGCGTGCTGGCCCGCGAGGGCCGGATGGACACCCTGACGGTCAAGGTGGAGCGGCGCGCCGGGGCGGGCGTCGAGGAGGCCGCCCGCGCCGGCCGGGCCCTGGTCGAGCAGGTGAAGAACACCATCGGGGTCAGCGTCGCGGTCGAGGTCATCGAGCCCGACGGGGTGGAGCGGTCGATGGGCAAGATGCGGCGGATCGTCGACCAGCGACGGGCGGGCTGAGATGGCGGAGAACGGCCGGATCGCGTCGGGACGTACCGCCGCGCACGACATGTTCGACGCGGACGTGGCCTCCCGGGCCCTCGGCATCGAGCTGGTCTCCGCCGGCGACGGCGCCGCGGTGGCCCGGATGCGGGTGACCGCGACCATGCTCAACGGGCACGCCATCGGCCACGGCGGCTTCGTCTTCCTGCTCGCCGACACCGCGTTCGCGCTGGCCTGCAACAGCCACGGCCCGGCGACGGTCGCCGCCGGCGGCGAGATCAGCTTCCTGCGTCCGGTCCGCGAGGGTGACCTGCTGACCGCCCGGGCCACCGAACGCACCCGCTACGGCCGCAGCGGCATCTACGACGTCACCGTCTTCCGCGGCGACGAGGTGGTGGCCGAGTTCCGGGGCCGCAGCCGGACGGTGGCCCGCGAGGTCTGACCCGCGCGCCGCGCGGCCGTTGTCGGTGGTCTCCGGCACGATGGCCGGATGACGGACATCGTGCTCTTCCACTCCGTGTACGGGCTCCGGCCGGCCACGCTGGCCCAGGCCGACCGGTTGCGCGCGGCCGGGCACCGGGTCGTCACCCCCGATTTGTACGGCGAGCCGCCCGTCGACACCGTGGAGGCGGGCTTCGCCCTGTTCGACAAGATCGGCCTGGACGAGGTGCTGCGTCGGGGCCGGGCCGCGCTGGCCCCGCTGCCGCCGGAGACGGTGCTGGCCGGCTGGTCGATGGGCGCGGGGGTGGCCGGCGCGCTGCTCGCCGAGCGACCCGACGCCGCCGCGCTGCTGCTCCTGCACGGCACCGGCGGTGACCCGGCCACCGTCCGCCCCGGCCTGCCGGTGCAACTGCACCTCGCCGACCCCGACGAGTACGAGCTGTCGGACGAGGTCGACGAGTGGCAGCGGGCGATGAGCGGGGCCGGGGCGCGGGTGGAGGTGTTCCGCTACCCGGGCGCCGGGCACTTCTTCACCGAGGCGGGCGTGCCGGACCACGACCCGCGGGCCGCCGAGCTGACCTGGGAGCGGGCGCTGGCCTTCCTCGCCGCACTGCCCGCCAGGTCGACCGACTGACCCGACGCGAGTTCAGTCGTCGCGGCGCTGACCGGCACCGCCCTCGCCAGCGCAGGGGGTGTGGTCGATGGTGCAGCCCTCGAGTCACTGGGCGTGCCGTTTCGGCGGCTGACGCCGGCTACCGGGACCAGCGCGGCCGGGCAGGTCGAGATGCCGGCGCAGCACCTCCACCGGGGGCGGTTCAGGCCGCCCGCACCAGCGGTCGACCGCCGTGCGGCGGCGTCCGGTCGGCGCGCCCCGCCGTCGGCGGCCGCAGTGCCACCACCACACCGGTGGTGTCGCGGCCGGTGGGTCCGCTCGGTGGCGACGGCTGGTGTGCGTGCCCGTCCGGGGCGGTGTGCCGGGGCCGGTCCCGGTGCGCGACGGCATCGGCCGGTCGCCGGTGCGGGCGTGGCCCGACGGCGAGCCGGGGGAGGATCGGCACGACATCCTCCCGGTGGCCCCGCTCGGCACGCGGACCCCGTCCCGGGTCGACGCGGAGACCGCCGGCCACCTGGCCGCGCCCCCCGCCCGCCGTGCTCCTCGGCGGCGTCCGATCCTCACTGTCCCATCTGGAGCGCGCGGCGGGCGCGACCCGGCCCCGGCGCGTGCCGGCGTCGACGTGGTGGCGCAGGCCGCCGGGGGCCGCCGCCGCGGCGGCGAGGGCGGGTGCCCGGCCGGGACCGACGCCCGCCCGGCGGGGCGTGGCACCGACCGGGCGGGGCATGGCGAGCCGGGCGGGAGCGTCGGCGCGGCGCGGCGCGAGCCGGCCGGGTGCCGTCGACCGCCGCCACTGCTCCGCCCGCCGGCCGAACTCGGCGCGCACCGCCCGGGGCAGCCGGTCGTGGGCGGCCCGGCGCAGGGCCGGGTCCACGATCTCGTACCGGCCGTGCCGGTCGCCCCGGACCAGGGCGTCGGCGGTGGCGAGCCGGCGCAGCAGCGTAGCCGCGCGCCCGGGCGCCCAGCCGAGCAGCCGGTCGACGGCCGGCGCGGTGAAGCCGACGCCCAGCGTGGCGCCCGCCATCAGCACCGCGCGCCGCTGGACGTCGAGCAGGTCCAGCCGGGCGGACGCGGTGCGGCGCACCGCCTCGGGCAGCCCCGGTTCCCCGTCGCCGGTCGCGGCGACGTACGCGGCGGCGTACCCGGGCATGCCGGCGACCAGCGGCAGCAGGCGCCCGGCCAACGCGGCCGGGCGCCCGGCGTGGGTGAGCAGCCGGCGCAGCAACCGGCCGGTGTCGACCGTGCCCAGCGGCGCCAGCGGCACCCGGCAGCGCCGGTCGCCGGGCACGGGCAGCGGGTCGGCCAGCTGTGGCCGGTGGGTGGCGACCACGGCCACCGGCAGCCCGCGCAGGGTGGCCGCCGCGAAGAGGGTCCGTAGGAAGCGGTCCAGCTCCGGCGCGGCCCGGTCCAGGTCGTCGACGGCGACCACCACCGGCTGCCGGGCGGCCAGGGCCAGCAGCAGCTGGCGGCAGGCCGTCGAGCCGCCGGCCGGGGCGGCGCCCTCCGGCGCATCGAGCAGTGCCGTCAGCGCGGCGACGGTCGGGACGGCCAGGGGCGGAGCGACCAGACCGTCGACCAGGGCGGCCAACCGCCGGTGGACCACCGCCGCCGGGTCCCCGCCGCGCACCCCGGCCAGGTCGCGCACCAGCTCGGCGATCGGCCCCAACGCCCCCTGCGGGTACGGCGGGCAGTGCGTCACGCACCAGCGCACCGCCACCCCGTCCACCTCCCGCAGCGTGCGGCGCAGCTCGTGCAGCAGCCGGCTGCGGCCGACGCCGTCCGGCCCGACCAGGGACACCCATCGTGGACGGTGCTCCCGGGCGACCCGGACGAGCTGGTCCTGGACGGCGGCCAGCTCCCGGCGCCGGCCCACCAGCGGGCCCTCGTGCCGGGGCCGCCGGGGCCGGCCGGGCGAGGTGACCCGCCAGACGTCGACCGGCAGCACCTTGCCGGCCAGCGCCACCGGGGCGAGCGGGCGCTGCTCGACCAGGTCGGCGGTGGCCCGGTGGGTGGCGGCGCAGACCACCACCCCGCCCGCCGGGGCGTACTCCTGCAACCGTGCGGCGGTGGTGGTGACCGCGCCGCTGGCCGCGCCGTGCCCGCCGTCGTGGGCGGCGGCCAGGTCGACCACCGCCTCACCGGTGGCCACCCCGACCCGGACCCGCAGCCGCACGCCCCCCGGCATGGGCCGCCGGTCCAGGGCCCGCTGGATCTCCAGCGCCGCCCGGACCGCCCGGTACGCGTCGAGCCCGTCGGAGCGGCGCGCGCCGAACAGCGCCATCACCGCGTCCCCGACGTACTTCTCGACCACGCCGTGCCAGTGCCGCAGCACCCCGGCGACGGTGTCGAAGTACGCGCGTTGCAGCGCCCGGACGTCCTCCGGGTCGAGCCGTTCGGTCAGCGCCGTCGAGCCGACTATGTCGGCGAACAGCACGCTGACCACGCGCCGTTCCTCCCGCACCGGCCAGGGTGACGTGACGTCCTCCCGGCCGGTGGTGATCGTGGACAGTGGCATCGCGCCCACCCTTCCCCCCAGCAGTGGTGCCTTACGACCTTCGGAGAGTGTCACCACCGGGCCGTCGGGGGATCTGCAGAACGACGTATGTCTGTCGATCGCAACCTTTAGTCGCGATGTCGACGCGAGGAGTACCACAGCGGGATCAAGCCCGTAGAACGGTGCGGGGACCTGTGACTAGGCTGCGGGCATGGCCAGCGATGTGGACACCGCACCGCTCGTCGGCCGTGCCGACCAGCTGACGGCGCTGCGTTCCGCGCTGCTCGACGAGCTCGGGCCTGGGCAGACCGCCGCGGTCTTCGTCAGCGGCGAGAGCGGGGTGGGCAAGACCCGGCTGCTGCACGAGGTCGGGGCACGGCTGCGTGACGGGGGAGCGGTCGTGCTGACCGGCTCGTGCCTGGACATCGGCGACGCCTCGCCGTTGCACCCGGTGCTCCAGGCGCTGCGCCGCTTCGACGCCGAGCTGACCGCTACCCAGGCCCGCACCTCGTCGGCCGTCCGAAGCCTGTTGCGGATGTTCGCCGAGGAGACGGCCACGCCCGACGGCGGCGCGCTGCTGGAACGGGTCTCCCGTGGGCTGAGCCTGATCGCCGAGGGGCGCCCGCTGGTGCTCGTCCTCGACGACCTGCAGTGGGTCGACCGGAGCACCCGGCAGCTGCTGCTCTATCTCCTGGCCGGCCTGGGCGACCTTCAGCTCTCCGTGCTCGCCGCGGTGCGGGCCGAGTCGTTGCAGGGCGCCCACCCGCTGCGCCGGGTGCTCACCGAGCTGCGCCGGCTGCGCTCGGTCCGGGTGGTCGACCTGGCCCCGCTGGACCGCGCGGACACCGACCGGCTGGTCGCCGCGATCGTCGGCACGCCGCTGGCGCCGGAGGCCGCCGAGCAGGTCTGGCAGCGCAGCGGCGGCAACCCCTTCGTGGTCGAGGAACTGGCCCGCGACCTGCGCGACGGCCGCGACGGGCTCTCCGACACCCTGCGCGAGATCTTCCTGTCCCGGGTCGACGCGCTGCCTCAGCACGCGCACGCGGTCGTGCACGCCGTGGCCGCCGGCGTCGAACCGGTCGAGCACTGGCTGCTGGCCGAGGTGCTCGGCCTGCCCGAGCAGGAGCTGATCGAGGCGGTCCGCGCGGCCGTGGCGCACCGGCTGCTGGTCGGCGCCGACGACGGCTACCGGTTGCGGCACCGCCTGGTCGCCGAGGTGCTCGCCCACGAGCTGCTGCCCGCCGAGCGCAGCGCCCTGCACCGGCGCTACGCCGAGGCGCTCACCCGGGTGCCGGCGGAGCTGCACCAGGCCCGGCTGGCGCACCACTGGCGGCTGGCCGGCGAGCCCGGCCGGGCGTTGCCGGCGGCGATGGCCGCCGCCCGGGAGGCCGAGCGGCTGCACGGTTTCGCCGAGGCGCACCGGCACTGGTCGGTGGCCTTGCAGCTGGCCGACACCCCGGCGGCCGGGCCGGCGGAGGCCGCGCCGGTGGAGGTCGACCGGGCGGTGCTGCTGGAGCACGCGGCCGAGACCGCCCACCAGTGCGGCGAGCACGCCCGGGCGCTCTCCCTCCTCGCCGAGCTGGCCGGCGGCGACGACGCCGAGCCCTCCTGCGCGCTGCGCATCCGGCGGGCCCGCTACCTGGCCGCCGCCGGGCGCTCCGCGCCCGCCGAGGCCGAGTACCAGCGCGTCCTGGAGGCCGCCGACTGCACCTCCCGGGAGCGGGCCAGCGCCGCCGCGCACCTCGCCGAGCTGCTGCTGCACCTGGGCCGGTACGCCGACGCCGGCGCCCGGGCCCGGGAGGCGCTGGAGCTGGCGGCCCAGGTCGACGGCAGCACCACCGAGGTGGTGCTGGCCAGCTCGGCGCTCGGCTTCAGCGAGGCGTTCCTGGAGGACCCGGACGCCGGTCTGGCCGTGGTGCGGCGGGCGCTGGAGATCGCCGAGCGGGCCGGCCGGCCCGAGGACGTGGCGTGCGCGTACCTGCACCTGGCGGAGCTGCTGACCGGGCCGCTGAACATCCTCGAGGAGGGGGTGGTGGTGGCCCGCCGGGGCGCGGAGCGCGTCGCCGAGCTGGGCCTGGGGCGCACCTACGAGACCCGGCTGCTGGCCATCGCCACCAACGGGCTGTTCCGGGTCGGGCAGTGGGCCGAGGCGGAGAAGGTCGTCGCGGCGGCGCTGCGGCACCGCCCGTCCGGCGCGGACGCGGTCGAGTTGCTGCTGGCCCGGTGCCGGCTCTCCGTCGGGTACGGCGACGTGGCGGCCTCCGACCGGGACCTGGAGGCGGTGGCCACCGTGCTGGCCGGTGGCGGGGCCCGCCACGTGCTGCCCATGCTGATCCTGCGGGCCGGGCTGGCGATGTGGCAGGGCCGGCCCGACCTGGCCCGGCAGGCCGTGCAGCGCGGCCTCACCGAGAGCCGCTCCGACGACGTGATGCTGCTGGCCACCCTCGCCTGGCACGGCCTGCGCGCCGAGGCGGAGGCGCACGCCGGCCGGACGGTGCCGGTCGACGAGACCGCGCTGCGGCGGCTGCGCGAGGTGGTCGACCGGGTGGCCCGCAAGAGCGCCCACGCGGCGCGGCCGGTACGCCTGGGCGTGGAGGGGTTCCTGGCGCTGTGCACGGCCGAGCTGAGCCGGCTCGACGGGCGCGGCGACCCCGAGCTGTGGGCCCGCTCGGCCACCGAGTGGGACCGGCGCAACCACCCGTACCCGGCGGCGTACTCGCGGCTGCGGCAGGCCGAGGCGCTGCTCGCCCGGCGCAGCCGCAGCGCGACCGCGGCCAAGCTGCTGCGCCGGGCGTACGAGATGGCGCAGGGGCTGGGCGCGGTGCCGCTGACCAGCGAGATCAGGACGCTCGCGGGGCGGGCCCGGGTGGAGCTGGAGGAGCGCGCCCAGCCGGCGGGCGGTCCGGCGGCGACCCGCACCGAGCCGGTCAGCGACGAGCTGGCGGTGCTGACCGCCCGGGAGCGCGAGGTGCTCGCCGCGGTGGCCGAGGGGCTGACCAACAAGGAGATCGGCCAGCGGCTGTTCATCAGCGAGCGGACCATCGGGGTGCACGTCTCGCACATCTTCGACAAGCTCCAGGTGCGTACCCGGGTCCAGGCCAGCGCCATCCACCTGCGCAACCGCGCCGACTGACGCCCGAGCGCAGCGGGACGAATACGTCGTTCTACTGATCCCGTACGTCGGCGTCGCTGGAAGGCTGTCCAGCGACGCCGACGGCACGGGGTGCCCCGGACCACTGTGGAGGAGACATGACGGAACCGGTCTGGGGCCCGGTCCACGCCGACATCGTCGGTCTGCTGGCGGACCACCCGGGCGACGTGCCGGCGGTGGTGGACCACCTCACCAAGCTCCAGGACCTGCTGGTGCGACTGCCTCCGCTGGAGCGCAGCTGCCCGCTGGCCGACTTCAACGAGCTGTACCTGACCATCACCACCAGCGTGCTGGAGGGGCTCTACGACGACTTCTTCGCCGACCCGGTCTTCCTGTCCCGGCTCGACGTGGAGTTCGCCACCCGCTACTTCGACGCGCTGCGGCTGTGGAGCGAGTCCAGCCCGACCACTCCGAAGGCCTGGTCGTGCCTGTTCAAGCGGATGCGCGGCCCGGACGCCCGGCCGCTGCCGTCGGCGGCGGCGGGGGTCAACGCGCACATCAACTTCGACCTGCCGTTCGCGCTGGTGACGACCTTCGACCACCTGGAGTCCGAGCCGGTCGACGGCAGCGAGCAGCACCGCGACTACCTCAAGATCAATGACATCTTCGCCGACAAGATCCCGTCGCTGCGGCGCGGCTACCTGGAGCGGTGGCAGCTGCTGATCGACATGCTCAACGGGGACGTCGACGACTGGTACCAGGGCGAACTGGTGGAATACACCCGGGACGTGGCCTGGCGCAACGCCCAGAAGATCTGGCGCTGCCGGCACGACCCGCACGCCCGAGACTGCGAGCGCACGCGGCTGGACGACAATGCCGCGGCGCTCGGCCGGCTGCTGCTCTCGCCACTGGGGGCGTTTCTGCAGTAGCCGGGGACGCGTCCCGCCGCGCCGGACGGCAGCCGTGGGCGCGGATCTTCACCGTCGACGGCCCCTACTGGCGGGCCGCCGCCGCGCACCCGGACGTGCACACCGGGGAGTGGACCCGCGCGCTGGAGTGAACCGGGGTGTCGGGCGGCCCGGACCGGGTACGCGCGGGTCATGCCCGTGCACCGCTCCGCGTTCCGCTTCGACCCGCCCTTCCGTGCCCCGCTGGCGCTGCTCGGCGTCCGCCCGGAGACCTCCTGGGTGCTCGTGGACGACGAGGCGCTGGAGATCCGGTACGGACCCTGGCGGCTGCGCACGCCGCGGGCCAACGTCACCGGGGCGCAGATCGACGGCCCGTTCCGCTGGTGGCGGGCGGTCGGGCCGCACCTGTCGTTCGCTGACCGCGGAGTCACCTTCGGCACCAGCACCGCCGTGGGGGTGTGCGTGCGGTTCGCCGAGCCCGTGCCGGCCCTCGTGCCGGGACCGTGGCTGCGCCACCCGGGCGCCACCGTCACCGTCTCCGACCCCGAGACCCTGCGGGACGTGCTGGTTGGCCGACCCGACTGAGGCGTCCGGCGGGGAGCCCGCGGACCGGGATGATCTCCCGGCTTGCCGGTTCCGCCGAGCAGCGCAGGGGGGAGCGCCTACGGTCGGTTGCAGGACCGTGGAGAGTGGGACGGGGCATGACGGACGGGCGGGACGGAGCGACGCCGCGGCGTACCCGGGGACGGCGCGGACCGACCGCGCCGGCGAACCCGGGGCGCGAGGTGCGGGCGGCCCGCGACCCGGCCCAGGGGGAGCGGACCCGCTCCGGGCCGGTGGTGGTCCCCGAGTGCGTGGAGAGCCACGCCCGGCCCCGGCCGCCGGCCGACCCGCTGCGGCGCTGGCTCTTCGCCGAGCAGGTGCAGCCGGTCGGCCCGGAGGCGGAGGAGGGCGCGCAGAAGCGCCACCCCTGGTGGCGGGTGATGTGCCTGACCGGCGTCGACTACTTCTCCACCCTGTCGTACCTGCCCGGCATCGCGGCGCTGGCCGCCGGGGCGCTCTCCCCGCTGGCCACTCTGCTCATCGTGGCGCTGACCCTGTTCGGGATGCTGCCGATGTACCGCCGGGTGGCCCGGGAGAGCCCACACGGGCAGGGCTCGGTGGCGATGCTGGAACGGCTGCTCCCGTTCTGGCGCGGCAAGCTCTTCGTGCTGGTGCTGCTCGGCTTCGTCGCCACCTCGTGGATCATCACGATCACCCTCTCCGCCGCCGACGCCACGGTCCACCTGCTGGAGAACCCGTACCTGCCCGCGTCCTTCCCGCACGGCACGGTCGCCGCCGTCGTGGTGACCGTGGTGCTGCTGCTGGTCCTCGGCACGGTGTTCCTGCTGGGCTTCAGCGAGGCGGTGACCGTGGCCATCCCGCTGGTCACGGTCTTCCTCGGGCTGAACGCGGTGATCGTCGTCGTCGGGCTGGCCGAGGTGGCCGCGGACCCGTCGCTGGTGGGTGACTGGACGGACGCGCTGACCGCCGGTGGCACGGGCCTCGGCGACCTGCTCGGACCCGCGGTACTGGCCTTCCCGCTGCTGGTGCTGGGCCTGTCCGGCTTCGAGACCGGGGTCAGCATGATGCCCCTGGTGAAGGGGGAGGGGGCGGACCGGCAGCAGCGCCTCGAGGCGCGGATCCGCAACACCCGCAAGCTGCTCGCCGCCGCCTCGCTGATCATGTCGGTGTACCTGATCGCCACCACCTTCGTCACCACGGTGCTGATCCCGGCGGAGCAGTTCCGGCCGGGTGGCGCGGCCAACGGCCGGGCCCTGGCCTGGCTGGCCCACGAGCACCTCGGCGAGGCGTTCGGCACCGTGTACGACATCAGCAGCGTGCTGATCCTCTGGTTCGCCGGCGCCTCGGCGATGGCCGGCCTGATCAACATCGTGCCCCGCTACCTGCCGTCGTACGGGATGGCGCCGGAGTGGGGCCGGGCGGTGCGCCCGGTGGTGATCGTCTACACCGCCATCAGCATCGCCATCACGATCGCCTTCCGGGCGGACGTCAACGCCCAGGCCGGCGCGTACGCGACCGGGATCCTGGCGATGATGGTCTCCGGCGCGGTGGCGGTGACCATCGCGGCGGCGCGCGCCCACCACCGGGTCGCCGCGGCCGGCTTCGGCGTGCTCACCGCCGTCCTGCTCTACGCCCTCGCCGAGAACGTGATCGAGAAGCCGGACGGGATCGCCATCTCGGCGCTGTTCATCGCCGGGATCATCGCCGTCTCGCTGATCTCCCGGGTGTCCCGCACCACCGAGCTGCGGGCGGAGCGGATTGAATTCGACCCGGCCGCCCGGCGGTTCATCGCCGAGTCGGTGTCGAACGACGGCCGGCTGCACCTGATCGCCCACAAGCGCGCCCGCGGCGCGCTCAAGGAGTACCGGGTCAAGGAGCGGGCGCAGCGCGGCATGAACCCGGTGCCGGGCGCCGCCGACGTGCTCTTCCTGGAGATCGACGTGGTGGACCCCTCCCGGTTCAGCCAGGAACTGCGGGTGCACGGCGTGGAGGTCGGCGGCTACCGGGTGCTACGGGCCGCCAGCCCGGCCGTCCCGAACGCCATCGCCGCCATCCTGCTCGCCCTGCGCGACGGCACCGGCGTACGCCCGCACGCGCACTTCGAGTGGTCCGAGGGCAGCCCGGTCGCCCACCTGCTGCGCTACCTCATCCTGGGCCGGGGCGACACGCCGCCGGTGGTTCGGGAGATCATCCGCAGGAGCGAGCCGGACCCGTCGCGCCGGCCCGGCATCCACGTCGGCTGACCTTACCCAGCCTCCTAGGACGCCATGGGGGGTGTGACGGACGTGATCGGGAGCGGACACGAAACGGCCCGCGCCCCGGGGGTGCGGGCGCGGGCCGTTTCGGTCGGGGAGACCTACTTGGACGGCTCGGGCAGCTTGCAGTCGACCTTCGGGTTGGCGCCGACGTAGTTCAGCGGCCCGGCCACGATGGTCACCAGGATCGTGCCGGCCTCGGCGCAGTTGGTGTCGTCGTTGCTGTAGTAGCCGCGCTGCCCGGCGGCTATCGCGCCGATGAGCAGCCAGATGACGACCAGTACTCCGAAAATCGATGTGCCGCGCATGGGGTGCCTCCAGGGGTCGTGGTGGGTCGAGGTGACGCACCTTGTACCCAGACGCGACGAACGGATAAACGACATCCGGAACGGTCACCGGCGTACCGGCCGGTTCAGTGTGGCGGGGAGGGCTTCTCGGGCGGCTTGCCCCGGCTGCGCAGGGAGTCCGCGACCGCCACGCCGGCGAGCACCACCATCGCGGCCGCGGCGGCGAAGATCGGCGGCAGGAAGAGCACCGCCGGGGCGAGGGTCAGCAGGGCCAGCAGCCCGCCGGGGCGCGACAGCGAGACCCGGCTGAACACCTCGTACTCGAAGGCGGACCGGCCGACCAGGAAGAGCGCCGGCCCGCCGAGGATGACCGCCGCCCACGACGGCGGGGTGTGCCCCAACGGCTCGTGCAGCACCAGGTCGAAGCCGGCCGCCGTGGTCACCACCCCGGCCACCAGCATCAGATGGGTGTACGGGGCGGTCAGCAGGAACTTGCTCGGCGCCCGGGAGGCCTGGATGGCGTGCGGCAGCAGCTCGCCCGAGCGGTGCACGTAGATCCGCCAGAGCAGCAGCGTGGTGACGAAGGAGATGGCGAACGCGCCGATGTTCTCGCTCTCCGAGTGGTGGAGGCTGAACATGGTGCCGATGACCAGGATGGCGTCGCCGAGCGCGATGATGAAGAACTGCTGGTAGCGCTCCGACAGGTGCTCGGCGGTGACGTTGCGCTGCCGCTCGGGGACCATCCCCAGCCCCGGCACCGGGTACGCGAGCCGGAAGCCGCCGTAGTCGATGGCCAGCGCCAACGCCCACAACGCCTCCCGGGCGTGCCCGCTGACGGTGGAGCCGATGATCCAGGGGATCGCCGAGACGCTGAACCAGATGAAGATCCGGGCGGCGCGGCGCTGGGTCGGCCGGTGCCCCCGTACCGTGGGCATGAGGAACAGGCCCCGGCCGAGGTGGATCGCCACGTAGGTGCCCGCGAAGACCATGCCCCGGTCGGTGAAGGCGTGCGGGATGGCCGTGGTCATCAGCAGCGCGCCGAACATCACCGCCGTGATCAGCAGTTTGATCTCCCGGCGCTGCGGGTCGTACATGTCGGTGACCAGGGTGGTGATCGCCCACGTCCACCAGACGGCCATCAGGATGATCAGGGACTGGCCGGCGTGCTGCCAGGTCAGGTCCGTGATCAGGCCGCGGGAGACCAGCGCGAGCGCGACGACGTAGACCAGGTCGAAGAAGAGTTCCAGCAGGGTCACCCGGCGGGGACCCTCCGGGTCGCGCAGCGGCGTGCCGGCCTGCCGGGCGGGCTGGTCCGGCGGGGGTGCCTGCACGCGCTGCTCCTGCGGTACCGGGTCGTCGGCGCGGCGGGCCGCCGTCGCGCCTCTCACCGACCGTAGCGAGGGCGGCAGGGGTGCGCGTCCGGTTCGGGGCTTTCCGGTATCCCGCGCGGTCTGGGCGAAAGAGTGCGGGCCGGCGACCGCGCCGAGGCGCGGCCACCGGCCCGCGTGGTGCTCAGAGCTGGTCGGCAGCCGGCCCGGGCAGCACCGCACCGGCCTCGGCGCCGGCACCGGCCAGCACCTTCGCCTGCTGCGGCCAGGTCGCCAGGCTCGGCGCGGCACGCAGCCCGGCCGCCCGGATGGTGTCGCGCAGCGCCGCCTCGTCCAGCTCGGCCAGCTGGCGGTAGGTGCGGATCCCGGCGGCCTGCAGCGCGGTGGCCATCTTCGGTCCGACGCCCTGGATGCGACGGAAGTCGTCCGCCGGGGCATCCTCCGCCGGGGCGTCCTCGGCCGGGACGACCGGGGTCGCCGCGACGACCGGCGCCTCGTCCTCCACCGGGTTGCGGGGGGCGGGGATCACCGGCGTCTCCGCGGCCGGAGCCGGAGTGTCGACCGGCGCGGCAGCGGCGGGAACGCCCACCTCGCCCGGCCGCTCGGCGGCCTCGTCCTCGTCGCGCCGGTCGGCGTCCTCGGCCGCGACCGGCTCCTCGACCTGCCCGACCGGCGCCGGGGTGACCTGCGGGGCCGCCTCGTCACCGGTGGAATCCGCCTCGGCGTCCACCGCGCGGTCGTCGGCGGTGACCTCGGCCGGCGCGGCCGGCTCCACCGCCCGCTCCTCGTCGGCCTCGACCGCGTCGGCCCGCCCGTCGACGGCGGCGGTGTCGGCGTCGGCCCGGGCGTCGGTCGCGTCGAGCGAGTCGGTTCGGTTCGCGGCCACGTCGACCCCGTCGGTGTCGGCCACGGCGACCGGACCGGCGACGGTGTCCGCCGCAGCGGTGTCGTCGGTGGTCAGCGGGGTGTGGTCGGCGGCCAGGGACGCGGCGGCGGGCGGGGCGTCGAGGTCGTGCGTGGTGTGCGCGTCGACCACGGCGGCAGGGGCCGGCGAGACGTCGACGGTGGCCGCCGGCTGCGGGGTGTCGACGGTGGCGGTCACCGTGGCGGCGGCCTTCTCCTGCTCGGAGAGGCCGACGACCGGGTCACCCTCCACCATGGGCTCCGGCTGCCGGGCGGTCGCCACGGCCTGCCGGCCGCGCGCCAGCCAACCGCCGGCTCCGCCCAGTACCAGGGCCAGGATCACGATCAGCCATTGCCCGAAAGTCGACGGCACGGCAAACCTCCCTCTTGCGTTCGTCGGTGAAAGTCGCGAAAAAACTCGCCGCAGCTTTGCACACGCGTATGTCGGACGACAGGGAGGATGGGCCATCGCGACGCAGGTGGGATGCACGGTGTCGGCGGGTGGCGACGGGATGACCGACGGTACGGAAAGGGGTGAACCCGGCCGGGCCGCGGCGAGGTGCCGTCGTCGGGCCCGGCCGGGCGGCTCAGTCCTCTTCGCCCCGATAGGTGTAGAAGTCGTCGACGAACTTGCGGGCCAGCCGCGGCACCCGGCTGGTGACGCTGAAGTAGCCGCGCGCCCCGAGCAGTGCGAGCCGGCCGACGACCGGCTTGTACATCCGGTCGTCGCCGCTGGTGCCGCTGCGCTGCAGCGAGTCGGCGACGCGGGCGAAGCCGTACGGCACCATGGCCGCCTCGTAGTCGGCCACCGCCTGGAGCAGCGTCTTGTCGCCGGCGGCGGCCTGCCGCAGCTGCCGGCAGAGCAGCGCGGCGTCGCGCAGGGCGGTGTTCGCGCCCACGCCCCGGCCGGGGGTCATGGTGTGGATGGCGTCGCCGAGCAGCGTGACGGTGCTGCTCTTCCAGGGCGGCACCGGCTCGCTGGTGGACACCTTGATCGGCAGGGCGCTGCCGGGGTCGCTGCGGGCCAGCAGCTCCCGCAGGTGCGGATGCCAGTTGCGGGTCAGCTCCAGGGCCGTCTGGACCAGTTGCTCACCGCGGCGCTGCATGATGTCCGGCGGGAACCGCCGGGCGGTGCTCCAGATGATCAGGTTGATGTTGTCGCGGGTGTTGTCGTGGCACAGCCCGGGCCACCGGCGCAGCAGCGCGGCGTCGGCGTCGCCGACCTCGGGTTTGACGGCGCCGTTTCGGTCCCATTTGAACTCCATGACGTGCAGCACGCCCATCATGCCGCCGGCCCCGAAGATCAGCGAGATGCCGTGCTCGACGCGGTGCGGCAGCAGGGCCCGGGTGTGCGGGGTCAGCGGGATGCGGGTGGCGATGTTGATGGTGCCGGCGTCCCGGGTGACCGCGTGCGGCAGGTACTGGTGGCGTACCGCCGAGTGTGTGCCGTCGGCGGCCACCAGCAGGTCGCCGGTGGCGCTGGTGCCGTCGGCGAAGTACGCGGTGACGGTGCCGTCGTCGCGTTGCTCGTACCGGGTGAAGGTCTTGTCGAAGTGGACGACGTCCTCCATGCCGGTGAGCAGCACCTGGCGCAGGGTCATCCGGGCCACCGAGCGTTCGGAGTTCACCGGGTCGGTGTCCGGGCGCAGGGTGAACGAGGCGGTCTGGCGCAGCCGCTGGGTGACCACGTTGAAGTAGCGGGGGGAGCGGGCGCAGGTGACCAGGTACGTGTCGAACAGGTCCGGTGGCAGGCAGTCGCGCAGCGCCCGGCTGCCGGTCGGGCCGATGCCGACCCGGTAGCCGAGCAGCCCCTCGCCCCGGGTGCGGTACCGCTCGTAGACGCTCACCCCGATGCCGGCGCGGCGCAGCCCCTGCGCCAGGCACAGCCCGCCCGTGCCGGCGCCGATCACCAGGACGTGCGGTGGCCGGGAGGACACGGCGTCCGCCCCGCTCATCCGGCCGGGCGCGGCGCCGGTACGTCGACGGCGTCCCAGCGGTAGAAGCAGCCGGCGATGGCGTCCCGCGGCGACCGCCAGGTCGGCAGGTAGGGGGAGGTGTGCGCGGAGAGCCGCTCGTTGACCTGCAGGTAGAGCGGGTGGTTGCGGGCGCTGGCCAGCGCGTCCGGGTCCACGTCCTCGGTCTCCATGAGGTGCACGCACAGGTCGTGCAGGCAGTACAGGGACCGGTGCCGGACGCCGGTCAGGGCGGGCAGCTCGGTGGCGTCGGATTCGGCGAAGATCTGCGCCACCCGACCCTCCGAGCCCGGGATGATCCTGCTGACGATCAGTAGACGGCTCATGGGACCCCTCTCGCCGGTGGCGCTCCGCCCAAGGTCGGAGACCGTGGACTGCTGTGCGACCCACCCTGCCGGTACGGCTGTCACCTGGCCGTCACGCGTGGCGCGCTCGCAGTGACGCCGGTCAGCGGCCCCGGGGCGCGACCCGGGCGGTGGGTGGCCGGCGGGGACCGCCGGGGCGGTCCCGGGTGGCGTCGCGGATCGGCGCGAGGGTCTCGTCGAGCAGCGCGGTCATCGCCGCCGAGGGTTCCAGGCGCAGCTCCCGCAGCAGCAGGTCCCGGTAGACGTAGAAGGCGTGCACCGCCTCGAAGGCGTTGCCCTCGGCGAGGTGGATGCGGACCACCAGCCGGTGCGGCGTCTCCCGCAGCGGCTCGGCCGACATCGCCTCCAGCGCGGCCTCCAGCGCCTCGCCGTGGCGGCCGGCCGCCAGGTGGTGGCCGGCCAGCTCCTCCAGCATGTGCAGGCGTAGCTGGCGCAGCCGCTCCCGGTCGGCGAGGACCCAGTCGTCGTACCAGCCGGGGAGCAGGTCGTGCCGGCCGGCGGCGAGCGTGGCGGCGGCGCACGGGTCGTCGCCGTCGCGGACCCGGGCGGCCGTGCCGACCAGCGCGTCCACGTCGACCCGGACGACCGGCTCCAGCCGTACCGTGTCGCCGGCGGTGGTGAACGGGCAGCAGGGGTCCTGGCGCAGCCGCCAGAGGGCGGTGCGCAGCGAGGAGAGCGCCCGGTCCTCCGGCGCGTCCGGCCAGAGCAGGCCGGCCAGGTGGCTGCGGGTGGCGCCCGGGCGCAGCGCGATCAGGGCGATGACCCGTTGCAGGCCCCGGGGCACCACGACCGGCGCGCCGTCGTGCAGCAACCGGAATCCGCCGAGCAGGTGCAGCGCGATGTCCGTGCCGGGCCGGTGCCCGGTGGTCGGCATGGACGGTTCAGCGGCCACGGCGGCACCCCCTGCGGAACGCGCGTCCCGACTCCTCGTGTGTCCCCGGTGCGGCTGCCCAAGACTCCGCTGTCGGATCGCCGCGCCGCGACGCGGCGTCGCGCGCCACCGGGCTGACCGTACCGAAGATTATCAATCGTGGTCACTCTCGGTCAATGTCGTTGACGGTGGCCGGCTGCCGTACGCGTAACCGTGAAAACCCTTCTGAACTGCGGATAGTGCGTGACGGTCAGGGCGTTCGCACAGCGGATACACAGCGTCCGTCAACGCACCGTCACGAAGCTGCGTCGCCGGTCGGTGTCCGGTGACGCCCCGGTGACGGCGGCCCGCGCATCGTGTCGGCAGTCGTCCGGCTCGGTCGGCGCGGTCCGTACCGCGTCGCCGCGCCGTGGGGGGAGGCCCGTCCATGGAGCGTTCGCTGATCGTCGCGAAGGTGGTTCCCACCGCCGAGGCGCAGGTCGCCGCGATCTTCGCCGAGTCCGACGCGACCGAGCTGCCGCGCCTGGTCGGCGTCCGGCACCGGTCGCTGTACCGGCTGCACGACCTCTACGTGCACCTGCTGGAGACGGAGTCACCGGCGGAGGGCGCGGTCGAGGCGGCCCGGGGGCATCCGGAGTTCGAGCGGGTCAGCGCGCGGCTACGCCCGTACGTCTCGCCGTACCTGCCGACCTGGCGGGAACCCCGGGACGCGATGGCGCGCTGCTTCTACCGCTTCGACGCGACCGCCCCCGCCGGGCGGCGGCCGTGACCGCCACCGCACCCCGGGAGGGGGAGCTCTGGTCCCGCTGCGCCGGCTGCGCGTCGCTGCTGTACCGCAAGCGCCTGCGCCGCAACCTCGACGTCTGTCCGGAGTGCGGGGAGCACACCCGGCTCGCCGCCCCCGAGCGGCTGCGCCAGCTGGTGGACCCGGGGTCGTTCACCCCGCTGCCGGACCGGCCGGCCGAGGTGGACCCGATCGACTTCGTCGACGTGCTGCCGTACCCGCACCGGCTCAGCGCGGCCCGCGCCGGCACCGGGCTGGCGGAGGCGGTGGTCTGCGGCACCGCCACCATCGGCGGCCTGCCGTGCGCGCTGGCCGTGATGGACTTCCGGTTCCTCGGCGGCAGTCTCGGCGCGGCCGTCGGTGAACTGATCACCCGGGCGGCGGAGCGGGCGCTGGAGGACGCCGTCCCGCTGGTCCTGGTGACCGCCTCCGGCGGGGCGCGGATGCAGGAGGGCGCGCTGTCGCTGATGCAGATGGCCACGGTCAGCCAGGCCATCGCCGCGCTGCGCGAGGCCGGGCTGCTCACCGTCAGCGTGCTCACCGACCCCACGTACGGGGGTGTGGCCGCGTCGTTCGCCACCAACACCGACGTGCTGCTCGCCGAGACCGGCGCCCGGATGGGCTTCGCCGGCCCCCGGGTGATCCGGCAGGTCACCGGCCGGACGCTGCCCGAGGGCTTCCAGACCGCGGCGTTCCTGCTGCGGCACGGCCAGGTGGACATGGTGGTGCCGCGGCACGCGCTGCGCGGGCGACTGGTGGCGCTGCTCGCCGCCGCCCGGGCCGGCCGCCGCGCCCGGTGCCGGCCCGCCGTACCCCGGCAGGAGCCCCCGCCCGCCGCGCGCCCGGCCACCGTCGCGGCGCCGCCGGCCGACGCGCCGCCCGCCGACGCCTGGCAGACGGTACGGCTGGCCCGGCACCCCGGCCGGCCGACCACCCTGGACTACCTGGACAGCGCCTTCGAGGGCTTCGTGGAGCTGCACGGCGACCGGCTCGGCAGCGACTGCCCGGCGGTGGTCGGCGGCCTGGCCCGCCTCGACGGGCGGCACCTGATGGTGATCGGCCACCAGAAGGGCCACACCACCGGTGAGCTGGTGGCGCGCAACTTCGGCATGGCCAGCCCGGCCGGGCACCGCAAGGCGCTGCGGCTGATGCGGCTCGCCGCCCGCCTCGGCCTGCCGGTCGTCACCCTGGTGGACACCCCCGGCGCCGACCCGGGCATCGGCGCCGAGGAACAGGGGCAGGCGGCGGCGATCGCGGAGAACATCCTCTCGCTCAGCGTGCTGCCCACCCCGGTGGTCGCGGTGATCACCGGCGAGGGCGGCAGCGGCGGGGCGCTCGCGCTGGCCGTCGCCGACCGGGTGCTGATGCTCCAGCACGCCGTCTACTCGGTGATCAGCCCGGAGGGCTGCGCCGCCATCCTCTGGCCGGACCGCGGGGCCGCCCCGCAGGCGGCCCGGGCGCTGCGGCTGACCACCCCCGACCTGTGCCGGCTCGGCGTCGTCGACGACCTCGTCCCCGAACCGGTGCCGGCCGCCCACCACGACCCGGAGGCGGCCGCCCGGGCGCTGCGCGAGGCGGTGCTGGCCAACCTGCTGCCCCTGCTCGACGTGCCGCCGGCCACCCTGGTGCGCCGCCGCCGCCAGCGGTTCCGGCGCTTCGGTGCGGCCCGCGTCGGCCTGCGGGCGGGTGCCCGGTGAGCGCCGGGACCGTCCCGCCGGGCGCCGCCCCGTCGGGCGCCGACGGCGCGGAGATGGCGCACGAGGTGGACTCCGTACTGGCCGACCTGCGCCGGCACGCCCGGCAGCTCGTCGCCGAGGTCGCCGGCCCGGTCCGCCGGGTGCGGCTGCGCAGCGGCGACACGGTGCTGGAGGTGGAGTGGCACGAGAGCGCGGTGGCGGAGCCCGGACCGGCCCCGGACGCCCCGGCGGTGCGCCCCGCGCCGCCGCCGCCCGTGCCCCGTCCGGCGGCCCCGGCCGGCCGCGTCGAGGTCCGCTCGCCGATGGTCGGCACCTTCTACCGGGCGCCCGAGCCGGGCGCCGCACCCTTCGTCACCGTCGGTGACGTGGTCCGGCCCGGGCAGGTGGTCGGCATCGTCGAGGCGATGAAGCTGATGAACGAGGTGACCGCCGAGCGGTCCGGCCGGGTGGTCGAGGTGCTGGTCGACGACGGCCGGCCGGTGGAGTACGACCAGCCGCTGGTCACGCTGGACCCGGCCTGAGGTGGTGGGGATGTTCGAGAAGGTGCTCATCGCCAACCGGGGCGAGATCGCGCTGCGGGTGCTGCGCGCCTGCCGGGAGCTGGGCGTGCGGACGGCGGTGGTCTACTCCACCGCGGACGCCGACTCGGCCGCCGTGCGGCTGGCCGACGAGGCGGTCCTGATCGGACCGGCGTTGAGCCGGCGCAGCTACCTCAACGCCGCCGCCATCGTGGAGGCCGCCCGCCAGGTCGGGGCGCAGGCCGTGCACCCCGGCTACGGGTTCCTCTCCGAGGACGCCGACTTCGCCGAGATCTGCGCCGACAACGGGCTGGTCTTCATCGGCCCGCCGCCGCAGGTGATGGCCGCGCTGGGCGACAAGTCCTCGGCGCGGGCGCTGATGAGCCGGGCGGGGCTGCCGTTGCCGCCGGGCAGCGTCAGCCCGGTGCCGAGCGCCGAACAGGCCGCGCAGGTCGCCGCCGAGGTCGGCTACCCGGTGATCGTGAAGGCGGCGGCCGGGGGCGGCGGGCGGGGGATGACGGTGGTCCGGTCCCCGGCCGAGCTGCCCCGGGCGTACGTGCGCACGCGGGCCGCCGCGCAGGCCGCCTTCGGCGACGACCGGGTGTACGTCGAGCGCTACCTGACCGACGCCCGGCACGTCGAGGTGCAGCTGCTCTGCGACAACCACGGCAACGGCGTGCACCTGGGTACCCGGGACTGCTCGGTGCAGCGACGGCACCAGAAGCTGGTGGAGGAGGCGCCCGCGCCGGCGTTGTCCGCCCGGACCCTGGAGACCATCGCGGAGACGGCCCTGCACGGCGCGCTGGAGGTCGGCTTCACCGGCGCCGGCACGGTGGAGTTCCTGGTCGACGCCGAGGAGCGGTTCCACTTCCTGGAGATCAACTGCCGGATCCAGGTGGAACACCCGGTCACCGAGATGATCACCGGGATCGACCTGGTCCACGAGCAGCTGCACATCGCCGCCGGCCTGCCGCTGCGGCTGCGGCAGCAGGACGTGCGACCACACGGGGTGGCCGTGGAGTGCCGGGTCAACGTGGAGGACCCGGACCGCGACTTCGCCCCGACCCCCGGCCGGCTGGACCGCTTCGTCCCGCCCGGCGGGCCGTTCACCCGGGTCGACACCCACGGCCATCCCGGCTACCTGGTCGGGCCGTACTACGACTCCCTGCTGGCCAAGGTGGCGGTCTGGGCGCCGGACCGGGAGATGGCGTTGAACCGGCTGGAACGCGCGCTGGAGGAGTTCGACATCGCCGGACCGGGGGTGCGCACCACCATCCCGTTCGTCCGGCGGGTGCTCGACGACCCCGCCTTCCGCAAGGGCCGCTACACCACCTCCCTCGTGGAGCGCCTGCTCGCCGAGGGGCACCCCGCCGCGACGACCTCGCCGCCGAGCGCCGCCGTCCCGCCTGGGGCCGTCCCCGGCCCCCGCCCCACCGTCCGGCCGGTCGCCGCCACCGCGGCACCGACCACCGACCCGTCCTGACCGTTTCCGAGGAGGACCCGATGACCGTCACCCACGGCCAGCCGCTCACCACCGAGATCACCGACATCCTGGTGGCGCACTGCGGCCTGGACGCCGACGCGGCCGCCCGCGCTCCCGCCGCCTCCCTGGAGGAGTTGGGCATGGACTCGCTGGCCCTGCTGGAACTCTCGGCCGTGGTGGCCGACCGGTGGCGGGTGCAGATCCCCGAGCAGGCCGGGCAGCTCAGCATCCCCGCCGTCGCGAACCTGGTCGCCCGCGGCGCCCAGCCGCCCGGCCACACCGAGAACAGCATCGTCATCGCCGCGCCCCTGCCGCTGGTCTGGGAGATGACCAACGACGTGGCCCGGTGGACCGACCTGTTCACCGAGTACGCGGCGGTGGAGATCCTGCACCACGAGGGCGACACCGTCCGCTTCCGGCTCACCATGCACCCCGACGAGAACGGGATCGCCTGGAGCTGGGTCAGCGAACGCACCGCCGACCCGGCCGCCCGCGAGGTGCGGGCGCACCGGGTAGAGACCGGGCCGTTCGAGTACATGCGGATCCACTGGCGCTACACCGAGGAACCCGAGGGCGTCCGGATGACCTGGGTGCAGGACTTCGCGATGAAGCCGACCGCGCCGGTGGACAACGCCGGCATGACCGCCCGCATCAACACCAACAGCAGGGTGCAGCTCGCCGTCATCAAGGAGCGCGTCGAGCGGGCGTACGCGGGAGGCCGCGATGAGTGAGATCACCACCGGACTGGTCGCCGCCCGCGACGTGGCCGCCGACCGGCGGCGCGGCGGGGAGCTGCGGGTGCTGCTCGGCCCGAAGACCGTCGGCAGCACGTCGGGCTTCATGGGCGTCGCCGCGCTCGCGCCGGGGGAGCGGATCGCCGAGCACTACCACCCCTACAGCGAGGAGTTCCTGTACGTCGCGCGCGGCGCGATCACCGTCGACCTGGACGACGAGCCGGTGCCGCTGGCCGCCGGCGAGGCGCTGTTCGTGCCCCGCAACGTGCGGCACCGGCTGCGCAACACCGGCGACGAGCCCGCCGAGGTGGTCTTCCACCTCGGTCCCCTCGCCCCCCGGCCGGAACTGGGCCACGTCGACACCGAACTGGTCGAGCAGCGGGGCGCGTCGTGACCGGGCGCCGCACGGTGGTCACCGGCGTCGGGGTGGTCGCGCCGGGCGGCGTCACCCGGGACAGGTTCTGGAAGACCGTCACCGAGGGGCGCACGGCGACCCGGCGGATCACCTTCTTCGACCCGTCGCCGTTCCGCTCCCAGATCGCCGCCGAGTGCGACTTCGACGCCGACGCCGCCGGGCTCACCCTCGCCGAGCGGCAGCGCGCCGACCGGTACGTGCAGTTCGCCCTGGCCTGCTCCACCGAGGCCCTCGCCGACAGCGGCCTGCAGCTCACCGACGCCGAGCGGCAGGTGACCGGGGTGGTGCTCGGCACCGCGGTCGGCGGCACCATGGCCCTGGAACAGGAGTACGTGCGGGTCAGCGACTCCGGCCGGCACTGGCTGGTCGACCACTCCCTCGGCGGGCCGTACCTCTACCAGGCCCTGGTGCCGAGCAGCCTCGCCGCCGACGTGGCCTGCCGGCACGGGCTGCACGGCCCTGCGCAGGTCATCTCCACCGGCTGCACCTCCGGCATCGACGCCATCGGGTACGCCCACCAGCTGATCGTCGACGGCGAGGCCGACGTGGTGCTCGCCGGCGCCGCCGATTCGCCCATCTCCCCGGTCACCGTCGCCTCGTTCGACGCGATCAAGGCGACCAGCCCGGACAACGACGACCCGGCGCACGCCTCCCGGCCGTTCGACGCCGACCGGCACGGCTTCGTCCTCGCCGAGGGCGCCGCGGTGCTGGTGCTGGAGGAGTGGGAACACGCCCGCCGGCGCGGCGCGCACGTCTACTGCGAACTGGCCGGGTACGCCAGCCGCAGCAACGGCTTCCACATGACCGGGCTGCGCCCGGACGGGGTGGAGATGGCGCTGGCCATCAGCGACACGCTGCGGCAGGCGCGGCTCTGTCCGGCGGACGTCTCCTACATCAGCGCGCACGGCTCCGGCACCCGGCAGAACGACCGGCACGAGACGGCGGCGTTCAAGCGGTCCCTCGGCGAGGCCGCCTACCGGGTGCCGGTCAGCTCGATCAAGAGCATGGTCGGGCACTCGCTCGGCGCGATCGGCTCGATCGAGATGGCCGCCTGTGCGCTGGCCATCGAGTACGGTGTGGTGCCCCCCACCGCCAACTGGTCCACCCGGGACCCGGAGTGCGACCTGGACTACGTGCCGAACGTGGCCCGGGAGACGCCGGTGGACGTGGCGCTCTCGGTGGGCAGCGGCTTCGGCGGCTTCCAGTCCGCGATGCTGTTCCGGCGGCTGGCGGTGGCGGCGTGACCGGGCCGGGGGCGGTGACCCGGTGAGCGGGCGGGCGGTGGTCACCGGCATCGGCGTGGTGGCGCCCAGCGGCATCGGCGCCGTCGCGCACTGGCGCACGGTGCGCGACGGCACCCGGCGCACCGGCCCGATCACCCTGTTCGACCCGGCGAGCTACCCGACCCGGGTCGCCGGTGAGGTGGCCGACTTCGACGCCGCCGCGTACGGCGACAACCGGCAGCTCGTGCAGACCGACCGGTGGACCCACCTCGGCTTCGCCGCCACCCGGCTGGCGCTGGCCGACGCCGGCCTGCCCGAGCGGGCCCCCGACCCGTACGGGTGGGCGGTCACCCTGGCCAGCTCGTCGGGGGGCAACCTGTTCGGGCAGCGGGAGCTGCAACGGCTCTGGGGCGGGTCGACCCGCACCGTCGGGGCGTACCAGTCGATCGCCTGGTTCTACGCCGCCAGCGTCGGGCAGCTCTCCATCCACCACCAGTTCAAGGGGCCGTGCGGGGTGCTGGTCGCCGAGACCGCCGGCGGCCTGGACAGCCTCGCCCACGCGGTGCGCACGGTGCGCCGCGGCACGCCGGTGGTGATCGCCGGGGCGACCGAGTGCCCGCTGAGCCCGTACGCGCTGGCCTGCCAGCTCCGCTCGGGGCTGCTCAGCGACGTCTCCGACCCGGAGGCGGCGTACCGGCCGTTCGACCGCCGCGCCGGCGGCTACGTGCCCGCCGAGGGCGGCGCGGTCTTCGTGGTGGAGGAGTTGGGCCACGCGCTGGCCCGGGGCGCGCGGATCTACGGCGAGATCAGCGGGTGGGGGGCCACCCACGACGCCGCGCACACCGGCCCCGACGCGGCCGGCGACCCCGACCAGTACGCCCGGGCGATGCGGCTGGCCCTGGACCGGGCCGGCTTCGCCGCCGAGGAGGTGGACGTGGTGCTGCCCGACGCGCTGGGGGTGCCCCGCTACGACCGCAGCGAGGCCGCGGCGCTGCGCGCCGTCTTCGGCGACCGGCCGCCGCCGGTGAGCACCCAGAAGCCGCTGACCGGCCGGGCCCACCAGGGCGGCGCGGCGCTGGACGTGGCGACCGCGCTGCTCGCCCTGTGGCACGACGAGCTGCCCGCGTCGGCCGGGCCCGGCGAGCCGGCGCCCGGCTGCGAGCTGGACTTCCTGCGTACGCCCCGGCAGCCGCGCCACCGGGTCGCCCTGGTGGGCGCGCGCGGCTTCGACGGGTTCAACAGCGCGCTGGTGCTGCGCGGCGCGCCTCCGACACCGAGAGGAACAGCGCGATGAGCGAGCAACGGGCCCGGATCGTCTTCCTGGTACGGGTGCCCGAGGAGCGCACGGCCGACTTCCTGCGGGCGTACGAGGCGGTGCGGCACCTGGTCGCCGACGGGGTGCCGGGGCACCTGGTGGACCAGGTGTGCCGCTCGGCCAGCGACCCGGAGCAGTGGCTGATCACCAGCGAGTGGGCCGCGCTGGCCCATTTCGAGGCGTGGGAACGCAGCCCGGAGCACCGGGACCTGGTGCGCCCGATGCGGGAGTGCTTCACCGACGCCCGGTCGCTACGCTTCGTCGTCCACGCCCAGACCCCCGAGGTGGCCCGCGTCTGACCGCCATGGCGGAGGATCGCGGGCATGGCGTACCTGTTCCTGCTGCTCGCGATCTCCGCCGAGGTGTTCGGCACCAGCCTGCTCAAGGCCACCGACGGCTTCACCCGGCTCTGGCCGACGCTCGGCCTCGCCGCGTCGTACCTGGCGGCGTTCCTGCTGCTCTCCCTGGCGGTGCGGGACATCCCGGTCGGGGTGGCGTACGCCGTCGAGGTCGGGGCTCGGCACGGCCGCGATCGTGGCCATCGGCGCGGTCTTCCTCGGCGAGCCGCTGAGCGTGACCAAGGTGGTCGGCGCCGGCCTGGTCATCGCCGGGGTGGTGGTGCTCAACCTCGGCGGCGCGCACTGACGACGGTGCCGTCGCGGCGGCCGCTACAACTGGTGCAGGAAGAGCAGGCCGAAGGCGGCGGCGAGCGCGGCGCACCCGGTGACGGTGATGGTGCGAAGTCGTGCGGCCAGGTCGGCGTCCCAGCCCTCGACCGCCCCGGAGGCGCGGCGGATGAGCGGGGTGGCGGCGCGCCCCGCGCCGAAACCGACACCGGCGAGTGCGGCGATGTGCAGGCGCTGACCGGCGAGGAGGACCGCGACCGCGAGCACGTACGGGGCGGTGGCCGACAGGTACGTCCGCACGCCGGTGCCGAGTTCGAATCCGAATCGCAGTGCTCCGCGCCGCGGGCTGGGCCGCAGCACGTCCTGCGGCACCTGACGGGCGTTCTGCGGCAGGGGGATGCTGACCACCTTGGCGTCCCGGAGCACTCCCAGCAGCGCCACCGCCACGACGGCCGCGTACCGCCAGGAGACCGGCAGCGGCGCCGACAGCCCCGAGAGCATCCCGAGGACCACCCCGCTGAGCAGGCCGCCGGCGAGCAGCCCCAGGACGAACAGGGTGAGGAGCTTCCCCTGCGGATGCCGATCTCGCCGCCCGGGCGAGGCTAGCGCGTACGCGCTGTTACGCGTTCAAACCGAGCCGGAGAGCGTGTAGCCGGCCAGCCCGCCGACCACCGCCCAGGTGAGCACGTGCCCGGAGGCGGCGGTGAGCATCGCGGCGGCGGTGAGCAGCAGGACGGGTACGAGTGGGTCGGTGGCCCAGCGGCGCAGCCGCCGAGCGGGTCGTACGGGTGGCGACTGGCCCGTCATACGGCGCCGCCGGTGAGCGTACGCCAGGTGGTCTGTCCCACGACGCCGTTGACGTCGAGCCCGTTCTGCCGCTGGAAGTCCCGTACCGCGGCGTCGGTCGTCGAACCGAAGACCCCGTCGACAGCCAGCCCGTACGCGTGCTTGTTGAGTTGCCGCTGCACGCCACGCACGACGTGTCCGGCGTACGGACGGTGCACGGTGGCCCCGCGGATGGGCAGCCGCGGCCGTGGGTCGACCACCCGGCTCAGGGTGATTCCGCCGGCCGACACGGTGGCCACCAGGACGGGCCAGGTCTGGGCGTCGACGACGCCGGTCGCCGGGATTCCCCTGGCCGACTGGAACTGCTTCACCCTGGTCTCGGTGGCGCTGCCGAAGCTGCCGTCCACCGTGGTGGCATAGCGCCACGCGGTCAGCAGGTGCTGCACCGTGTAGACGTTCGGGCCGGCCTGGCCACGCCTCGTGGCGGGCCAGCTGACCGAGGTGAGGCACCCGCAGTCGGTGTTCCAGCGGCAGATCGACCGTACCCATCCCGAGCTGGTCTGCCGGTACCCGTCGTGGCAGCGGCGCTCCACCGAGCAGGCGCACGCGCCGCACGCGCCCTGGTAGCGCCAGAGCCAGCCGTCGTACGTGCCGGCGTAGCACTGGTTCGGCCGCAGGATCCAGGTCGTGCCGTCGTTCTTGTGGAAGCCCGTGTACGTCCCGCTGGTGTTGCAGGCGGCGGCGAAGATCGGGCTCGGACCGCACCCGGGGGAACAGTTGTGGTCGCTGGCGTACGTCGGGCATCCGCCGTAGATCGTGTATCCGTCGGCGTAGGCGCGGCGTGCCGCCGGGAAGATGCTCAGCGCGGCCATGCCCAGCGCGGTGCCGGCCTGCAGCAGCGTGCGGCGGGACAGGGCCCAGGACATGCTCGGACCACTCCTGGTCCGGCTCACCGGCGGCCGCCGCCGGGACGCGGTGCCGGTACCCGGGTCCGTTCCCCGCAGCGCGGGCACCGCGTCGAGGGTGGTCATCGCGTGCCTCCCTCTCGAATCGAGTGGACGGTGTCGTCGCCGGAGGAGTGGTCGACCTCGTCGAGCAGGTGGCGCAGTGCCGCCCCGGAGCCGACGGGTTCGGACCGTCTGATCCGGCCGGTCGGGTCGATCACGACCGCGAACGGGGTGGCGATCGCGTCGTACCGGTCGAACAGGTCCGCCTGCTCGCCGAGGACGCTCATCGGCCTCTCCGCCGCTCGTGGCGGGACGGTGTCGCGGTAGAGGACCCGAAGCACGACGTCGGTCCGTGGGAGCTGTTCGGCGGCCGCGTCGAGCAGGTGGTCGCAGGTCGCGCAGCCGGGATCCAGAAAGAGCAGGACCAGGGTGGCCGGGGACGGCGGCGCCAGGTCGCGGAACCGGGGCGCCGGCGAGCCGGGCCGCAGGCCGACGGACCCGGGGCGGCCGGCGGCGCCGGTGGACAGGGCGTGCACCTGACGTACCAGGCCGGACACCACGAGGGCCAGCAGCAGGATCGCGATCCAGCTCAGGATCAGCGCGCTCGTCTGGAAACTCATCCGGGTACGCCTCCTCGGGTCACCCCGGCCGCCGGTCGGTCCGGGGCCGGGTCGTGCATGGCGGCAGGCAGATGCGCCAGGAGCACGGTGAACGTCGCCGCGGCGAGCAGGACGATGGTGAGTGAGGTGCCGGCTCGCCCCACCGGCACGACCGCGCCGGACAGCAGTGCTCCGAGCAGAGCCAGCCCGGCCAGCGTGGCCGCGCGCGCCACCACCCAGCCGGTCATGGGGACTTCGACCCGCGAGCACCCGCAGGGGACGGCCCGCCCGGTCGACCGGACGTACCGGCCGTAACCCGCGTACGTGGCGAGCAGCGCGGCGCTGCCGGCCAGGACCACGGCCAGCAGCCGGCCACCGTCGTCGCGGAGCAGGGCGACGACTCCGGCCACGCCGAGCAGGCCCTCGGCCGCGATGACCGCCGCCGCGACGGTGGACGGCGCGGGAACCACCCGGTGGGCGGCCAGCGCGGTCGACAGCGCCGCCGGCTTCGAGAGGTGCTCACCGCAGGCGAGGAGCAGGGTGAGCAGCACGGTGTACGCCGCGACGCTGGCCACCAGAGCGGACACGACGGCCTACTCGGCCGACTCGACGCGTAGCCGGTCCACCAGGTCCGGCACCCGGTCGAGCACCGTGTCGGCCAGGGGCAGGACGGTCACCCAGGTGTCCGCGGCGGCGAGCACGAAGTAGGGCCGGCCGTCCGAGAGCGTGTCCCGGAAGAGTTCGCCCGCCCCGGTTCGCAACCCTCGCCACGACGGCAACTGCCGCGTGCGCTCCGCGGTGAGCGGCGTCATGTCCAGCAGGCCGAGCCCGGGCACCTGCTTGATCACGGTCGCCGGCACCGCGAACCGGCTGCCGGCCCTGGTGTCGGGGCGCACGACGACGCCGTCGTCATGCTCCGTGATCCGCAGTGTCCGCAGCACCGCGAGCAGCTGCGCGGTCGAGGCGCCATACAACTGGGTGACGAAGCAGTACCGGCGTCCTCGCCACGCCGCCACCAGCCGGTCCTCGTTCAGCCGGATCTGCGGGTCGTACGACCGTGCGCGCGCCGTCAACAGGGCGCCGCCCTGATAGGTCAGCTTCTCGTCGAAGTCGTCGACGCCGAGCGCCTGTGCCAGTTCGTCGGCCAGGCCGAACGAGCCGGCCGTGAACTCGTGCCGCCGGCCGGCGATGGTCAGCTCGACCACCGAGGTGAACGGCGCGCTGAAGTCGAGTGGGCCGCTGAGCCGGAACCGCCGGCCGTCCATGGCGCGGTGTGCGACAGCTGCCTCCGCGGCTACCATCCCCGCCACCTCCCCCCGTGGATACGGCACGTGGTTGGCCTCACATCATCCGCGCCACAACTATCTCTGACAAGCCCAATGTGCCTGCTCGTGTCACCGCAGCCCCCGGAAATTCTGCTCGCGTTGGCCGCTGTCGTCATGCCCCCGTCGAATTCCACGCGGGTTCCACTGAGGCCGGCGCGGAAAAGCGCGGTGAGCGTACGGGTATTTCCAGTGCAGGACTGACACGTCCGTTTCGAACGACAATTGTCACGATCGTGCCACCTGTGCCGACCCGGCGGACGTGCCTGATCCTGCTTGTCCGATCGAGTGTCGACAATCCGGCCGCCCGCTCTATCTGATCTAGCCATTTGCATCTAGCAATGGCTTTCCGGGCTGTCGTAGGGTTCCGGCAGCACCCCGAAAGACGCACGTGATGGGCGGATTCCGCCCTATTTGACGCTGGGCGGTGGACGGCAGTGACCATGGATCGTCCGACGGAAGATTCTACGGCGACAGACCCGGGTTGGGTCGACGAAGTATTGTTCACCGGCAATTCGACCGATATTTGTCTGCGCCTGCCGGAACCGGTCGACCGGGGCACCCTGCGCCGGTTGGTAGGTCAGGCGCAGGTCCGGCTGACCGAGGCGGGACTGCGCCCCGGCGGCGCCGCCGCGCTGCGGCTGCCGCCGTCGCTGGCGTACGTGGTGAACCTGCTGGCGACCTGGCGCACCGGCGCGCAGGCGGTCCTGTTGGACCACCGGCTCACCGACCACGAGGTGGGCCGGGCGCTGGAGCGGCTCACCCCGCAGGTGGTCGTCGCCCCGGTGCGCACCGGCGGCGGCGCACTGCGGGTCTTCGTCGACGTCACCGAGGGCGTCACGCCGCACGGCGACGCACCGGCCACCAGCGGCCACGCGGTGATCCAGCTCAGCTCCGGCTCCACCGGACCGTCCAAGGTGATCGGTCGTACCGCCGAGGACCTGGTCGCCGAGGTACGCCGCTACACCCTGATCGACGGGGTGGCGCTGCCCGGCGAACGGATCATCCTGCTGCCGTCCATGGTGCACGTGCTCGGCCTGGTCGGCGGCCTGCTCTACGGCCTGCACGCCGGCGTGGAACTGGTCGGACCGCAGCGGCTCGTCGGCGACGCGATCCTCGCCGCCGTCGCCGCCCAGGACACCCCGGCCACCGTGCTCGGCGTGCCCTTCCACATCGGACTGCTCGCCTCCACCCGGCCCGACGGCCCGCTGCCGCAGCTCAAGCGGATGACCACCGGCGGTGAACTGGTCCCGGCCGCCACCGCGCAGGCCTTCACCGACCGGTTCGGCGTCCCGCTGGGCAACATGTACGGGATGACCGAGGTCGGGGTGATCGGCACCGACCTGTACGGGCGGCACCGCCCGTCGATCGCGCCGGCCCCCGGCATCGAGGTCCGCGAGTCCGGCGGAGAGCTCTGGGTGAGCTGCCCGGCGTCACCGTACGTGGGGCTCAGCGACCCGACCCGCTGGGCCGACGGCTGGCTGCACACCCGCGACGCGGGCACCGTCGACCCCGCGACCGGCCTGGTCACCGTCAAGGGCCGGCTCGACTCGCAGGTCTCCGTCGGCGGACTGAAGGTGGACCTGACCGAGGTCGAGGCCACCCTCACCGGGCTGCCCGGGGTGGCCGCCGCCGTGGTGGTCTTCGACGACGGCATCACCGCGTACGTGCAACCCGACGGCCCGCTGTCGGAGGAGGTGCTGGACAAGCTGCTCGCCGAGCGGCTCGCCGGCTACAAACGCCCCCGCACCCTGCACCTGGTCGACCAGCTGCCCCGCACCACCACCGGCAAGCTGGTCCGCTCCGTCACCGCGCTGCGGGCGGCGGCCCCGTGACCGGCCCGCTCGGCGAGCACCCGGGAACCGGTCCGCTACTCGAACACCACCGACACCTCGACCTGGGCCCGGCCGGCCGGAACGGCCCCGGCGCCGACGGCCGCGCCGACCGCGACGGCCAGCACCAGCCCGGCGCCGCAGGCCGGGTGCCCGACCCGGAGACCGGCCTGGTCGGGCACGGGACGCAGCAGCTCGCGCGGGTGCTCGGGCACCGGCATCCGGCGGCGCAGGCCACCGGCGCGCAGCCCCCGGCCCAACGCCTTGCCGACCGCCTCCTTGGCCGTCCAGAGCAGCAGGAACGCCTCGACCCGGGCGGCGTCCGGCAGGTCGCCCAGCCAGCGCGTCTCCGGCGGGGCGTACCAGCGGTGGGCCAGCGCCAGGGCGGGCAGCGCGCGACGCCGCTCGACGTCCACCCCGACCGGCCCGGCCGGGCGGGCGGCGACCACCACCACGCCCTCGGCGTGGCTGACGCTGACCGGCAGCGACCCGGCACCGGCCCGCACCCAGGGCCGCCCGTCGGGCCCGCGGCCCACCCCGACCTCCCGTTCCGCCCGGCCGAGCAGCGTGCAACCCGCCCGCCGCAGCAGCCGCCGCGCCACCTCCGGCCGACCGCCGGGGGCAGCGCTCACCCACACGTGCACGGTGTCCCGACCGGACACCGGTAGCTCGCCCACGAAGAGAGGGTAAATCCATGCGCGACGAGGTCCGCACCTTCGTCATCGAGCAGCTCGAGGACATGAACTACGACGTCGAGGGGATCGACGACGAGACCACGCTCGGCCCGTCCGGGGTCGACCTGGAGTCCCTGGCGCTGGCCGACCTGTCCGTCCGCGTCGAGGACCGGTACGGCCTGAAGTTCGCCGACGACGAGTCGGAGAAGCTGGCCCTGATGACGGTCGGGGAGTTCACCAGAATGGTCGCCGACCGGGTCGCCGGGTCGACCAGCGACAACCGGTGATGGCCGGTCAGCCCGACCTGGGGCGAGCTGACCTGGTGAGCATGCTCGCCGAACTGACCGCGAAACCCGTCGACCAGGTGCCGCACCGGGTCGGCTCGATGGAACTCGCCTGGCTCGTGCACCTCGTCGAGCAGCGCTACGACCGGCGGCTGGACCTCACCGACGACCAGCTCGCCGGGATCCGCACCGTCGACGACGCCCTGGCGGTGTTCCACACCTCCCTGACCAGCCCCGCAGATGGCTGAGCGGGAGCCCGTACCGATCTCCGGCATCCATGCGGTCAGCGCCCTGGGCAGGGGCGCCGACGCGCAGCTCGCCGGGGTGCTCGCCGGCACGCCGGCGTTCCGGCCGGTACGCCGCTTCGACACCACCGGCCGCCGGGTGACCGTGGCCGCCACCCTGCCCGACGTGGGGACGCTGCCGGACGAACTCACCGACGCGACCGACGCCGCCTGCCGGGCCGCCGGCCTGGACCGCGCGGCGCGGGCCGAGTCGGCCCTGCTGCTGGCCACCCACGGCGGTCCGCTGTCGCAGCCCGACGCGTTCGCCGACGACCGTCCGCTCACCGGAGCTGACAGCGGGGCCGGGAACGGTGCCCAGGTCGAGGTGCCGGCGCTCGTCGGGCACCTGGCACGGCGGTGCGGCCTGGGCGGGCCGACCCGGACGTACACCAGCGCGTGCGTCTCCGCGAGCACGGCGGTCGCCGACGCGGCCACGATGATCCGCCGGGGCGACGTCGCGCGGGTGGTGGTCGCCGCCGGCTACCTGGTCGAACCGGACCAGTTCGCGCTCTTCGACGCCGGCCGGGCGTTCGCCGCCGACGGGGCGGTACGCCCGTTCAGCGCCGGACGGCAGGGGCTGCTGCTCGGTGACGGGGTGGCCGCGGTGGTGCTGGAGTCCGCCGGGGCGGCCCGCCGCCGGAGCGCCGCGCCGGTGGCCACCGTGCGCGGGTGGGGCCGGGCCGGCGACGCGTACCACCCGTGCCAGCCGGACCCGGCCGGGCGGGGACTGGCCCGGGCGGTGCGCTCGGCGCTGCGCCGGGCCGGGCTGGACGCGGCGGCGGTCGGCTACGTCAACGCCAACGCCACCGGCACCGGGTTCAGCGACGCCTCCGAGGCGGCGGCGCTGCGGCTGGCGCTCGGCGACCTCGCCGACCGGGTGCCGGTCAGCTCGACCAAGTCGGTGCACGGGCACGCCCTGGAGGCCTCCGGCCTGCTCGAACTGGTGGTCACCGTGCAGGCGCTGCGGCACGGGAAGCTGCCGGTCAACGCCGGCTGGCTCGGCCCCGACGAGGCCTGCCCGCTGGACGTGGTCACCGACGCGCCCCGGCCGGTCGGCAGCCCGTACGCGCTCAGCCTCAACGCCGCCTTCGGTGGTGCCGACACGGCGCTGCTGGTCGGTGCCCCGTGAGCGCGGTGCTGGCCGAGGCGCGCTGGCCGGAGCCAGGCGACG
The DNA here is from genome assembly GCF_036906795.1 of Micromonospora sp. CPCC 205739. Classification (NCBI taxonomy): domain Bacteria; kingdom Bacillati; phylum Actinomycetota; class Actinomycetes; order Micromonosporales; family Micromonosporaceae; genus Micromonospora; species Micromonospora sp. CPCC 205739. Next base: position 97,083 of record NZ_JBAKHS010000007.1, on the reverse strand, counting down.
GTCCGCCGCCGCCACTGCCCGGCTTCGTGCACTCGCCGTTCGCTCCGCTGGTGGCGGCGGTCGCCGACCGCTGCCTGACCCGCCGGTACGGCGAACGCCCGGTGCCGCCGGGCACCACCTGCGCGGTGGTGCTGGTCAGCGCCGCCGGGGACCGGCCGAGCGCCGCGCACGTACGGGCCACGGTCGCCGCCGGTGGCCGGGTCGGGCCGCTGTTCTTCTTCCAGTCGGTGCCGAACAGCGTCGCCGGGCACGTCGCGGCGCGCTGGGGACTGGACGGCCCGGTGGTGTGCCTGAGCCCCACCGGCGACCCGCGGGCGGACGGCACGGCCGAGGCGGACCTGCTGCTGTACGACGGCGACGCCGACGAGGCGTTGCTGGTCCTGGTCGATGAGGCACCCGACGGCACGCCCACCGGGGCGGTCGCGGTGCTGCTGGGGGGAGGAACGAGGCAATGAGGACGAAGGGACTGCGCGGGGCGCTCGCCGCGGACACCGAACTGGGCGCCGGCAACATGCTCGCCCGGGTGCTGGCGCACGGGGCCGACCCGGAGGGCCCGGGGTTGACCTTCGACACCCCGGTCGACGGGCACCCGGCCGAGCGGCCGATCACCCTGGGCCGGCTCGACGAGCGGGTCGCCGCCCGGGCGGCCTGGCTGCACCAGCGCGGCGTCCGGCCCCGCGACCCGATCGCGGTCTGGGCCACCGACGCCGCCGACATGGTGCTCAGCTTCCTGGCGCTGACCCGGCTCGGCGCGATCCCCGCGCTGATGAACGGCAAGCTCCGCCCGGAGATCGCCGCCGAGTACATCCGCCGGCTGCGCGCGGCCGGGGTGCTCGCCGACGCCGCGCACACCGCGGCGCTCGCGGGGCACGAGCTGGGCGCGCCGCTGCTCGGCCGGCCCGCCGAGGCGGGCGCCGGCGACCCGGCCGCCGCGCCGCCGCACTACCGCCACCACGACTCCGACCCGATCGTCATCACCCACACCTCCGGCACCACCGGGGTGCCGAAGGCGGTGCTGCACTCGCACGCCAGCCTCTTCGCCGCCACCCGGCACCTGCTGTCCATGCCGCAGGCGCAGGGCACCAGCCGGATCCTCAACGCGCTGCCCGCCCCGCACACCGCCACCGTGCTGATGGTCAACCAGGCGCTGGGCAACCGGGCGGAGATGCTGCTCCTGTCCGAGCAGGGCGGCGAGCGGGTGCTCGACGCGATCCAGCGCTGGCGCCCCGACGGGGTGTTCGGCTTCTCCGTCACCTGGGCGGAGCTGGCCCGCTTCGACCTGTCCGGGTACGACCTGGAGTCGGTGCGGCTCTGGTTCAACACCGGCGACTGCTCGCACGAGCCGCACGTCCGCCGCCTCGTCGCGGTCGGCTCCCGCGACACCGTCACCCGCTACGGCGTGGTGCGGGTGCCCGGCTCGGTCTTCATCGACGGCCTCGGCTCCAGCGAGATGGGGCACTCGATGTTCCACATCACCCACACCGCCGACACCGACCGGTACGGCCGCTGCGTCGGCCGCCCCTACCGCTTCACGAAGGTGGCGGTGCTCGACGCCGAGGGCAACGAGCTGCCCCCTGGCGAGGTGGGCTGGCTCGGCATCGACTCGCCGTCGCTGTTCCGCGGCTACTGGAACGACTCGGTGACCACCTACCGGTCCCGGCTGCGTGGCTGGTACCTGACCGGCGACCTGGTGTACGCCGACGCCGAGGGCCGCTACTACCACCTGGACCGGGCCGTCGACTCGGTCGAGCTGGCCGACGGGCGGCGCTTCTTCACCGCGCTGTCGGAGGAGCGCATTCTCGCCGCCTGCCCCGACGTCACCGACTGCACGGTGGTGATCGTCAAGGAGCAGGACGGCAGCGTCGTCACCGACGTGCTGCTGGAACTGGCCGCCGGCGCCGACCCGGACACCGACCGCACCGAGGCGGTCCGCGCGGCGCTCGGGGCGGACGTCGGCGCGACCCTGCGCCGGGTGGTGCCGGTCGCCTCCGCCGACATCCCGGTCACCGTCACCGGCAAGGTACGCAAGGTGGCGCTGCGCGAGCGCTACCTGACCGAGGTGGCGTCATGACCGCCGTCATCACCGGGATGGGGCTGTTCAGCCCCGTCGGGCGGGGCGTGGCGGCCACCTTCGACGCGTTGACCACCGGCCAGTCCGGGCTGGCCCGGCCGCCCGAGGGTCACCCCGCCCGCGAGTCGCTGGAGGTCGCCGGGCTGCTGCCCCCGATCGACCCGCGCACCGTCGCCTCCGGTCCGGAGACCAAGGTGCTCGACCGGATCGTGGTGCTGGCGCTGCTCACCGCCGCCGACGCGCTCGCCGACGCCGGCATCGAGGTCGGCCGGGACGTCGACCCGGAGCGGATCGGCGTGATCGTCGGCGGGGTGGGCGGGATGTCAACGCTGGAAAGCCAGGTGGTGGCGCGCGCCGCTCGGGGGCGGGCGGCGGTCAGCCCGTACCTGCTGACCGGGATCCTGCCGAACATGCCGTCGGCGCGGATCGCCATCGCGCACGGCATCCGCGGCTACAGCTCGGCGGTCGGTACGGCGTGCGCCTCCGGCGCCCAGTCGGTCGCCGACGCGGTCCGGCTGATCCGGTGCGGGGAGGCCGACGTGGTGCTCTGCGGGGCCAGCGAGGCGCCGCTCTTCCCGACCTTCGCCGACACCTTCGGCAACGCCCGGGCGCTGGCCCGCGGCTGGGACGACCCGACCCGGGCCAGCCGGCCGTTCGACAGCCGGCGCAACGGTTTCGTCCTCGCCGAGGGGGCGGCGCTGCTGGTGCTGGAACGCGCCGAGCACGCCGCGGCGCGCGGCGTCACCGCCTACGCCGAGGTGGCCGGCTACGGCGCGACCACCGACGCGTACCACCCGACCGCGCCCCGGCCCGACGGCGCGGGCGCGGCCGAGTGCATGCGGCGGGCGCTGGCCGGCGGGGGAGTGTCGGCGGGCGACGTCGGCTACGTCAACGCGCACGGCACCGGCACCAAGCTCGGCGACATCGCCGAGACCACCGCGCTGGCGAAGGTCTTCGGCGCCGGCGGGGTGCCGGTCAGCTCCACCAAGGCGCTCACCGGGCACCTGCTCGGCGCGTCCGGGGTGGTGGAGGCCGCCGCCTGCGCGCTGGCCCTCGGGGCGGGGCTGCTGCCGCCGACATACCACCTCGACGACCCGGATCCCGACTGCCCGGCGGACCACATCCGCGTCGAGCCCCGGGCCACCGGGACGGACCACGCGCTGACGAACTCGTTCGGCTTCGGCGGACAGAACGTCAGCCTGCTGCTGCGGCGCACCGCCGGGGGGCGGGCCGCCGCGCCGCACAGGTGACAACCCGGGCGGCACACGCTCGGACCACAGTCACGGGGGACATGGGGAAGGGCTGGAGATGGACATCCGTGGAATTGACCACATCGAACTCTACGTGGGGGACGCGCGGCAGGCCGCCTTCTACTTCGGCACCGCGATCGGCTTCCACCTGCGGGGCCAGGGGGGACCGGAGACCGGGCTGGTCGGGCAGCGCTCGCTGCTGCTCGGCCAGGGCGACATCCGGATGCTGCTCACCTCCGCGCTGACCGCCGCGCATCCCGCCGCGACGTACGTGCAGCGGCACGGCGACGGGATCGCGGTGGTGGCGCTGGAGGTCGCCGACGCCGCCGGGGCGTACGCGGAGCTGGTGGCCCGGGGGGCGACCGGGGTGAGCGCGCCGCGCACCTGGACCGGCGCGGACGCCGAGGTGGTGACCGCCGAGGTGGGCGGCTTCGGCGACGTGCTGCACCGGCTGGTCGAGCGGCGCGGCGACCGGACGGAGTTCCTGCCCGGGGCGGTGGAGATGACGACGCCGGTCACCGACGACGACAAGCTGCTCGCCGAGATCGACCACCTGGCGGTCTGCGTGCCGCCGGGTCAGCTCGACGAGACGGTCGGGCACTACCAGCGGGTCTTCGGGTTCGCGCAGATCTTCGAGGAGCACATCGAGGTCGCCGGCCAGGCGATGAACTCCAAGGTGGTGCAGAGCCCGTCCGGGCGGGTCACCCTGGTGCTGCTGGAACCGGACGCCGGCCGGCGGCCCGGCCAGATCGACGCGTTCCTCGCCGAGCACCACGGCGCCGGGGTGCAGCACCTCGGGCTGCGCACCGACGACATCGTCACCGCGGTCGGGGCGCTGGCCGACCGGGGGGTCCGCTTCGCCGGCACCCCCGCCGCCTACTACGACGACCTGGAGCGGCGGGTCGGCCCGGTCGAGGCGCCGCTGGACCGGCTGCGCGACCTGAGCATCCTGGTCGACTCCGACCACGGCGGGCAGCTGCTGCAGATCTTCACCGAGTCGATGCACGTGCGCCGCACCCTCTTCCTCGAACTGATCGAGCGACGCGGGGCGCGCACCTTCGGCAGCGGCAACATCAAGGCGCTCTACGAGGCCAAGGAACGGGAGCTGGCCGCGGCGGGGGCGACCCCCGCCGTGGTCGGCACGGCACGAGGGGTTGGGGCATGACGACCACGGAGTTCCATCCGACGCTGACCGCCGAGGAGGCGGCGCTGCTCCCGTCCGACGAGGACGTGCGCTGCTACGCCGAACACGGCTGGTACCTGTCGAAGAAGCTGCTCACCGACGAGGAGGTGGACGCGCTCGCCGCCGCCACCGACCGGTACTACGCCGGTGAGCGGGACCGCCGCCTGCCGGTGCGCCCGCCGAAGCTCGCCTACTGGGAGCAGTCGTTGGGCCCGGTGCAGCGGCACAACGACTACGTCCACCACGAGCACGACGCGCTGGGGGCGATCCTGCGCAAGCCGCTGATCGGCGCGGTCGCCGCCCGGCTGGCGCAGGCCGACGAGATCCGGATCTTCCAGTCCACGCTGATCTACAAGCCGCCGATCTCCGGCGAGCCGTCGAACATCGTGCCCTGGCACTTCGACAAGCACTACTGGGCGTCCTCGTCGTCGGAGAAGATGCTCACCGCGTTCATCCCCTTCCACGACTGCGGCGAGGAGATGGGCACCATCACCATGGTCGACGGGTCGCACCGGTGGAAGGAAATCGGCGCGGACGACACCGTGGTGCGGCACTTCGCCGACCGCGACCGCAGCCAGCTGGAGGAGATGCTGGCCGAGAACGCCGCGTACAACGGCGCGGAGATCCGCAAGATCCCGATGGTGATCCCCAAGGGACACATGAGCTTCCACCACTGCCGCACCTACCACGGCAGCGGCGCCAACGTCAGCGGCCGGCCCCGGCAGGCGATCTCGCTGCACCTGCAGGACGGCGACAACGCCTGGCGGGAGTACCGGCTCTCCGACGGCACGCTCGCCGCGTACAACCACGACGTGCTGGTCCGCCGCACCCACGAGGGGCGGCCCGACTACGCGGACCCCGAATACTGCCCGGTCATCTGGCGCGACCGCGCCCAGCAGGGAGGCTGACATGTCCCGCTACGACTGGGGTCGGACGCACCCGGGCATCGAACGGCTGGAGAAGGCGGTGACCGACCGCCGCGACGCGGTGGTCAAGCACCCGCTCTACGCCAACCTGGACACCCACGAGGCGCTGGTCACCTTCATGGAGCACCACGTCTTCGCGGTCTGGGACTTCATGTCCCTGCTGAAGTCCTTGCAGCGGCAGCTCACCTGCGTCACCGTGCCGTGGATCCCGACCGGCCCCTCCGGCAGCCGCCGCCTGATCAACGACATCGTGATGGTGGAGGAGAGCGACGAGCTCGGCGAGGGCTACATCAGCCACTTCGAGCTCTACGTGCGCGGCATGCGCGAGGCGGGCGCCGACACCACCGTGGTGGACGCGCTGGTCGACCTGCTGCGGGCGGGCCGCCCGGTGACCGACGCGCTGGTCGAAGCCGGCGTCCCCGCCCCCTCGGCGCGGTTCGCCGCCACCACCTGGCGGATCATCGAGTCCACCCCGGTGCACTGCCAGGCCGCCGCGTTCGCCTTCGGCCGGGAGGACCTGATCCCCGACATGTTCACCCAGGTCGTCGCCGTCAACGAGCGCAGCAACCGGCTGCACACGTTCGTCGACTACCTGGAGCGGCACATCGAGGTCGACGGGGAGCAGCACACCCCGATGGCGATGCAGATGCTCGCCGACCTCTGCGGCGACGACGACGCCAAGTGGCAGGAGTGCGCCGACACGGTCAACCTGGCGCTCACCGCCCGGGCCGCGCTCTGGGACGACATCCTCGCCGCGGTGAAGGAGGGGCGCGACACGTGACGGCCGCCGACCCGGTCCGGCTCTACCGCACGGTACGGCTGATCCGCCGGTTCGAGGAGCGGGCCGTCGAACTGGTCCACTCCGGGGCGATCGTCGGCGGCATCCACCCGTACCTCGGTCAGGAGGGGATCGCCGCCGGGGTGTGCGCCGCGCTGCGCGACTCCGACCTGGTCACCGGCACCCATCGCGGGCACGGGCACGTGCTCGCCAAGGGCGCCGACCCGGCCCGGATGATGGCCGAGCTGCTCGGCCGGGAGACCGGGCTTAACCGGGGCCGGGGCGGCTCGATGCACGCCGCCGACTTCGCCCTCGGGGTGCTCGGCGCCAACGCCATCGTCGGCGCGTCCGGGGCGATCCTGACCGGCGCGGTCTGGGCCCGCCGGCGGCGCGGCGACGACGTGGTGGGGGCGACGTTCTTCGGCGACGGCGCGGTCAACGAGGGGATGCTGCTGGAGGCGTTCAACCTGGCCGCGCTCTGGCGGGTACCGGTCCTCTTCGTCTGCGAGAACAACGGCTACGCCACCACCATGCCGGTCGCCGGCGCGGTCGCCGGCAGCATCGTCGGCCGGGCCGAGGCGTTCGGCATGCCGGCCGCCGTCGTGGACGGCCAGGACCCGGAGACGGTACGCGCCGCCGCGGCCGCCGCCGTCGCCCGGATGCGCGCCGGCGGCGGCCCGGAGCTGGTCGAGGCCCGCACCTACCGCTTCGACGCCCACCACACCTTCGAACACGCGGTACGCCTCGACTACCGCCCGCCGGAGGAGGTGGCCGAGGGGCGCTCCCGGGACCCGGTCGACATCCAGGGCGCCCGGCTCGCCCCGGCGGACCGGGCGGCCGTCGACGCGGAAGTCGAGTCGACGCTCGACGCGGCCGTCGCGTTCGCCCTGGCCAGCCCCGAGCCGGACCCGGCCGGCGCGCTGGATCACCTGTACGCCAGCGGGCTGACCGCCCGGACGGGAGGTGGCTGATGCCACGGTTGTCCTACCGCAGGGCGCTGACCCGGGCGCTCGCCGACGAACTCGCCCGCGACGAGAACGTGTTCCTGCTCGGCGAGGACATCCGGGTGGCCGCGTCGAACGTCACCGCCGGCCTGCTGAAGCGCTTCGGGCCGGAGCGGGTCCTGGACACGCCCCTGTCGGAGCAGGCGTTCACCAGCTTCGCCACCGGCGCGGCGCTGGCCGGGATGCGCCCGGTGGTGGAGTTCCAGATCCCGTCGCTGCTGTTCCTGGTCTTCGAGCAGATCGTCAACCACGCGCACAAGTTCCCGCTGATGACCGGCGGGCAGTGCGCCGCCCCGGTCACCTACCTGGTGCCCGGCTCCGGCTCCCGCACGGGCTGGGCGGGGCAGCACTCCGACCACCCGTACTCGCTCTTCGCCCACGTCGGGATCGTCACCGCGGTGCCGGCCACCCCGACCGACGCGTACGGGCTGCTGGTCTCGGCGATCCGGCACGACGACCCGGTGGTGGTCTTCGCCCCGGCCGGCGCGCTCGACGTCCGCGAGGACGTCGACTTCGCCGCCCTCGCCCCGGTGCCGCTGGGCCGGGGCGTGGTGCGCCGGGCCGGTGACGACGTGACCGTGGTCGCCGTCGGGCACCTGGTGCACGACGCGCTCGCGGTCGCCGGGGAACTGGCCGACCAGGTGTCGGTGGAGGTCTTCGACCCGCGCACGCTCTACCCGTTCGACCTCGACGGGCTGGTCGACTCGGTGAGCCGGACCGGGCGGCTGGTGGTGCTCGACGACTCCAACCGCTCCTGCGGCATCGCCGCAGAGATCATCGCCAGTGTCGTGGAGCGGGTGCCGCTGGCCGCCCCGCCCCGGCGGGTGACCCGCCCGGACGGCGCGGTGCTGCCGTTCGCGCCCGCGCTGGACCGGGCCGTGCAGCCCGGCCGGGCGGCCCTCACCGCCGCCATCCACCACGTGACCAAGGACGGATCATGATCGATGTGAACTACCGGTGGCCGCCGGCCGGCCGGGCGTGGACCGACCTGCCGGAGGCCACCCGCCGGGCGATGGTCGCCGCCGGGGCGCAGGAGTGGGAGCGGATCTTCCACGGTCGGGCGACGTACAACAAGCAGTGGCGGCTGGCCCGGCCGACGGTGATGACCGCCGACTCCTTCCGCGAACTCAACGAGGTCTGCGACCGGATCGCCCAGCTCGTCCTGGACGCCTGCCGGCGGCGCGCCCGCACGGCGGGGGAGCTGCGCCGGCTGCTCGGCGTGCCGGCGGGGGAGACCCGCCTGCTCGACGAGGACGAGCCGCTGTCCGAGGCGCTGCTCGCCGCGTACCGGCCGGACGTGCTGCTCTCCGGCGGGGAGCCGCGGATCGTCGAGTACAACATCGACAGCAGCCTCGGCGGCGGCTTCGACGCGGACACCGTGATCCAGCGCTTCGCCCAGCTCTACCGGGAGCGCGGCCTGCTCGACGGCGTGCCGGCCCGGCCGGCGCCCTCCCTGCTGGACCAGCGGTTCGTGGCGATCCGCGACGAGCTGGGCCTGGCCGAGGGGGCCCGGGTGGCGCTGCTGATGGACTTCGACGCGGACTACCCGGGGCTGGACGACCCGGAGACCTTCATCCGGATCCTCTCGCCCCTGGTGGACCAGGCCCGGCGCTTCGGCATCGACCTGGTCATCGCCCCGGTCGCCACCGCCACCCTCGACGCCGAGCGGCGGCTGGTGGTGGGCGGCGCGCCGGTGGACGCGCTGTTCCGGCTCTTCGTGCCGAACCGGGTCACGCCGAGCGCGGGCCTGGAGGCGGTGGCGGGCGCGCTCGCCGCCGGCACCCTGCCGATGTTCGTCAGCACCGCCGCCTGGCTGCTCGGCAACAAGGTCAACTTCGCCTGGCTCTACGAGGACCTGGATCTGCTGCCCGCCGAGGACCAGGTCCTGGTCCGCCGGTACGTGCCGCACACCGTGGTGCTCACCGAGGCCGAGCTGGACCGGGCGCTGGCCGAGCAGGCGGAGCTGGTCGCCAAGCCCGCCGACGGCTCCGCCGGCCACGACGTGCTGATCGGCCCGGAGCTGAGCGCGGCGGCCTGGGCCGACGGGGTGCGCGCGGCCGTGGCACGGGGCGGCAACATCCTCCAGCGGTACATGCCCGCCGACCGGGTGGCGATGGACTTCGTGCAGATCGAGACCGGGGAGGTCGTCACCGCCGAGGTGCCGTACAGCATCGCCCCGTACCTGTTCGGCCGTACCGGCTCCGGCGCGCTGGCCCGGGTCGGCTACCCCGGCTGCGAGGGGGTGCTCAACCTGGCTCGCGGCGTGCTGATGACCGGCATGCTGCTCACCGACTGACCCCGCCGCGGATCGTCTGTCGTCTCCCGGCCGGAGACGACGGACGATCACGGGTCACGGGCGGGGCGCGCGCCGGGCGGCGAGGTGGGCGCCGAGCCGGCGTACCGTCTCCGCCGCCGCGATGGCGTCGCTGCGGGCGCTGCCGTGCCGGCCGTCGCTGCTGTACAGCGACGCCTCCGCGCCCGCCGGGTGGTCGGTGAGGTGCACGTGCACCGTCCCCAGCCGCGCGGCGAGCCGCCCGGTGTGTACGGAAAGGCGGCGCATCCGCTCGCGGAGTCCGGGCCGGACCTGCTCCGGGACGGCCGGGCTGTGCGAGACGTCGAACATGCCGACGGTGACCACGTCCGCCCCGGCCGCCCGCAGCGCGCCGATCATCGCGGCCAGCTCGGCGTCGACCGCGTCCGGGTCGAAGGCCGGGCGGAACGCGTCGTTGCCGCCGCAGACCACCAGCGCCAGGTCCGGCTCGAAGGCCAGCGCCGCGTCCAGTTGCGCCGCGCGCACCTCGTGCGCCCGCAGCCCCCGCCGGCCCAGATTGAGGTACGCCAGCCCGGGGCGGACCGCGCGCAGCTCGGCGGCGATCCGGTCCGCCCACTGCACCGGCGGGTACCCGTCGACCGGCTCGCACATCCCCTCGGCGACGCTGTCGCCCAGCACCACGAACCGGCGCCACGGATGCCCGGCCAGCAGCGTCGCGCTCTCGCCCTCGCGCAGGCAGTACGGATCGGTCGCTTCGGTCAGCGTCGATGACATGGCCGGCAGGCTAACCGACCCGGCGGGCGGCGTCGACACTCCGTCGGGAGCCCGACCCTGAGCCGGCAGCGGGCCCACTTCCAACAGCGTCCATCGATCTCGGCACGTTACGCGGCCACGTCCGGTCCGACCCCGGGTGAACAACCGCGCCGACAGCCTGGATCCGGCCCGGCACCCGCGAGAAACATGTGCAGTCATCGATCGGCCGATCGGGCCGTCCAGCCTCCCCGGGAGGAACGCGTGAGACTCACTCGACGTGGTGTGATGTCCGCCGTCACCGTCGCCCTGCTCACCGGCGCCGTCGCCGCGGCACCGGCGTACGCCGCCCCCGCACCCCTGTCCGCCGAACGGGCCGCCACCCTCACGGCCACCCTCGGCGCCGAGCGCACCGCCGGCTCCTACGTCGACGCCTCCGGGCGTACCGTGGTCGCGGTGACCGACGCACGGGCCGCCGCCACGGTCCGGGCCGCCGGCGGGCAGGCTCGTCTGGTCACCCGCAGCACCGCCGCGCTGGAGCGCGCGCAGTCCCGGGTGGACCTCGGCGTCACCGGCACCGCGACGTACGTCGACCCGGTGACCAACCAGGTCGTGGTCGGCGTGGACAGCACGGTCAGCGCCGCCGACCGGGCCCGCATCCGGGCCGCCGTGGCCGCCTCCGGCGGCAGCGCGCGCACGACCGACCTGGCCGGGGCGCTGAGCATGCGGATCTCCGGCGGCGACGCCATCTACGGCGGCGGCTACCGCTGCTCGCTCGGCTTCAACGTGCGCAGCGGCAGCACCTACTACTTCCTCACCGCCGGGCACTGCACCAACCTGTCGGCGAGCTGGTACGCCAACTCGGCGCTGAGCACCAAGCTCGGCGACCGGACCGGCAGCAGCTTCCCCGGCAACGACTACGGCATCGTCCGCTACACCAACACCTCGGTCGCCATCGACGGCTCCGTCGGCACGCAGGACATCACCACCGCCGGTGACGCCTTCGTCGGCCAGACGGTGACCCGCCGGGGCAGCACAACCGGCACCCACAGCGGACGGGTGACCGGCCTCAACGCCACCGTCCGGTACGCGGAGGGCACGGTGCGCGGCATGATCGCCACCAACGTCTGCGCCGAGGGCGGCGACAGCGGCGGCCCGCTCTACGCCGGCAGCACCGCGCTCGGCCTGACCTCCGGCGGAAGCGGCAACTGCCGCACCGGCGGCCAGACCTTCTTCCAGCCGGTCAAGGAGGCCCTGAGCAGGTACGGCGTCACGGTCTTCTGACCGCCGGCCCAGGTGGCTCCCCGGTGTGCACACCGGGGAGCCACCTCACGTCGGGGATTGGCGTCGCCTGCGGCGTCGGCTGCGAGCCCGGTTGCCCAGCTGCGGCGGGCCGGCCGGGCCGCGCCGCTGCCGTTCCAGGCGCCGGCGGGCCCGCTTCGACAGGTTCTCCTCCGGGTCGCCGGAACGGAACACCCCCACACGACCCACCCGGCCATACCCAGGAACGCGAGGCCGCCGCCGCCGGCGGTGAGCGGCACCAGGCTCGGGATCCAGGCCTCGTCGGAGTCCTGGTCGACGACTCGCGCCGGGACCGGGCCGACCGGGCGTTCCTCCAGGTACGGCTCGATCGTCACCTCGGCGATGCGGAACTCTCCGCCGTCGGCCACGAACTCCCCGGTGCAGGTCCACCCCTCGTTCTTTCCCTCGAACGGGACACACCGGGTGATCCGCACCTGGCCGGGCGACCCGGCGTACTCGGCGAGGGTGGCGCCCACCCCCTGCACGAGCAGCAGCAGGCCGAGCACGCCGAGGAATCCGGCGAAGCCGCCGACGATGAGGAGCAGCTGCCAGTCGAAGCCACCGAGTCGCCGTCGCTCCGGTGTTTCCGCCAGGTCACGCCCCATGCCGGGGATGGTACGAGTGCCGGTCCACGCTGGGGGTTCCTGTGGCGTACCGGCGGGGTGGCCACGCCCGGCGCTACCCTCGCCGTGGGGGTGAGGCCGGGTGGTGCAGGTGGCGGTCTGCGGCCCGGCGTCGGCGACGCCGGCCGAGCTGGCCCACGCCCGCCGGGTGGGGGAGCTGCTCGCCGCGCGCGGCGCGACCGTCCTCTGCGGAGGTGGCGGCGGGGTGATGGCCGCGGTCGCCGCCGGCGCCCGGGCCCACCACGGTCTGGTCATCGCGGTACGCCCCGACGACGGCACCGCCCCCGGCCCGGTCGCCGACGCGTCGGCGACGCTGCTGACCAACCTGGGCCAGGCCCGCAACGCCGTGCTGGTGTGGAGCGCCGACGCGGTGATCGCGGTGGGCGGCTCCTGGGGCACCCTCAGCGAGGTGGCGCTGGCGATGCGCCGGGGCGGGGTGCCGGTGGTGGTGCTCGGCGGCTGGCGGGTGCTGGACGCCACCGGCGCGCCGGTGCCCGGTCCGCAGCACGTCGACATCCCGGAGGAGGCGGTCCGGGTGGCGCTGGCGGACCGGCCGGGCGACGGCGACTCCGGCCCGGCGCGTCGGGCGTAGCCTCCTGCCATGTTCCTGTGTTGCCGGTCCGTGATTCCCCGGGAGCCGTGTCGGTGAGGCGGGGGGTCCGCGGTGCGTGGCCGGTCGCGCTCTGGGCCGTCGTGCTGATCGGGCTCTGCGCGGTGGGACTCGCCCCGTCGTTCTCGGGGGCGAGCTGCGCCGAGCGGGAGGCGGCGGTCGCCGCGCCGCTGCACACCGACGTCGCGCCGGTCGCCCGGGAGTTGGCACCGCTCGGGCCGGTTTTGGAGGTGTACTGGGTGCAGCGGGTCGACGGCGGACTCTGCGACCTCAGCCCCGGATCCCTGCGCCTGGCCCGCGAGGGTGTCGCCCGGGTCGCCGACGGGGCCGCCTTGACGCGACTGGCACCGCACGCCGGGGATCCCGTCGGCTCCGTCGCACCCGACGAGCGGCTGTCGCCGTGGCTGCCGTCCCGCCCCGACTGGTGGTCGGGGTCGGCACTGGACGCGCGCTTCGACGCGGGGACCGACGCCGGTTCGGCCTGGTACTGGCTGGACCGGGCCAGCGGTGTCGTCTACTTCCGCTCCGACGTGGACTACGACCTGGGCGCCTGAAGCCGGTAGGTTCTGCCGCCAGCGCTTGACCCTGTCTTCCGACGCCGCGCACTGTCCGTCGCGGACCGAAGTGTCTGACCTCCGTCGGCGGACTGTGGGATCAGTGGTGGTCCAGAGCCTCAGCCGTATCGACCCCGTCCAGCCGCGCGAGCACCATCGCCTGGAACTGCGGGCACGACTGGTAGTCCGGGTGCCGGCATCGCAATGCGTGCTCCAGCAGCGTCTGCGACAGCGTGAGCCGGGCGATGCGCTCGCGCACCTGGGCCAACTGGCCACGCAGCAGATCCCGTCGCCGCTCCCGATCCGGAGCGATGAACAGCTCCCGCAACTGCTCCAGACTGAACCCCGCCTCTTTACCCAGCAGGATCTCCGCCACCCGGGTCACATCCACCGCGCCGTACACCCGGCGGCCCGCCACCCGCCGCGCCGGCGCCAGCAATCCCATGTCCTCCCAATGCCGCAGAACGTGCGTGGCCAGACCGAAGCGGGCCGCCAGTTCCCCGATCGAGTACTCCATCGACCATCTCACCGACTTCACGTTCACCTTGACTGGAGCAAAGTTGACTTCAGGTCTACCTGAAGTCACACACTAGGGCGCATGCCCGACACGCACACCGCCTACACGAACGTCGAAAGGCTCATCCGAACACTCGACGCCGCCGAAACCACGCCCGACGCCGCCACGCTACGCACGCGCAGCTACCAGCTGCTACGGCTGCACCCCGGCGCGACAGTGGTCGACGTCGGCTGCGGCACCGGCCGTGCCGTCGCCGAACTCGCCCAGCACGGCGCCCGCGCCATCGGTGTGGACCTCGACCCCGCGATGCTGGCCGCCGCCCGCAGCCGGTTCCCCGACATCGACGTGCGCGCCGCCGACGCCACCGATCTGCCCATAGGCGACGGGCAGGCCCACGGCTACCGAGCCGACAAGGTGTACCACGTGCTGCCCGAACCCTCCGCCGCCCTGATCGAAGCCCGCCGGGTCCTCGCCCCCGGCGGCCGCATCGTGCTGCTTGGCCAGGACTGGGACACCATGATCATCGACTCTGACCAACCCGACCTGACCCGCCGCATCGTGCACGCCCGCGCCGACACCATCCCCCACCCCCGCATCGCCCGCGCCTACCGCAACCTGCTGCTCGACACCGGCTTCCATGACGTCGAGGTAGAGGTCCGCACCGCGATATTCACCGACGCCACAATGCAGCCGCTGCTCGCCGGACACGCTGACGCCGCCTGTCAGACTGGCGCCGTCAGTGTCGAGCAGGCCGAGGCATGGGTCAGCGAGCAGACCCGACGTGCCGCCAGCGGGCGGCTGATGGTCGCCGTCCCCATGTTCCTGGCCGCCGCTACCCGCTGACCTCAGATCGACAGGCACCCCGGCAGCGACGGGGACCTTGGGACAAGTCCGGCCCTGTGCGTTTTGGATAGCAGGGGCGTGGCTGATCATTGAGCGGTGATGAACCCTGCCGCGCTGCCGGCCGACCCCGGTGAGTTCTCGTTGGCCGTTCCGCCGCTGTTTGCCGCGCTGGCTCCGGCGCGGAGCATCCTCATCGCCGGGGCGGGCGGTGGGTTCGACGTGTACGCCGGCCTGCCCTTGGCGTTCGCCCTGTGGCGCGGCGGCGCACAGGTGCACCTGGCCAGCCTGTCCTTCTCCCAGCTCGAACTGATCGATCAGGACGCGTGGATGACGGAGCACGTCGCGGCGGTGCAGCCGGACACCACCAGCCCGGACTGGTACTTCCCCGAACGGACACTCGCCCGGTGGCTGGCGGCTCAGGAACTGCCGTCGACCGTGTACGCCGTTCCGCCGCTCGGTGTCCAGCCGTTACGGGCGGCGTACCGGCACCTGGTCGAACAACTCGACATCGATGCGGTGGTGCTGGTCGACGGCGGCACCGACGTCCTGCTGCGCGGCGACGAGAGCGATCTCGGCACCCCGGTGGAGGACATCACCAGCCTGGCCGCCGTGGCCGCGCTGGACGTGCCGGTCAAGCTGGTGACCAGTCTCGGCTTCGGCATCGACGCCTACGACGGCGTCAACCACGTCCAGGTGCTGGAGAACCTCGCCGCACTCGACCGCGACGGCGGCTACCTCGGTGCCCTGTCCATCCCCGGATCGAGCCGGGAGGCGGCGCTGTACCGCGATGCCGTAGCCGACGCCCAGGCCGCCACCCCGGACCGGCCAAGCATCGTCCACGGACAGATCGCCGCCGCCACCAGCGGCGCGTTCGGAGACGTCCGGTTCACCCGGCGCACCGGCGGCGGCGACCTGTTCGTCAACCCGCTGATGGCGATCTACTTCACCGTCGACCTCGACAAACTCGCCGCCCGATGCCTGTACCTCGACCGCATCGAGAACACCATCGGCAGGCGACAGGTCATCACGCGCATCCAAGCGTTCCGCGACGAACTCCTCAGCCCACGCATCCCCCGCGCGTTTCCCCACTGAACGTCCGGACGGCGCGCAGGTGGCGACGTCATGACGCACAGCGTGGATTCGGCGCGTGTTGGAGGCGTGGGGACTGGCCCTGACCACGGACATCGCGCGGCAGGACAGGCATTGGCGGGCTGAAGGCTATCCGAACGCTGATCCCTAGAACTGTTTGACGAATATCCCTCGACCGACGCTGCCCCACCGCTGTGACCGCTTGAAATGGTCCGCCTGCACGCGCAGTCAGTAGTGCTGACGCACCTCACTCACCGCTGACAGCGCCTCCAGCCACGGATCGTCTCGCCCGCTGGAAAGGTGCTGGGCGTACCCAGGACCGAGGATGAGGTAGTCGATGAACCCGGCGACGTCGTCGGCCAGCTTGGCGAAACTGGCAAGTTCGCTGTCGGTGTACCAGACGATGTTCAGGTCGGAGAACCACCACACCTCGCCGGTTGCACGCTCAACGAAGACGGGGTTCTGCAGGACGTCCGCGACCACGCACCAGCGCGCATCACCGCCCGGCAGGTCTTCAGCCATCCACGGCGTCTGGCGCACGGATGCTGCCGACCACAGCCGGATGTCGCCGGTGCTTCCACAGTCACCCCCGTCGGCAAGGCGAAGGAACTCGGCGTACCCGGGGGCGATGTCGTCGAGTGGCTCGTCCAGAGGGACCGGCGGTGGCAGCTCCAGCGGCCCATACGGCGGCGCAAGCCGCGCCAGAACCGCCGCGATTCGACGGACGGAGTCGATCAAGGGCATTCCTCATTCTCCAACCACCGGTCCGGTAGGCGTCGGCCGCGGTTGTCACGTCGGGGCTGCGGCCCGCCGGACTCCTGCGCTACGGCATGACAGCTCAGACGCCGCAGCCGACTTCGATACCGGCCCTGAGGCGCGGACCGCGGTAGATGAGTGCACATGATCATGAAGGTGCCGATTACGGCGAGTTCGGAGGCTTGACCTTCTGCGGGTAGATCGTCTCGTGGCGGGCCAGCATGGCGACGAGCTCGCTGATCTTCCGCTCGCGGGTCTGCGCCCGTTTGACGGCGTTGACGCGGTGGATGAGAGCGAACCGGTTGGTTTTGGTGAGTACGTCGAACATGGCCTGGGCGGCGGGGTCGGCGGCGATGGCGGCGAGGAGGTCGGCCGGTACCTCGGCTTCCGACGGCGGGGCGTAGGCGGCCGCCCACCGCCCGTCCGCCTTCGCGGCTTCTACCGCGACGCGGCCTGGGGGCAGCATGCGCCCCTGCGCCTCCAGCCGGGCCACGTGGGCGACGTTGCGTTGTGACCAGGAACTGCGGGGCCTGCGAGGGGTGAACCGGATCCAGGAGGTTTCCTGATCCCGTTTACGGGCCTGCCCGTCGATCCAGCCGAAACACAGGGCCTCGTCGACCGCCTGCTGCCAGGTCAGCGTCGTGACCGTGCCGCCCTTCTTGGTCAGGGCGAGCCAGACACCGGGCGACGTGGCGTGGTTGGCCGACAACCACGCGCGCAACGCGTCGGCGTCCGCGACGATCAACTCATCCAGTTCAGCGCTCGCCATGACGGCAGGCTATCGCTGCGCCGTCGCCGCTGCGTCTGCCTGTGGGCATATGTGCTCGCCAAGGCAGACGGGCCTGCTCGGTGTGTGGTCGGTCAAGGCAGAATCTCGACGTACCCGTCGCTGCCGTGCACGCGGATCCGCTGCCCATCGGCAATCAGCCGGGTGGCATCTGCCACCCCGACGACAGCCGGCAGGCCGTACTCCCGTGCGATCACTGCGCCGTGGGTCATCAATCCTCCGACCTCCGTCACCAGGCCTGTGACGGCGACGAAGAGGGGCGTCCAGCTCGGATCCGTGTGGGCCGTGACGAGGATGTCACCCGGTTCGAGATCAGCCTGGGCCATGTCCAGGATGACGCGGGCGCGCCCTTCGATGGTCCCGGCGGAGACCGGTAGGCCGATCAGGGCGCCGGTCGGCACGTCGTCGCGTCGGTACGCCCCGGCGATGGCCTCGCCATCCGAGGTCAGCACCCGGGGCGGCGTGAGCGCGTGGTACGACCGGAACGCGTCCTTGCGCTGCTGGATGAGCTGGTCATCCGCGCTGTTCGAGCGCACGACGTCGTGGAGCTCCTGGAACGTGAGGTAGAAGATGTCCTCCTTCTCGGTGAGCACGTCGGCCCGCACGAGGCGCTCGGCCTCTTCCAGCAGGGCCTGCTTGTAGACGAAGTAGCGGCTGATGATGCCGTACTTCGGGTACTCCCGGTAGCCGATGAAGGTCCGGAGCCGGTCGATCATCCGCTTGGCCTCGTTGGCCTTGTGCTCCCCGTCCGGCAGGGCCCGCAAGCGGGAGAGCACGTCCTGCTCCTTCTGCTGCGCCTGCTCCCGCCCTTGCGCGAAGCGCCGCTCGGCGGCGCCCGGCTCGAAGAGCTTGACGTGGTCGAGGATCAGGGGCACGAGCGTGGTCGGCCGTTCGCTCCAGCGCGGCCTCGTGATGTCGATCTCGCCGGCGCAGCGCATGCCGTACCGGTCGAGGTAGGCCTCGATGGCGTCGCGCGCTTCGGTCCCGCCCGCGAGCTTCGGCAGCTCGTCCAGGAAGCGGTCGTCCTCGACGCCCTGCAGGAACGTCACCACCTCCGGGTGCGGGCGGATCACGTCCGCGACGTCGAGCAGCGCCAGTCCCATCTCGGACGTGACGTTGCCGGGGGCGGACAGCGTGAGGGTGTCGGCGGCGTTCTTCTCGCCCAGCCATTCCTGCAGTTGGTCGTTGAGCCACCAGGTGGCCTCCATCCCCGCCATGATCGCCTGCATGCTCAACGGATCACTGAGGACTCGCTTCTGCTCCTGGAAGGCCTCCAGCAGGAAGTCGAACAGCGCCGGTCCGGTCAACGTCGCGATGTCGCGCCGCAGGGCGGCGATGGAGGCCTGGCTGCGCTCGATCAGCTCGGTGACGATGGCCGGATCGGTCTCGATCGGGGCGGACGCGCCGCCGACCGGCGGCCTGCCGGGACCCGCGTCCGGGAGCGACGGGACGAAGTCGTCGCGGCCGAGGACGGTCTCCAGTGCGTCCCTGGTCAGCGGATCGCTCCTCCCCACCATGTCCAGGAGGCCGGCGCGGCTCGCGGGCGAGGCCAGGTGCCGGGTGACGTCGACGAACAGTCTCCCGCCGGCCTCGTGCATCGGCGCCATGGCCGTCAGTTGCCACATGGAGAGCCCCAGTGGCTTCATGGGGTCGGTCATCATCTGCTGATGACCGACGGAGGCGTAGACGTGGTTCTCCCGGTCGCTGGCCGCGGGGATGGGGAACAGCGTGGTGATTGGCCGGCTCTGCACGATCTGGAAGTCATCGTCGACCAGGCACCATTCGATGTCCTGCGGGTGGCCGAAATGCTCTTCGATCCGCCGCCCGAGCTGCACGAGCCGCACGACCTGCGCATCCGTCAGCGCCGGCTGCTCCTGCCGCTGCGGGTCGATCGCCACTTCCTGCGTGCCGCCAGCCGGCAGGGCGTGAACGGCACGCCGTTTGGCAGCGACCGCCTCGGCGACGACCTCGCCGTCGCGCACCTTGAAGACGTCCGGGTTCACCAGGCCGGAAACCAGGGCCTCGCCGAGGCCGAAGCTGGCGTCGACGGTGGCGACCTTCCGGTTGCCCGTGACGGGGTCGGCCGTGAACAGGATGCCGGCCGCATCCGAGAAGACCATCCGCTGCACGACCACGGCCATCTGGACCGTACGGTGGTCGATGCCGTTCCGCAGGCGGTAGGTCACTGCCCGCTCGGTGAACAGCGACGCCCAGCACCGGCTGACGTGCTGGAGGATCGCCGCCGGCCCCACGACGTTCAGGTACGTGTCCTGCTGACCGGCGAAGGATGCCGTCGGCAAATCCTCTGCCGTCGCGCTGGATCGCACGGCGTAGGCGGCCAGCTCGCCGAACTGGGCGAGCGCGCGGGTGATCGCCGCCGCCAGATCGCCCGGGATGGCGATCCCTTCGATGGTCCGGCGGATCTCCGCGCTGAGCGTGCGGATCGCCTCCCGGTCATCCGGGTTCAGGCGCGACAGCTGATCGAGCCGACCGTCGATCGACGGCGCTTCCGCCATGATCCGCCGGAAGGCGGCCGTCGTCACGCAAAACCCGGCCGGCACCCGGATGCCGTCGATCCGCGACAGCCCGCCCAGGTGCGCGGCCTTGCCGCCGACGACCGCGACCTGCGTCTCGTCAACCTCTTGAAGATCCAACACGTACCGCTCGATCATCGCGACACCTCCGAGGCAGCCGTGCTTGTCGGGCACGTCCTCATGTCTGGTTCGAGGTCGCCGCGTCCCTCGTACATCGACAACACACCCACGTCGTGCCCCCAGTTCCTCGTCGGTGCTGTGTCCGGCCGCCGATTCTGCGGTAAGACCCAGGTCTTGCCGCAAGCCCCCCGGTGCGCTATACGTTAGAAGTGGCAAGGAGTGCGATCTCCTTGCCTTTGCTTTTGTCGTCCGCCGCGGGCTGAGATCCTTTGACCGCCCGGAGCATGCCGGGTACCTCCGGCGGGTGCCGGAGGTACCCGCGACTCCGCAGCGCCCTGGCACTCTCGGGCTGTCCCCGCCGCATCGCAACGTGCAGAAGCCTCGCGATTCGCCCGGGGTGGGGCCGAATGCGGGTGCGGCGGCGAACAGGAGAAAATGGACGAATGAGGGAGCGGACCGGCCTGACCCAGGTGGAGTACTTCGTACTGCACGAGTCCGACGGCGACGCGTCCCTGCCCGAGATCGCCGACGCCTGGTTCGACAACGGCGCGAGGTCCCCGACGGTCGAGGAGGCCGTGCCGGCGCTCGCCGGGGCGCTGGTGAGCCTGACCGCCGACGGCCTGGTGGAGGTGCGGCGGTTCACCAGCTGGCCGGCACCCTGGAACGGCGGCGTGCGGGTCGAGGGCGCGCACCTGCGCGCCGAGGTGGGCGGCGTCGACCCCTGGCTGCCCGGCCCCGCCCGGATCGGGCTGTTGGTCGCCCGCGTCACCGAGGAGGGTGGGGCGTACCTCTGACTCCCGGCCCGGGGGCGTCCCGGCGCGGTGGCAGACTGGCCCGGTGGACGAGAACGCCGACGGGCAGTGGTGCCTGACCCGGTTTGTCGACACCGGCGACGAGCGCCAGGGGAGGCTGGGCTGACTCAGCCGACCGTTGCCCTGAGCAGGGCGATGTCGTGCTGATCGACGGCGCGCGGCGAATAGCCCTCCCGGAAGCGCAGCTGCTGGGCCACCGACAGGCAGGGCACCGGCCGCCCACCGATGGTGCCCTCGGCGAAGCCGTCCGCGGCGTAGCCGAAGCTGGTGCCGTCCAGTCCCTCCTGCACCCCACTGCCGTCCGGTCGGAACGCCACCGGGTGCAGGTCGACCCGCCGGCCGTCCGGCGCGGTCAGCTCGGCGCGGACCGGCAGCCAGTCGACGGTCACGGCGAAGCCGAGCCGGTCCAGCAGGGCGAGGACCTCCGCCTGCTGGGCCGCGTCGACGGCGAGGTCGAGATCGCCGTGCGGTCGGGTCTGCCGGCCGACCACCGCGTCGACCGCCCAGCCGCCGGCCACCCAGGCCCGCAGCCCGTGGGCGGCGAACTCGGTCAGCAGGGCGGTCACCTCGTCTGCGTCCACCCGGCCAGCCTGCCAGGCGGTGCCGACCCGCCCTCGCAGGGTGCCTCCGTGGCGGACCGGCCGCACGTGGCGAGGCTGCACCAGCGTCGCAGGCCGCTCTCGTCGAGGAACAACCACCCGCACCGCTCGTCGGGGCACGCCCGGACGGTGAGCCGGCGCGGGTCGGCCAGCAGTTCGGCGGCGCTCCAGGCGACCGCGTGCACGGGCAGCCGCAGCCCGGCGGTCAGGTCCGGCCACCACCGGCCGCGGCCGTCGACGTCGCGCCGGAAGACCAGCGTCTTCGCGGCCTCCTCGGCGTACCGGGCGACGGCGTCGAAGGCCGGGCCGTCCTCGGGGTCGGTCAGGCAGGCGTACAGCCGGGCGCGCAGCGCGCGGGCCTCGTCGAGCGCGGCGCTGGCCCGGACCGGGTCGCGGCGGGCCAGATCGAGCAGGCGGCCCACGCTCACCTCGTCGGCCAACCCCACGTGGCCGGTCCAGACCGCCAGGGTGCGGTAGCCGCGCAGCCACTCCGCGCCCGGTATCGGGGGCTGGTGGCCCCAGCCGGCGAACGTGTTGCAGAACTCCAGCGCCGGATGCCCGCCGACGCTCCACGGCAGCGCCTCGCCGCGGACCCGCACCTCGTACACCGGCCGGCCGGTCCGCTCCAGGCGGTGGTCGGCGCGCAGGATCCGGCGGTGCACCTCCCGCAGCCGGTCGCCGGGCTCGATCCCCAGGTCGTCCACGAGCGTGCGGCGGGTGCTCCGGTACAGCCGCAGCGCGTCGGCCTGCCGGTCGCCCCGGTACAGCGCGGTCATCAGGGTGGCGACCAGGTGCTCCCGGGTCGGGTGCCGGCCCACCACCGGCGTCAGCTCGGTCACCACGCGGGCGTGCTGGCCCAGCGCGAGCCGCGCCTCGGCGCGCAGCTCGACGCCGGTGAGCCGGCGCTCCTCCCACGGCCCGTCCAGCCGCTCGCGCAGCTCGTCGTCGGCGGTGTCGGCGAGCAGCGGACCCCGCCGCAGCGCCAGCGCCCGGTCCAGCAGCCGGACCCGCTCGCCCGGATCGGTGGTGGCCGCCGCCCGGTCCACCAGCCGGGCGAACTCCACCGCGTCCACCCGGTGCCCGTCGGGTTCCACCAGGTAGCCGTCGCCCCGGGTGGTGATCCGGACCTGGTACGGGGCCAGCGACGCCCGCAACCGTCCGATGTACGTGTGCACGGCGCCCCGGGCCGAGGCCGGCGGGTCGTCGTGCCACAGCAGGTCGATGAGCCGGTCGGTGCCGACCAGGTGACCGACGTCGAGCAGCAGCACGCCGAGGATGCACCGTTCCTGGCGGCGGCAGCCCAGCTCGACCGGCTCCCCGTCCTGGCGCGCCTCGAACGGCCCCAGCAGAAGGAACTCCATGCCTCTGTGACCCCCTGGCCCCCCGCCCCGGTTGCCACCCCGGTGATCCGATGGTGATCCCGCCCCGCCGTCACCCGCCGAACGGCGGTGTCGCCACGACTCGGCGTCGGGGGAGGAGGCGGCGGTGGTCAGCAGGTGGTGAGGGGAGGGGGTGAGGGTGGTGGCGTTCCGACACCGATCAAGGAGCAGAGATGCGTAAGAGAACGAGCATCGCCGCCGTGGCGGTCCTGGCCGCGGTCGTCGTGGCCGCACCGGTCCCGGCGTCCGCGCAGACCACCGGGGGTACGCACGGCTGGGTGCCCGCCCCGCAGGCGCCCTTCGACCAGCCCGCCGGGGCGCGGTGCGACTTCGCCATCCACAGCGAGTCCGTCCGCGACGAGGTCCGCAAGCTGGTGCTGGACACCAACCCGGACGGCTCGCCCCGCCGCGAGCTGTACGCGGGCGGCCTGATCGTCGAGGTGACCAACACCGAGTCCGGGGCGACCACCGAGGTCGACGCCAGCGGCACCGCCCTGATCGAGTACCACCCGGACGGTTCGCAGACCTGGTACGCCCACGGCCCGGCGCTCTTCGGCTTCCGGCCGGACGGCGGGACGCTGCCGCGCGGCTACTGGCTCGTCGACGGGGTGTACCGCATGGAGTTCAGCCCGACGTTCTACAAGACCCTCACGATGGTGCACGGCACCACGCACAACGTCTGCGACGACCTGGACTGACCGGTCGCGCCGCGTCCCCGGGTGCCGTCGAGGGCCCGGGGACGCGGCTCAGACGCTCTCCTGCGAGATCTCGAACCCGGTCGGCGGCGAGTGGGTGAAGCGGTCCCAGACCGGGTGGGTCGAGATCCGGGCGAACCAGTCGTCGAACGGCTCCGGCCCGCCCCGGAACCACCAGTCCTCGTGGTGCCCGGACCACTCCGGGTCCGGCCCGAACCGGTACTCGGCGTGCAGCTGGACGTACTCCTCGTGGTCGCCGTCGGCGTCGACCACGTCGAACTGGCGCACGATGCTCAGGACGAACGCGGCGTCGCCGGTCGCGCCGACCGCCGCGTACTGGAACAGCAGGCCGTCCTGGTCCGGCAGCTCGGTCGACACCTCGAACTCGACGGCGGCGAAGCGCCGCACGGCGTCCAGCAGCCGGGCCGGCGGCGGGACGGTGGTGTCCGGCGCGGCGAAGCCGCCGAGGTCGCGGAAGGCGGCCTCGGCGGCGTCGATCGGCAGTCGTCGGGTCATGTCGTCATCCTGCCCGCCCGGGCCCGCCGTCGCGGGGCCCGGGCGTCGGCGGGTCGGCCTACGGCCACGGCCCGG
Organism: Micromonospora sp. CPCC 205739; assembly: GCF_036906795.1. NCBI lineage: Bacteria > Bacillati > Actinomycetota > Actinomycetes > Micromonosporales > Micromonosporaceae > Micromonospora > Micromonospora sp. CPCC 205739. Next base: position 73,038 of record NZ_JBAKHS010000007.1, on the reverse strand, counting down.
CCGCCAGCTGCTTACCGATGTACGCCAGCACGTTGCGTGCCTCGGCCGCGGTCTTGGTCTGCAGGATCAACCGGTTGACCTCGGCGTAGTAGGCCGGACTGTGGGTGGTGGAGTGCACGGCCGCGCCGAGCGGGTTGGCCGAGCTGACGAACCGGGGCAGGTAGACGCCGTTCGCCGCCTCGTTGATGCCCACCCCGAGGCTGGTCAGGTGCGCCCGGGCCGGTGCCGCCGCCTTGGCGCCGCTGGCCACGATGTGGTGCGCGGCGGTCTCCGCCGGGCGGACCACGTTCGCCGCGGTGAGGCTCCCCGCCAGGGCCTTCGCGTTCACCGAACACGGACCCGAGTTGTGGACGAGCACCGCGTCGGCCGCCCGGCCGTCGCCGGTCACCACGTAGTACGTGTGGATGCCGGCGACGGTCAGGTTGTGCACCCGGTCGACCCGGCTGTAGCGCGCGACTCCGTCCACCAGGGCGGTGCGGCCGTCGGCCAGCCGGACGACGTCCCCGAGCGCGAGATCACCGGCGTCGACCCAGGCCCGGGCCCCCACCACCCAGAACGGGTGCTTGTCGGTGGCGGTGATGACCTCGCCGTTGACCTCGACGTCGACCAGGTGCTTCACGCCCTGACCGATGATCAGGTGAGTGACCTCGCGGGGTCCGCGCTCACCGGTCTCCGGGTCCTCGGCGAGGACCAGGTCGCCGGTGCGGACGTCCTCGATCGGCTTGGTGCTGCCGTCGGCCATCACCACCCGGGTGCCCGCGGCGAAGCTGTTGCCGACACAGGGGATCTTGGCGGCCGTCTCGACCACCTTCTCCGCGGTGCTGGGCACCGCCCGGGCTGCGACGTCGTCCGCGGCGGCCGCCGCCACCTTCGGCGCCGCGGTGGCCGCTCCCTTGATCGCCGAGGTGGCCATGCTCGCGCCGGCGCTGCCGACGATCGAGATGCCCGCGTCGATCAGTTCCGCGTTGGACTTGCTGACCCCGGCCGCCTGGAGGCCCGAACTGGTGAAGGAGCTGGTCTCCTCGCCGCTGAACAACTGCCGGGCGCCGCTGATGGCGACGTCGACGCCGTGCACCGCCACCGCGCCACCGGCGACCGCGCCCACACCCGTCCAGCTCGTGGCGGCCCCGAGGGCCACGCCCGCCGCCGCCTCGGCGACGCCGCCGACGAGTTTCACCCCGCCGAGCACCCTGTTCCAGGGGAACCGCCCGTCGGGATCACCCAGGCGTATCGGGTTGTTGTAGGCGTACGTGTAGAGCGCCAGGTTCATCGACGCGTACACGCCACCGTTCGGGCTGCCCTCCAGGTAGTTCTCCAGCACCGGGTCGGGCGTCTGCCAGACCTGGGTACGGGGGTCGTAGTAGCGGGCGCCGTAGTAGTAGAGGTTGGTCTCCTGGTCGTACTCCTTGCCGCTGAACTGGTGCGGCACCGGCTGCGACGAGTGCTCGCTGACCCAGGTCTCGCCGCCGGGGAAGTACAGCATGTGCTCGCTCATGCCGCCCTGGTCGTCGGTGACGAACCCGGTCGACCCGAGGTGGTCGCTGTGCGAGTAGTACTGCCGGTCCTCGCGGCGGAAGTCCGGCTCGACCAGCTTGGTGGTCAGCTTGTCCTGGCCGATGTAGACGTGCTTGAACTGCTGGTTGCCCCGGGTGGAGTAGTTCTGGTTCGGGTAGATGTGGAACTGCGCCCCGTCCTTGACCACCCGGCTGCCCTGGTCGTCGTAGTAGTAGCGGGCGCTGTTCGGGGTGCCGCCGGCGTTGTCGCAGGACGCCGGGGTCTGCGGCAGCGTCTTGCTCTGCACGTTCTCGTGGCTGCAGGCGAGGCGGTTCTCCTCGTCCCAGATCATCTGCCGGCGCGGCCGGGGCTGCTGCTCCCGGCTGATCTGGTTGCCGTTCTGGTCGTACTGGAAGGTGTAGATGCCGATGCTGGTCGGCGCGTGCGGCTTTCCGCTGCCGTAGGCGTACCCGTAGTTGTAGCTGAGCTTGCCGTCGACGATGGTGTTGCCGTTGCTGACCAGCTCGTGGGTCTGGCTCTTGCTGGTGATGTTGTGCAGGCTGTCGTACTTCAGGTCGACCCGGTAGCGGTCGGTCTGCGGGGTACGCGGCTGGTAGCTGCCCTCCGCGTGGGTGAGCTGGTACAGGTCGTCGTAGGTGTAGCTCTGCGTGCTCGGGCCGCCGACCTGCATGCCGACCTCGGGGCCGCTGGGGGCCACCGTGTCGTTGACGATCGACATGATGTTGCCGACGTTGTCGTAGCTGTAGTCCAGGTTGTGGAAGACGTAGCCGTTGGACAGGTTCGCCTGGATCTTGCTCAGCCGCCGGTCCTCGGTGTTGTACGAGTAGCGGGTGCGGGTGCCGTTGCCGGTCTCCAGCAGGATCCGCTGCTCGAACTTGTCGTAGTCCAGCCGCTTGAGGTAGTCGTAGCTGAACTCGCCCTTGACGCCCCGGGCCGAGTCGACCTGGCCGCCGCTGTTGTAGTGGTAGGAGAGCTTCTCCCCGTCCGGCCAGGTCATCGAGAGCATCCGGTTGAACGAGTCGTACCGGTACTCGGTGGTGAAGGTCTGGATGTGGCTGCCCTGGGCCGGGGTGGTGCGGGTCTCCTTGATCAGCTCGCCGAGCGGGCCGTACCGGCGGTTGACCTTGCCGGCGCCGTCGACCATGTCGGTGATCCGGTTGGCGGCGTTCTCCGGCGCGCCGGGCGCCCCGTAGGTGTAGCTGACGTTGTTGGCCGGGAAGACCGGGTACCGGATCGCCTTCAGCCGGGTGAAGTCGTAGTCGTACTCGATCGCCTTCGACACCGCCGCCAGCTTGCTGGTGACCTTGCGGACCAGGTTGTTGGCCAGGTCGAAGGTGGAGGTGACGGTGCCCGAGTCGGGGCTGGTCAGCGACGTCCGCCGGCCCAGGTTGTCGTACGTCGAGCGGGTGACGTTGCCCTTGTCGTCGATCGCGGCGACCAGCTCGCCGATCGGGTTGTAGCGGTAGCTGGTCCAGATGACCGGCTGGCCGCCGGCCGGGTTGAACTCCTTGACCGCCGTGGTGATCTGCCGGACGTCGGTGTAGGGCGCTTGGACTTGCCGTTGGCGTCGGTGACCACCGTCTCGAACTGGGTCACCCCGTCCCGGTCCGGGCCGAAGCCGTACTCCATGGTGGTGGCGGTGCCGTCCGGGAAGGTGGTGCGGATGGTCCGGTCCAGCACGTCGTAGCGCACCTCGGTCGGGGTGACCGGGTCGTACGCCGGGTTGAAGGCGAGGTTGCCGGGGCCCTTCGGCTCGGTGACCGGGTACCAGCTCTTCACCGCCCGGCCGAGGAAGTCGTACGCGACCCGCCCGGAGACCACCATCACGTCCTGGGGCGCGCCGTCCGGGGTGGCCGGCACGGCGGCGTCCTTCTTGGTCTGGGTGGTGCGGTTCAGGCCGTCGACGAAGGTGATCGTGTCGATGGTGTCGTCGCGGACGCTGCCGTCGGCCTGCCGGTCCACGTGCCGGGTCACCGCGTACGGGTACGCCGCCTCCGGGTGGTACTCGAAGTCGATGGTGAACCGGTTCTCCGGGATCTCGTACGGCCCGGAGACCTGGTCGAGCCGCCCGACCGCGTCGTAGGTGTTGCGGATCTGCTGCTTGTTGAAGTCCGTGGTGGTCTCCACCAGGCCGAACTTCAGGTTGTGGGTGGCCGTCGACCGGTAGCCGAAGCTGTCGGTGATCGACTCGACGTGCGTGTTGACCACGTCGTCGTAGGTGTAGTCCAGCCGGTAGCGCTGGCCGGCCTTGTTGGCCGGGCCGGTCACCGACTTGAGGTTGCCGTCGCCGAAGTACTCCAGGTCGGTGGTGGCCGTGGTGCCGTCGGCGAGGGCGGCGCGCACCTGGGTCAGGTCGCCGGTGGTGCAGTCGATCGTCGACTCGCGGTGCCGCATCAGCGTCCCGTCACCGCGCACGTCGATCTGCTTCGGCATCCCGACCAGGTACGCCGCCTGGCACGCCGGGTCCTGCGCGGTGTAGACGATCCGCGCGTCGAGGTCGTCGCCGGGACCCGCCTCGGCGGCGTCGAACTGCCGGGTCAGGTTGCCGACGTCGTCGTACTCCCGGGTGACGTGGGTGCCCTTTCCCGGGTTGGCCGCCCCCTCGTGGTGCTTCACGTCGGTGCGGGTGTTCTGCGGGAAGAGCGTCGCCGTGGTGCTGGCCAGGTCGGCCGGCGAGCCCGGCGACGAGACGTTGCGGGCGGTGTACGTCTGCACCGTCTCCTGGTACGGCTTGCCGGCGCTGTCGGCGGTCAGCTCCTTCTCCAACAGCCCCTTCGTGTAGAAGCTGTCGGTGCGGTAGGTGCGGGTGACGCTGCGGCCCACCGCGTCGCCGTTGGCGTGGTCGCGGTGCTTCTCCACCACCGTGCCGTAGCCGCGGAACTCCCGCTCCCGGCGGTCGTAGACGCCGCCCTCGTAGTCGTAGGTGACCAGCTGCACGTCCTGGCCGTCGCCGGGCCGGCCGTCGTCCACCGAGACCTTCGACAGCACCCAGCGCGACTGCGGCTGGCCGTAGGTGTTGCCGTCGCGGCTGTAGTCGAACTCCATCCGGCCGCCCAACGGCCGGTCCACGGCGGCGAGGAGGTTGGTCCGGCCGGTCCGGTTCTCCGCCACCACGAGCTGGTTGTCCCGCGTGGAGGAGAGGTGGTCGGCGTACCCGTCGCCGTTGATGTCCCGCAGCGCCTGCTCGGTACGGCTGGCGCCGGTGGCGATGTCCGCGCCCGGGTTGATCACGACGCAGACCACGGTGAAGCAGATGCCGAAGGTGAAGTAGACGCCGCCGCCCAGCTTGGCGTTGCGGTCGCCGTTGACGTCGGCGAGGCTGCCGTGGAACGGCACCGGCGGCTCGAACCCGTTGCCGGTGTTGAAGCCGACCCGGATCGGGCTCCCGGAGAGGACCTGGTCCAGCAGACCGTCGCCGTTCATGTCGGCGAGGGTGCCGGCCGAGGAGGACCGGCCCTGGCTGAACGAGGCGCCACCGGCGAAGCCGTAGAAGTCGGTGTTGAAGCCGATGTTCAGCCCGGCGTTGGTGCCACTGCCCTTGTTCAGGCCGGCCGGGTTGCGCCACTGCTCGGCGGCGGCGAAGGCGTACCCGAGGTTGAGCGCCACCTTGCCGTTCTCGTACACCCGGTCGGGCAGGCTGTCGCCGTTGACGTCGAGCAGGTCGAACGCGCCGTCGGAGCGGGTGCCGCCGAAGCTGCCGCCCACGCCCAGCGGGGGCATGTCGTTGCCGGACTGGGCGCTGGTGGCCGCCGAGGTGCCGGGCGGGCTGTCGTGGCCGCGGCCGGTGGAGATGGTCCGGGCCGCGCTGCCGGCGCTGGCGTTGCCGGAGACGTTGGTGCTGCGCCGCACCGCCCCGTCCGGCAGCGTGCCCCGGGTGTCGCCGAGCGCGCCGTCCGGGTCGGTGTACTGCACCGCGCCGGCCCCGGCGACGTCGGGGAACTGGTCGCCGTTGAGGTCGAGGAAGTCGACCTGCCCGGTGCTGTCACCGGTGGCCAGGCTGCCGCCGATCGACCCGATGCCGCCGCCGACGCTGCCGGTCAGCGACACCTGCTGCGAGCGGGACAGCCGGGGCACCGCGGTCGACCCGGCGAAGTCCTGCGGCCGGGGCAGGTTGATCGAGCCCCCGCCGAGCCGGGAGCTGCTGACGCTGCTCCGGGCGATCCAGGAATGCTCGCCGGCGCCCCAGCGCCCGTCCTGCGGCGACGGGGTGAAGGGGGTGACCTTCGGCGGGTCGACCCGGGGGTCGGCGGCGAAGGCGTCCTTCTGCGCCTGCGGGTCGACGCTGTCCGGCAGCTGGTCGCCGTAGTTCTCGTCGACCACCAGGTCGTCCTGGGCGATCGGCTGGGTGGCCCGGTCCTTGTTGCCGTTGTAGCCGACCGCGCCCCAACCCCGGTAGGGCTGCGGGAAGGCGCCCTCCTCGGCGGAGCTGTGGAAGGCGCTCGGCGCGCTCGACCCGGACACGGTGACCGACCGGCCGGTGAGGAACGCGCGCAGCTTCGGGTCGGTGGTGCTGAAGTCGAACCACAGCTCGTCGCCGGTCTCGGCGCTGATGTCGAAGGCCCCCGGCGAGGTCAGCACCCCGTTGGTGACCTGGAAGAACCGCTTGGCGACCAGCTCGCCGCGCCGCTTGACGGTGAACGCCACCCGGGCGGTGGGGTGCTCGGCGCCGAAGGCGAAGCTCAGCGTCGGCTCCACGCTCAGCGTCCCACCGCTGGTCACGGTGTACGCCGGCTGCGGCGCGGTCAGCCCGTCGACCGGGTACAGGTCGAGGGCGTACGGCGGGCGCACGTCGATGAAGGGCTTGCCGTTGGCGTCGGTGAGCCGGTCGACGCCCGGCGCGGCCGTGTAGTAGGCGCGCGGCGTCCAGGCCAGCTTGTCCACGTCGACCGGGGAGTCGACCCGGATCCGCCACTGCAGCGTCTGTCCCTGCTGCACATCGACGTCCAGGTTCACCGGCACGCTGCCGGTGGTGGCCGCGGCCAGCGTCTGCTCCAGCACCGGCGTGCCGTTGCGGGTGATCAGCACGGTCACGTCGTCGGAGGTGGCGCCGGACTTCACCAGGTCGCCGGAGAGGTGCATGGTGCCGGTCAGCGGCACCTTCACCGTGGCGGCCCGGCCGCCCAGGGTGAAGTCGCGCGAGGCCTGGAAGCGGTACGACGGCAGGCCGTTGACGTCCAGCGGGTCGCCCACGCCGACGTAGCTGACCTTCGGGTCCCAGGTGACCTCGTCGAGTCCGCCGTCGGCCGCCGAGCCGACCCGGAAATAGAGCCGGTCGCCGCGCGACACGGTGACCGCGTCCACGCCGGTCGGCGTCTTCGCGCCGTCGTCGTCCGCCTCGATGCGCGCCGACCAGAGCTCGGCGCCCTCCTTCTGGATCGCCACCCGGACCCCGTCGGCGGTCCGCGACTCGGCGCGCGCGGCGGCGGTGCCGGGGGCCAGCTGCACCGCGCCCTCGACCTTGACCGTGCCGTCGTACGGCGCCACCCACCGGCGGACGCTGTCCAGCAGCGGGAACGAGTCGGTCATCCGGTCCCGGTCGGCGTTGAACGAGTCGAACAGACCGGTCGCGTCGACCTCGCCCTGGCCGATCGGGACGGGGGTGTCACCGCTGACCCCGTAGACCGGGACGCCGTTGGCGCCCACCCGGCCGAACAGCACGCTGGCGCCGTTGACCAGGTCCTGGATGCCGTCGCCGTTGACGTCGTTGAAGTACTGCTCGGTGGTGGCGAACGAGTTGACGTAGTCGAGCTGGGCGGCGGCCGCGCCCAGGTAGCCCTCCACGCCCAGGGTCAGCGTGTTGCTGGACTCGCCCATGATCCCCGGCAGGTTCAGCGGCTGGGCCTGGGCGGCGAAGGTGGCCTCGCCGGTCGGGCCGGAGAGGTTCTTGCGGTACTTCACCGAGCCGCCGTCGCGGAAGACCTTGTCGGGCAGCGAGTCGCCGTCGACGTCCACCAGCGCCAGCAGGCCCTTGTCGCTGCCGTGGCTGAAGCCGACCTTCACGCCGACCGAGCCGGACTTGCTCGGCGAACTGCCCACGCCGACGTAGAGGTGGCCGCCGCCGCTGGTGTTGGTGTTGGCGTTCAGCGCGCTGGCGTTGCCGGCCTGCTCCGGGGTGAGGTTCAACGCCGCGCTGCTCAGCCCGTCGCCGGGTGAGGTCCAGGGCAGTGACCGGAACGCCTGGTACTGCCCGGAGGAGTCGCGGATGTCGTCGTGGTAGCTGAACCGGTGCCGGTTGAACTCGTGGCCGTCGGCGTCGTACTGGATCACCGCGTCGAGCAGCGTCTTGGCGAACGCGCCCCGCTTGTAGGTGAGCTCGTAGCGGCGGATCAGGCTGTCGTCGAGGGTGACCTTCACCTCGCGGAGCAGGTCGGCGGTGACCCGCTTGAAGCCGCCCCGGGCGTCGATGGACGTGTCGGTACGCAGCGCCTCGCCCCGCTCGCGGTCCCGGTCGAAGCTGACCGCGTACCGGCCCTCGTCGCTGCCGTGGCCGGTGTAGGTGATCTTCTCGACGTAGAGGTTGCGGCCCGGCACGCTGCCCCCGGCCAGGCCGGTGTCGTCCACCTTCGCGTAGTGGTAGCGCATGACGTTGCCGCGCGGGTCGCGGACCTCGCGGACCGACCAGAGGAAGACGTTGCCCGCGTCGTCGGCCAGGCTGGCGTCGGCGGCCGGGCCGGGGGCACCCGCCACCGCGCCGTAGTGCCAGTGGATGCCGTTCTTGTCGGTGACCTCCCAGGTGTAGTTCTTCGGGTTCGTGCCGTGCCGCACGATCCGCGCGAAGCTGCCCTCGACCCGGGTGTGGAAGACCTTCTCGGCGCTGCGGGCCACCGGTGCGCCGCGGTGCGCAACGGGGGTGAGCTGCTCGCCGTTGAGCAGGTACGTCTCGGTCTCGGTGCCGGCGGCGTACCGGGGCACGCCCCACCGGGTCTCCACGGAGATGCTGGGCACCGAGAGGTCCCAGCCGACGCCGGTCCAGCCGTTGCCGGAGGAGGAGCTGTACGAGAGACCGAGCTGCGGGGTCAGGCCCTGCCGGCCCGGCGGCACCTGGATCGGGTACGCCAGGTGGTTCTCACCCTGGTTGTTCGCCGACGGCGGGGCGATCAGGTTGATCCCGGCACCGGGGTCGGCGGCCTGGATGCCCTTGATCTGGTTGGGGTTGAACTGCACGCCCTCCGGGTGCTCCGGCACCGTCGCGGTCGCGTTGATCATGTCGGTGAAGTGGTCGGTCAGCGAGGTGACGGTGTGGTTGACCTCGTCCACCGACACCCGCTCCAGGACCTGCCAGCAGGTCTGCACGTCGTCGAAGAAGTACGTGTAGATGTCCTGGGCGGTGAACTCCTCGGTGAGCAGCGCCGGGTCGTAGGGCAGCGTGACCTGGATGGCGGCGGCGAACTGCTGCGGGTGCGGGGTGAAGCGGTACCCGCCGCCCTTCGTCTTGCCGGTCACGTTGGTCATGCCGCTGTCCAGCTTCGGGGTCAGCCCCGGCGGCAGGACGGTGACGCCGATCCCGGTCGGCAGCCGGACCGCCTTCGGCCCGATGGCCAGCTTCGCCCCGCCGTACGAGACGGTGGCGGTCGTGCCGGGCGCGACCACCTGCTGGTAGTCGGGCAGGGACGCCGCCACCTTGGTGACCGCCGCGGTGCCGGCGCTCTCGCCGCAGGCCGGGCCGGGCGTGGTCGCCGACTGGGCGCTGGTGCCCTCCGGTCTGGGGCGCGCGACCGAAGCGGACAGTCCTGAGGAGACGAGGGCGAGCACCGCGAGGACGGCCAGCAGCCTGGTCCATCGGCTCGTCAGAGCGTGGAGGCGGAACCCGAGGAGGGGAGGATGCCACATGGTCGAGACCCCTTACGGCGGCACACGTGGGACGAGGGCTCACGCAGTATCGACAGCTCTCGCCGCCAGGCGACATGGACCGGGGCACCAAATAAACTGTCGGATAGTAGATGTAACGTTTACTCAGCGTGAGGCGCTTTGGGGCGTGCCGCACCCGCCGGGCATCCGCGATCAGCTCCGCGCCGGCACCGTCGGCACCGGCTCCCGAGCCCCCGGCCGCAACGCGCCGACCAGCAGCGGAGCCACCGTCACCACCAGGCAGGCCGCCGACATCACCCACAGCGCCGGGATCAGCCCGAACGTCGCCGCCGTCCAACCACCCAACAGCGCGCCGACCGGCAGCCCCAGGAAGGCCAGCGAGCCGGCGATGCCGATCACCCGGGTCTGCAACGCCTCCGGCACCCGCTCGTAGAGCGCCGCGCCGAGCAGCGGGTTGACCGTCGCGATCGCCATCCCGGACAGGAACGTCACGGCGAGGACCACCACCAGCTCGTCGCTGACCGCCAGCGCCAGCAGGCGGGGCGTACCGCTGGCCGCCGCGCCCACCGCGAAGGTGAGCTGCCGCGGCAGCCGTGGCCCGGCGGCGGTGAAGAGCACGTTGCCCAGCAGCGCTCCGCCGGCGAAGACCCCCAGCACCAGGCCGAAGCCGGCCGGGTCGCCGAACACCTCGGCCACCCAGAGCGGGATGTAGACCGCCACGCTGGCGTTGGCGAACATGTTCAGCGCGGAGACCACCACCAGCATCGTCAGCAGCATCCGGTCGGTGCGCAGGTAGCCGAAGCCGCCGCGCAGCGCCCGCAGGTAGCTCTCCCGGGGCGCCGGCTCGGTGGGTGCCGGCGGGTTCACGAGGACGCCGATCAGCAGCGCGCACACCGCGAAGGTCGCCGCGTCGATCCAGATCGCCCGGGTCACCCCGACCCAGGCGATCAGCAGCCCGCCGAGCACCGCGCCGAAGAGTGTCACCCCGCGCACCAGCCCGTCGTAGGCGGAGGTGAGCCGGATCAGCGGCACCCCGGCGCGCTGCGCGGCCGGACGGAACATGACGTGCTTGACCCGGTCGCCGATGCCGCGCAGCCCCCCGGCGACCGCGACCAGCGCGACCAGCGCCCCGAAGCCCAGCCAGGGCGCCAGCGCGACCACCGCCATCGCCACCGCGCTCGCCGCGTCGGCCACGATCGAGGTGCGGCGCACCCCGAACCGGTCGGCCCAGGGCGCGGCCAGCGCGCTGGAGAGCAGGTACGGCAGCGTCTCCGCCGCCGCGACGAGGCCCATCTTCGTCGGGCTGCCGGTGGTCTCCAGCACCAGCCAGGGGATCGCCACCACCGAGATCCGGCTGCCCAGGTTGGAGATCAGGTCCGCGGCGACCAGGACCGTCAGCTCCCGGCGCGGCGTCACGCCCGGCTGCCGATCCCCGCTTCGTCGGCGTGCGGCGCGGGTGGCCGCGCGGCGGCGTGCCGGGACCGCAGGGCCAGCTTGTCCACCTTGGCCGAGCGGTTCAGCGGGAGCCGGTCGAGGAACTCCACCCCGCCGGGCGCCCAGGTCTCGCTCAGCTCGGCGGTCACCAGCCCGATCAGCTCCTCGCCGGAGACCGTGGACTCCGGCGCGCGCACCACGTACGCGTAGGGCAGCTCACCGGCGACCGGGTCGGGCACGCCGATCACCGCGGCGGCGCGTACCCCCGGGTGGCCGGCGAGGACGTCCTCGATCGGCCGGGAGTAGATCGGCCAGCTGCGCTGCCGGGTGAGGATCCGGTCCTGGAGCCGGTCGACCAGGTAGAGGTAACCCTCGTCGTCGAGGTGGCCGATGTCGCGGGTGCGCACCCAGCCGTCGACCAGCGTCTCGGCGGTCAGCTCCGGCTGGCCGTGGTAGCCGGCGAAGCTGAGGTTGGTGCGGACCCACACCTCGCCGTCGGCGCCGACCGGCAGCACCCGCCCGTCGGCGTCGCGGACCTCGATCGCGACGTCGCCGTACGGCTTGCCGCAGGAGCGCAGCCGCTCCGGGTGGGCCGGGTCGTCGGTCAGGCCGGGCAGGGCGGTGATCACGACGGCCTCGCTGAGCCCGTACACGATGCGCAGGACCGGGCCGAAGCGGGTGATCGCCTGCCGCAGCCGGGCCGGCGCGGCGGGCCCGGCGCCCACGTTGAACATGAACATGGCGGAGAAGTCCGCGCCCTCCAGGGCCGGGTGGTCGAGCACCTCGTAGAGCATCGGCGGGGTGACGAAGGTGGAGTTGATCCGCTCCTGCTCGACGGTGCCGATGAACGCCACCGGGTCCCACTGCTGGCGCAGGAAGAGCACGCCGCCGGTGAAGAGGTTGAACAGCGTGGTGATCTGCCCGCTGGCCAGCCACATCGGCGAGTGCGACAGGTGCCGCAGCAGCGGGAACCCGGCCGCCCGGAAGTCCGCGGCCAGGGCGAGGATCTGCCGGTAGAAGCTCTCCCGGTGGTGCACCAGCTTGGGCGTGCCGGTGGTGCCGCTGGTCTGCAGGAACGACTCCGGCGCGGACGCGGCGGCGGGCAGGTCGGCCGGGGCGCCGGGGATGAGCTCCGCGCCGAGGCGCAGCACCGGCACCCCGGGCAGCGAGGCGGCGATCTGCGCGCCGAGGGCGTCGGTGGCCCGGGCGTCGTGCACGAAGACGTCGGGGCGGGCCAGCCGGACGAACTCGTCGATCTCCCGGCGCGAGGTGACCGGGGCGATCCACATCGTCCGGCAGCCCAGCAGGTGCAGGGCGAGCTGGAGCAGTGGCCCCTCGACCGCGTTGCCGAGCATCACCAGCACCGCCGCGCCGGGCCGTACGCCGTGCCCGGCGAGCGCGCCGGCCAACCCGCGCACCTCGTCGGCGACCTGGGCGTAGCTGAGCCGCCGGCCGTCGCCGACCAGTGCCTCACGCTCACCGAAACCGGCGAACAAGTCCAACGCCTGGTGCACGTAGCTGGTCGGTCGATCGGTCATCGCGCAGCCCCCAGTCGATGCGTGGCGGCCGGCGCGACCTGCCCGGTGGGACGCGTCGCGGCGACCGGCAGACAATGGCATCCGGGCAGGTCAGAGCCCGGGACGCGGCGGAGTACGCGGCATGGCGACCGCACCGCCGCCGGTCCTGAGCCTAGGGGCGTGACGTCCCAGCACGACAGGGCCGAACGGTGTCCGAGGGCTCCCGCCGGACATTTGATGGGGTCGATCGGGTTGATTGACGCCCGTCAGCGCCAGCGGCTAGGTTTCTGGACCATCGTCCGGGCGGTGCCGATCATGGACGCCGATCCCTGGGCTGCCAACGATGGAGGTTCCATGTCGACCCCGAAGAGATGGCACGTCATAGCTTCCGCGGCCACCCTGCTGGTCGTGGCCACCCCGGCGGTGGTGGCCAGCGCCGGCCCGTCCGACACCGACAGCGCCCGGCACGGGCGGGTCGAGTGGGCGGGCACCTGGGCCGCGGCGGTCACCCGCGGCAACACCGTCGGCCTGACCAACACCGGTCTCAACAACCAGAGCATCCGGATGATCGTGCACACCAGCGTCGGCGGTGACCGGCTGCGTGTCCGACTGACCAACCTCTACGGCGACCAGGCCGTCAAGGTCGGCCACGCCACCGTCGCCCGGCCGAACACCGCGACCGCCGACGACCGGTCCGACATCGACGCGGGCACCCTGCGCGAGCTGACCTTCGGCGGCGCGACCTCGGCCACCATCAACAAGGGCGCCGAGCTGCTCAGCGACCCGCTCGATTTCACCGTGCGGGAGCAGGAGGATCTCGTCGTCACCCTGCACTTCCCGGTGCTCACCGGGCCGGTCACCTTCCACGGCCAGTCCAAGGTCACCAACTTCATCGGCGCCACCGACCTGACCACCGCCGCCGACGGCGCCGGCTTCACCATCCGGCCCAACTGCTGCTGGATGTTCCTCTCCGGCCTCGACGTGCAGCGCCGGCACACCCCGGGCTCGATCGTGGTCCTCGGCGATTCGATCGGCGACGGCAACGGCAGCACGGTCAACGCCAACAAGCGCTGGCCCGACCTGCTCGCCGACCGGCTGGTCGACGCCCGGCCCGAGGTGCGTACCCCCGGCGTGCTCAACCTCAGCCTCGCCGGCAACCGGCTCAACCACGAGGGCCCGGAGCCGGGCGCCGGTGGCTTCCCCGGCTACAACGAGCTGGGCCCGAACGCCCTCGCCCGGCTCAACGAGGACGTCTTCCCGCAGACCGGGGTGAAGACCGTCGTCACCCACCTGGGCATCAACGACATCTGGATGTCGAACGACTCCGCCGAGCAGATCATCGCCGCGCTGCGGCAGGTCAACCAGCAGGTCAAGGCGCGTGGCCTGCGCAGCCTGGCGGCCACCCTGACGCCGTACGAGGGGCACGGCAACCCGGGGGTGTGGACGCCCGAGAAGGACGCCACCCGGCAGGCGGTCAACAACTGGCTGCGCGGCGCGGGCGCGAGTGAGTTCGACGGGGTGCTCGACTTCGACGCGGTGCTGCGCGACCCGGCACAGCCGAGCCGGCTGCTGCCCGCGTACGACTCCGGAGACCACATCCACCCGAACGACGCCGGCAACCAGGCGATGGCGGACGCCGTACCGCTGCGACTGCTCGGCCTGTGACACCGGTGGGGCCGCGGGGTGACCCGCCGCCCCACCGTCCATCCTGGGGAGGAGGCAGCACCGTGGACGTCGACGAGATCCTGACCGGGCTCTACGGCGAGCAGGGTCGGCAGGACCCCTACCCGTGGTACGCGGCCCTGCACCGGCACGGTCCGATCAGCACCGTCCCGAGCCGCGCCGAGCACAGCACGATCACCACCGTCGCCGTGGGGTACGACCTGGTCTCCCAGGTACTGCGCGACCCGCAGTGGTACAAGCAGGCCCCGCCCGGCTGGCAGGAGCAGGAGATCCTGCGCACCCTCCAGTCCTCGATGATGTTCGTCAACCCGCCGGACCACACCCGGATGCGCGCGGTCTTCGCCAAGACCTTCACCCCGCGCCGGCTGGGCGCCCTCGAACCGGTGATCGTCCGGGTGGTCGACACGCTGCTGGACCGGATGGCCGAGGCGGGCGCCGACGGCACCGAGACGGACTTCGTGGCCGACTTCGCGTACCCCGCGCCGGCGCTGGTGATGGCCGAGTTCATCGGCCTGCCCGAAGCCGACCTGTCCTGGTACCGGCAGCGGGTGGACCGGATCGACGAGTTCCTGGACGTGGCCGGCAAGACCCCGCAGCGCCTCGCCCTGGCCAACCAGGCCGCCGAGGAACTGCGCGGCTACTACCGGGAGCTGATCGCGCACCGCCGCGCGCGGCCCGGCGACGACCTGATCAGCGGGCTGGTCGAGGCGGTGGACTCGGGCGACGTCGCGCTCAGCGAGGAGGAGCTGATCGGCAACCTGATCGTGCTCTTCAACGCCAGCTTCGTCACCACCGTCTACATGTTCAGCAACGGCCTGCCGCTGCTGCTGGCGCACCCGGACGTCGCCGCGGCGCTGCCCGGTGACGACGCGCTCGCCCGGGGCTGCGTGGACGAGGTGCTGCGGATGGAGACCCCGGTGCACTTCCTGGCCCGGGCCGCGCCCCACGACACCGAACTCGGCGGGGTGCCCGTCGCGCGGGACGAGAACGTCCTGCTGATGATCGCGGCGGCCAACCGCGACCCGGCCCGCTTCCCGGACCCGGACCGGTTCGACCCGCGCCGCGACGGGCCGCCCTCGCTCGCCTTCGGCCTGGGCCCGCACTTCTGCCTGGGCGCCGCGGTGTCCCGGCTGGAGGGCCGCATCGCCCTGCCCCGGCTGCTGGCCCGCTTCCCGCGGCTGACGGTCACCCGCACCCCGAGCTACAGCGGGAGCCTCTTCCTGCGCGGCATCGACAAGCTCTTCGTCTCGACCGGCGGATAGGAGACGGCATGCCCCTCGACCCCCAGGTGGTGGCGTACCGGGCCGCGCGGGCCGCGGCCGGCACGCCGCCGCTGTACACCCAGACCCTCGCCGAGGCCCGCGCCGCCGACCTGGCCGCGATCCGCGCCGGCGGCGGCGACGTCGAGCCGGTCCACGAGGTACGCGACACCCACGTCCCCGGCCCCGCCGGCGACCTCCCGGTACGCGTGTACCGGCCGGCCGGCGACGGCCCGCTGCCCACCCTGCTGTACCTCTTCGGCGGCGGCTGGACGCTGGGCGGCATCGACACCGCCGACGGCATCTGCCGACGGCTGGCCAACGCCTCCGGCGGCCAGGTGGTCACCGTGGGCTACCGGCTCGCCCCCGAGCATCCCTTCCCGGCCGCGGTGCACGACTGCCACGCCGCCGCCGCGTGGATCGCCGCGCATCCCGAGGAGTTCGGGGCGGACCCGCAGCGCCTCGTCGTCGGCGGCGACAGCGCCGGCGGCAACCTGGCCGCGGCGGTGACCCTGCTGGCCCGCGCCGCCGGCCCCCGGCTCGCCGGCCAACTGCTGGTCTACCCGAACACCGACCAGCGGGCCGACCGCGCGCCGGCCGGCGACGAGGACCCGCTGCTGTTCAACCGGCACTCCGTCGACTGGTACCGGCGGCACTACCTGCCCGACCCGGCCGACGCGGCGGACCCGCTCGCCTCGCCGCTGCTCGCCGACGACCTCTCCGGCCTCCCGCCGGCCCTGGTGATCACCGCCGAGTACGACCCGCTGCGCGAGGAGGGGGAGCGCTACGCCGAGCGGCTGCGCGCGGCGGGCGTACCGGTGACCCTGAGCCGGTATCCCGGGATGATCCACGGATTCTTCGCGATGCCCGGCGCGTTCGACGCGGGTCGCCGGGCGCAGGACGAGGCCGCCACGTTCCTGCGGGACCGCTTCTACGGTGGGCCCGACGGCGCGCGGCCGGACGGCGAGCGTGCCGCCGGTACCTCCCTAGGCGGACGGGCCGGTGGGGAGTCGGGCCGTGGCCTGGCCGCCGGCGTCGCGACGGGGACGGGCGGGCCGGCCGGTGGCTGAACTGGTGCGCTCCGACCTGCCGACGACCCGGCCCGCACCGGCGGGCCCGACCGACGACCGGCCGCCGGTCAGCCTGGCGGACTTCGCCGAGCCGGCCCGGGCGGCCGTGCCGCCGGGGGTCTGGGACTACGTCGACGGCGGCAGCGGTGCCGAGACCACCCTCGCCGCCAACCGGGCCGCCCTCGACCGGGTCGCCGTGCTGCCCCGGATGCTCACCGGGGTGGACGAGCCCCGGACGGCGGCGCCGCTGCTGGGCCGGGAGCAGGCGATGCCGGTGGCAGTGGCGCCGATGGCGTACCAGCGGCTGCTGCACCCCGACGGCGAGTTGGCGCTGGCGGCGGCGGCGGGCGCGGCCGGGGTGCCCTACGCGCTCAGCACGTTGAGCAGCAGCACGATCGAGGAGGTCGTCGCCGCCGGCGACGGGCCGGTCTGGTTCCAGCTGTACTGGCTGCGCGACCGGGGGCTGGTCGCCGAGCTGCTGGACCGGGCGCACGCCGCGGGCTGCGCCGCGCTGATGGTGACCGTCGACGTGCCGGTGCTCGGCCGGCGGCGGCGCGACCTGCGCAACGGCTTCGCGCTGCCGCCGCACGTCACCGCCGCGAACCTGCCCGGCGGCCGGGACGACCTCGCGCACACCGGCACCCCCGGGGTGTCGGCGATCGCCGCGCACACCGGCGCGGTCTTCGCGCCCGCGCTGACCTGGGGCGACCTCGACTGGCTGCGGAACCGTACCCCGGTGCCCCTGCTGGTCAAGGGCGTCCTCGACCCGCGCGACGCGGTGCGGGCGGTGGAGGTCGGCGCGGACGCGGTGGTGGTCTCCAACCACGGCGGCCGGCAGCTCGACGGCGCTCCCGCTACCGCCGCCGTGCTGCCCGAGGTGGTCGCCGCGGTCGACGGCCGCGCCGAGGTGCTGCTCGACAGCGGCGTGCGCAGCGGCACGGACGTGCTGCGGGCGCTCGCCCTCGGCGCCACCGGCGTGCTGGTGGGCCGGCCGATGCTCTGGGCCCTGGCGGCGGGCGGCCGGGCCGGCGCGGAGGCGGCCCTGGCGCTGCTCGCCGCCGAGCTGCGCGACGCCCTCACGCTCAGCGGGTGCGCCGACCCGGAGCAGGCCCGGCGGTTGCGCACCATGACGGGAGGCTGAACGGTGGGCGAACCGGTGGACCTGGGCCTCGCCGACCTGCACCCGGCGGTCGACGACCCGGCCCTGAACTCGATGAACTTCCTCAACGAGGTCGCCCAGCACTGGCCCGAGGCGGTCTCGCTCGCCGCCGGGCGGCCCTACGAGGAGTTCTTCGACGACGACGCGCCGCCCCGGTGGCTGGCGCGGTTCCGCCGGCACCTCGCCGAGGACCTGGGACAGCATCCGGAGCAGGTCCGGCGCACGCTGTTCCAGTACGGCCGCACCAAGGGGATCGTGCACCACCTCGTCGCCCGCAACCTCGCCGTCGACGAGGGCGTCCACGTCGACCCGGAGTCCGTGGTGGTGACCGCCGGCTGCCAGGAGGCGATGTTCCTGGTCCTGCGCGCGCTGCGCGCCGAGCCCCGGGACGTGCTGCTGGCGGTGGCCCCGACGTACGTCGGGCTGACCGGCGCGGCCCGCCTGCTCGACCTGCCGGTGCACCCGGTCGCCGGTGGCCCGGCCGGGGTCGACCTGGCCGACCTGCGCGCCCGGGCCCGCGCGGCCCGCGCCGAGGGGCGGCGACCCCGGGCCTGCTACGTGATGCCCGACTTCGCCAACCCCTCCGGGGCCAGCATGAGCCTCGACGACCGGCGCCGGCTGCTGGACCTGGCGGCCGAGGAGGAACTGCTGCTGATCGAGGACAACCCGTACGGCCTCTTCCCGGCGGGCGACCAGGGCCGGCTGCCCACCCTGAAGGCGCTGGACACCGGCCGTCGGGTGGTCTACCTCGGCTCGTTCGCCAAGACCGTGCTGCCCGGCGCGCGGGTCGGGTACGTGGTCGCCGACCAGCGGGTCACCGGCCCGGACGGCGCCGTCGGCCTCCTCGCCGACCAGCTCGCCAAGATCAAAAGTATGGTCACCGTGAACACCTCGCCGCTGGCCCAGGCGATCGTCGGCGGGGCGCTGCTGGAACACGACTGCTCGCTGGTCACCGCCACCGTCCGCCAGCGCGCGGCGTACGGCCGCAACCTGCGCCACCTGCTCGCCGGCCTGGCCCGGCGGTTCCCCGCCCCCTCGCCGGTGCGCTGGAACGCGCCTGCCGGCGGGTTCTTCGTGGTGGTCACCGTGCCGTTCCCGGTCGACGACGCGCTGCTGCGCCGCTCGGCCGAGCGGTACGGCGTGCTGTGGACCCCGATGGCGCACTTCTACGACGATGGGGCTCCCGTCAACTCGCTGCGCCTGTCGGTCAGCGCGGTCACCCCGGACCAGATCGACGTCGGCCTGGACCGGCTCGCCGCCCTGGTCGCCGACGAACTCGACCGCGCGCCGCTGCCCACCGGATGACACCGCACCGTCGCCGATCCACCACCCCCCGTGGCTGCTCGCTCCCCATCGGACAGCCATAATGGACGCCATGGTCGCTTGGGAGTACGCCCTGCTGGTCCGCCGCTACCAGGGGCAGGGACGCAATTTCCACGTCTCGTTCGTCTGGTACGGCCCGGACGGCTCGCGCAAAGACATCACGGCCTACGGCGACACGGCGATCGCGCACCTCAACCGGGCCGGCCGGGAGGGCTGGGAGCTGGTCTCCGCCGGGGAGGACGTGAACAACGTGCAGGGCAGCACCGAGGTGCACCGCTACCACCTCAAACGGCCGATCGACTGAGCCGGCACCGGCCGTTCACCTCCCGTTGTTGCTAGCGTGACCTCCCGGCCGGGGAGGCTCCGGGCGCGGCGACGGGAGGGAATCGGTGGCACAGCGGTACGCCGTCGGCGTCGACTTCGGCACGCTCTCCGGGCGCGCGGTGGTGGTCGCCGTGCCCGACGGCGCCGAACTGGGCAGCGCGGTGCACGCGTACCGGCACGGGGTGCTCACCGAACGGCTGCCCGACGGCGTCCCGCTGCCGCCGGACTGGGCGCTGCAGGATCCCGAGGACCACCTCGACGTGCTGCGGGTCGCGGTGCCCGCCGCGCTCGCCGCCGCCGGGGTCGACCCGCGCGACGTGGTCGGCATCGGGGTGGACGCCACCTCCTGCACGGTGCTGCCGACGCTCGCCGACGGCACCCCGCTCTGCGCGCTGCCCCGGTTGCGGGACCGGCCGCACGCCTGGCCGAAGCTGTGGAAACACCACGCCGCCCAGCCCCAGGCCGACCGGATCAACGCCCTCGCCCGGGAGCGCGGCGAAACCTGGCTGGCCCGCTACGGCGGGCGGGTCTCCGCGGAGTGGCAGCTGGCCAAGGCCCTCGAACTGCTGGAGGAGGACCCGGAGGTCTTCGACCGGGCGGAGCGCTGGATCGAGGCGGCCGACTGGATCGTGTGGCGGCTCTGCGGGCGGGAGACCCGCAACGTCTCCGCCGCCGGCTTCAAGGGGCTGCGCCAGGACGGCCGCCATCCCGCGCCCGGGTTCCTCGCCGCGCTC
Source organism: Micromonospora sp. CPCC 205739 (assembly GCF_036906795.1). Lineage (NCBI taxonomy): Bacteria > Bacillati > Actinomycetota > Actinomycetes > Micromonosporales > Micromonosporaceae > Micromonospora > Micromonospora sp. CPCC 205739. The sequence continues at coordinate 53,211 of NZ_JBAKHS010000007.1, read as the reverse complement.
CATCCGGCCCTGCCTGGCCTGCTGCCGAAGGTCGACGGGCCGATCGCTCCGCTGGCCGCCCGGGCCGGGACCCTGACCGCCGAGGCGGCTGGCTGGACCGGCCTGCCGGAGGGGACCCCGGTGGCGGTCGGCGCCATCGATGCGCACGTCACGGCCGCGGCGGCCGGCGCGGTCGCGCCGGGGCGGATGCTGGCGGTGCTCGGCACCTCCACCTGCCTGATCATGAACTCGGACACCTGCCACGAGGTGCCGGGCATCTGCGGGGTGGTCGACGGCGGGGTGACCGCCGGCAGCTGGGGCTACGAGGCCGGGCAGAGCGGGGTGGGGGACATCTTCGCCTGGTACGTCGACCGGGGGCTGCCCGCCGGGTACGCCGAGGAGGCGCGGCGGCGCGGCATCACCGCGTACGAGCTGCTGGACTCGCTCGCCGCCGACCAGCCGGTGGGCGGGCACGGGCTGCTGGCGCTGGACTGGCACAGCGGCAACCGCTCGGTGCTGATGGACCACGAGCTGAGCGGGGTGCTGGTCGGGCTGACCCTGGCCACCCGGCCGGAGGAGATCTGGCGGGCGCTGCTGGAGGCGACCGCGTTCGGGGCGCGGACCGTGGTGGAGGCGTTCACCGCCGCCGGGGTGCCGGTGCGCGAGCTGACCGCGGCGGGCGGGCTCACCGCCAACCGGCTGCTGCTGCGGATCTACGCCGACGTGCTGCGCCGGCCGCTGCACGTGCTGGACGCGGCGCACCCGGCGGCGCTCGGCGCGGCCATCCACGCCGCGGTGGCCGGCGGGGCGTACCCGGACGTGCCGGCCGCCTCGGCGGCGATGGCCGCCGGGCACCGCGAGACGTTCCACCCGGATCCGGCGCGCGCCGCCGCCTACGACGAGCTGTACGCCGAGTACCGCGCCCTGCACGACCACTTCGGCCGGGGCGGCGGCACCGACGTCCTGCACCGCCTGCGCGCCCTGCGCCACCGCGCCCACCACACCCCCTGACCCGGCCCGCCCGACGCACCCCACCGGGGACGGCGGTGGCGGCCAGCTCCGCGCACGGCCGAGGGCTCGGTGATCAAGAGGTTTGCGTCCGGGAGAGCGCGTTCCCGGGACGCAAACTTCTTGATCACCGGGGCGGGCCGGAGAGAGGAACGGGGCAGGTCGGGGGAGAGGGCGGGGGATACGGCGACGCCCCGCCGGGCGGGGCCGGACGGGGCGTCGGGAGTTGCGGGCGGGTCAGCCCAGGTCGACGGCGGGGTAGAGGGGGAAGCCGGTGAGCAGCTCGCTCGCCTGCTTACCGATCTTGTCGGCCAGCGCCGGGTCGAGGACGTACTTGGCCTTCGACGGGGTGCCGTCCGGGTTGGCGCCGGCCTTGGTCTGGCTGAGCACGGTGTGGATCAGCTCGGCGGTGGCGTCCATCTCGGCGGCGCCGAGGCCCCGGGTGGTCAGCGCCGGGGTGCCGATCCGGATGCCCGAGGTGTACCAGGCGCCGTTCGGGTCCTGCGGGACCGCGTTGCGGTTGGTGACGATGCCCGAGTCCAGCAGCGCCTGCTCGGCCTGCCGGCCGGTCAGCCCGTAGCCGGAGACGTCGAGCAGCACCAGGTGGTTGTCGGTGCCGCCGGTGACCAGCTTGGTGCCCCGGCGCAGCAGGCCCTCGGCGAGCGCCTGGGCGTTGTCGACGATGCGCTGGGCGTAGTCGGCGAAGTCCGGGCGGCGGGCCTCGGCCAGGGCGACGGCCTTGGCGGCCATCACGTGCGGCAGCGGGCCGCCGAGCACCATCGGGCAGCCCCGGTCCACCTGGTCGGCCAGCTCCGGGCCGCAGAGCACCATGCCGCCGCGCGGGCCGCGCAGCGACTTGTGGGTGGTGGTGGTGACGATGTGCGCGTGCGGCACCGGGTCGAAGTCGCCGGTGAAGACCTTGCCCGCGACCAAGCCCGCGAAGTGCGCCATGTCGACCATGAAGGTGGCGCCGACCGAGTCGGCGATCTCCCGCATGATCCGGAAGTTCACCTTCCGCGGGTACGCCGAGTAGCCGGCGACCAGGATCAGCGGCTTGAACTCCCGGGCCGCCTCGGCCACCCGGTCGTAGTCGATCAGGCCGGTGGCCGGGTCGGTGCCGTAGCTGCGCTGGTCGAACATCTTGCCGGAGATGTTCGGCCGGAAACCGTGGGTGAGGTGGCCGCCGGCGTCCAGCGACATGCCGAGCATCCGCTGGTCGCCCAGCTCCCGGCGCAGCGCGAACCAGTCCGCCTCGGTGAGGTCGTTGACGTGGCGTACCTGGGCCTTCTTCAGGGCCGGGGACTCCACCCGGTCGGCCAGGATCGCCCAGAACGCGACCAGGTTGGCGTCGATGCCGGAGTGCGGCTGCACGTACGCGTGCGCGGCGCCGAACAGCTCCCGGGCGTGCTCGGCGGCGAGCGCCTCGACGGTGTCGACGTTCTGGCAGCCGGCGTAGAAGCGGCGGCCGACGGTGCCCTCGGCGTACTTGTCGCTGAACCAGTTGCCCATGGCCAGCAGGGTGGCGGGGGAGGCGTAGTTCTCGCTGGCGATGAGCTTGAGCGACTCGCGCTGGTCGGCCAGCTCGGCGCCGATGGCGTCGGCCACCCGGGGCTCGACGGCGCGGATCACCTCGAGCGCGCTGCGGAAAGCGGTGGATTCGGCGTTCAGCGACATGCGACCTCCTACAGACGTGCGGAAGGCCCAGGCGCTCGGCGTGCGTCCTCATGACGGGACCGCTTCCCGATGGTGCTCCATCCCCACGCGCCAGTCACGGCCCGCGCCGATCCTACCGGGTCGCCGTGGCAGGGCCCGCCCGACCTCGCCGGGACCGGCGTGGTTGGGCGCGCCGGACGCGGGCACAGCACCGGGTAGGGCCGTGTCGGCACGCGCGGTCCGCACACGAGAGGAGACAGGCAGATGAGCGCACCGACCACCGGACGGCCGCTGGCCGTGGTCACCGGGGCCTCCAGCGGCATCGGGTACGAGCTGGCCGTCCAGTTCGTCGAGCATGGGTACGACGTGGTGATCGCCGCCGAGGACCCGGGCATCGAGGAGGCGGCGGAGCATTTGCGCCGCGACGGCCGCGCCCAGGTCCAGCCGGTCCGGGTGGACCTGGCCACCTTCGACGGAGTGGAGGCGCTGGCGGAGGCGGTCGACGCGACCGGACGGCCGGTCGACGCCCTGGCCGTCAACGCCGGGCGCGGCGCCGGCGGGGCGTTCGTGAGCGACACGGACCTGCGCGACGAGTTGAACATCATCGACGTGAACGTCACCTCGACCGTGCACCTGACCAAGCGGCTGCTGCCGGCGATGGTCGAGCGTGGCGCCGGCCGGGTGCTGTTCACCTCGTCGATCGCCTCGACCATGCCGGGGGCCTTCCAGGCGGTCTACAACGCCTCGAAGTCGTTCGTGCAGTCCTTCGCCGAGGCGCTGCGCAACGAGCTGAAGGAGACCGGGGTCACCGTCACCTCGCTGATGCCCGGCCCGACCGACACGAAGTTCTTCGAGCGGGCCGACATGGAGGACACCCGGGTCGGCGCCGGCCGCAAGGACGACCCGGCGACGGTCGCCGCGCAGGGCTTCGCGGCGATGATGAAGGGCGAGGAGAAGGTCGTCGCCGGCTCGCTGAAGAACAAGGTGCAGGCGGCCGCCGCCCGGTTCACCCCGGACCGGCTCAAGTCCGAGCAGCACCGGAAGATGGCCGAGCCGGGCTCGGCCGACTGAGCCCCGCCGTCGCGCGTACCCCGCGTGCGGCGCGGGCTGCGTACGATCGGCGGATGCCAGCCGAGGAGATCGACGGCAGCCTGGTCGCCATCAGCGACCTGCACGTCGGGTACGCGGAGAACCGGGCGCTGGTCGAGGCGCTGCAACCGGCCTCCCCCCGCGACTGGCTGATCGTCGCCGGGGACGTGGGCGACACGGCCGCCGACGTCGAGTGGGCGCTGGGCCTGCTGGCCGAGCGGTTCGACACGGTGCTCTGGGCGCCCGGCAACCACGAGCTGTGGACCCCGCAGGGCGACCCGGTCACCCTGCGCGGGGTGGCCCGCTACCAGCACCTGGTACGCCGCTGCCGGGAGCTGGGCGTGCTCACCCCGGAGGACCCGTACCCGGTGTGGCGTGGGCCGGGCGGGCCGGTGCTGGTGGCGCCGCTGTTCCTGCTCTACGACTACAGCTGGCGGCCGGAGGGCTTCGACACCCGCGAGGCCGCCCTGGCCGAGGCGTACCGGACCGGGATCGTCTGCACCGACGAGTTCCTGCTGCACCCCGATCCGTACCCGAGCCGCCACGAGTGGTGCGCGGCCCGGGTCGCCGAGACCGCCCGGCGGCTCGCCGAACGCGATCCGGCCCTGCCGACCGTGCTGGTCAACCACTGGCCGCTGGTGCGGGGGCCGACCCGGGTGCTGCGCTACCCGATCTTCGCCCAGTGGTGCGGCACCGAGGCCACCGTCGACTGGCACCGCCGCTTCGACGCCGCCGCCGTGGTCTACGGGCACCTGCACATCCCCCGCACCACCTGGCACGACGGGGTCCGCTTCGAGGAGGTCTCGGTGGGCTACCCCCGGGAGTGGCGGCGCCGGGGCGTACCCCCGGGGCGGGTGCGGCAGATCCTGCCGGCGCCGGACGGGGTGCCGCCGACCGCCTGGTGACGTGCGCCGGGGCCCGGCCGACGGCCGGGCCCCGTGCGGGACTCGCTCAGGCGGTCACCGCGTCGACGGCCTTCTTGATCGCCTTCGGGGCGGTGGGGGTACGCGGGGCGTCCTTGCGCATCGCGATCATCCGCTCACCGATCTCCTGGAGCTGGTTGCGGCCGAGCGCCTCGCGCACCTTGGGGAACCACTCCTGCTCCTCCTCCTCGACGTGGTGCTCGACGTTCTCGATCAGCACCGTGGTCTTGGCGACGAAGCGCTCGTCGGAGGCGTCCATCGCGGCCAGCTCCGCGCAGAGCAGGTCGGCGACGTGGTGCTCCTCGTACGACTCGAGGATGTCGTCCTCCAGGTCCGGCAGGAGCTTGCGGACCTCGGGGTACATCACCTCGTTCTCCAGGTAGGTGTGCACCGTCAGGGCTTCGAGGATCTGGCTCACCAGCTGCTGGCGCTTGCTGGCCGGGCCCTCCTCGGCCTTCTGGAACTCCTTGAAGAGGCGGCGCATCTCCTTGTGGTCCTCTTTGAGCAGGACGATGGCATCGGTGGACACCGGCAGACCTCCTTGTTCGACTGACGTCTGACCCGGTACCCCGAGGGTGAGCTGCGAAAACGGATGGGGCCCGGCGTGTTCCGCCGGGCCCCACCACTGGTCGTGCCGTGCTGCTGCTACTTCACCGCGTTGTACGCGTTGACCATGCCGGCGCCGTAGAAGCCGTTGCGCTCGCCGCCGGAGCAGGTCGCGTTGTAGGCAGTGGGGCCGGCCGCGATCAGCGGCACCGGGTTGTAGACGCCCTCCGGGCAGGACTGCGCCTCGGCCGTGCGCTCCAGGAACGCGGCCAGCTGGCCCGGGCTCATGCCCGGGTGCGCCGACGCCGCCAGCGCCGCCACGCCGGCGGCGTGCGGGCCGGACATCGAGGTGCCCTGCTTGTAGCCCCAACCGTTGGTCTTCGTCGCCGTGTTGAAGGTGGTCGACAGAATGCCGTCGGTGAGGGTGGAGCGGGCGCCCTGCGTGCGGAAGCGGGTGTCGCCACCCGGCGCCGTCACGTCGATGACCCCCTGGCCGTACGACGAGTAGTAGCTCTTCGCCCCGGTCGGGCCGACCGCCGAGACGGTCACCACGCCCGGCGCCTCGGCCGGCAGGTCGAGGCAGGCGTTGGTGAGGTTCTCGCGCGTCTCCGGCGTGCCGTTGTTCGGGCTGCCGTCGTCGGTGATCTTGTGCGCGAGGTCGTAGTTCGAGTTACCCGCGGACGCCACGTTCAGCACGCCCTTGCTCGACGAGTAACGGATGGCCCGCTGGACCGCCTGCCACACCGGACGCTGGCGTGCGTCGTTGCGGCAGTTCAGCTCCCACGGGTCGATGTAGTAGCTGTTGTTGGTCAGCTGCATGCCGTGGTCCGCGGCCCACATGAACCCGCAGACCGCAGCCTCCGGGAAGATGTAGCCCTCGTCGTTGACCACCTTCACCGCGGCGACCTTGACGCCCGGCGCGACACCGGTCACGCCGACGCCGTTGACGGCGGCGGCGATGGTGCCGGCCACGTGGGTGCCGTGGTCGGAGGTGGTCGGGTTCCAGGCCGCCTCGGCCGTGTCCACCGTGCCGCCGAGGCAGGACGTGCTCTTGTCCTTGGCGATCTGGGTGGCCAGGTCGGGGTGGCTGCTGGAGATGCCGCTGTCCAGCACGCCCACCACCACGTCGGCGCTGCCGGCGTTGACGGCGTGGGCCTGCGGGACGTCGATCATCGGCATGTCCCACTGCTGGCCGAAGAGCGGCTCCTTGGTCGGGTCGGCGGTGGTGTTCGCCGCCTCGGCCGCGGAGACCTCCACGGTCTCGCCCTCTTCGAGAGCGGTGCCCAGCCCGGCGGTGGACGCCACCGACTCGACGCCCGAACCCGCCACGTCGGTGACGAAGTCGGGGTTGGTCGAGCGGACGACGAGCACGCCGATCTGGTCGTACGTGGCCACCACGGTGCCCTTGGCCGCGGCCACGCGGGCCGCCGCCTTCCCGGTGGTGGCACCCTGCGGGGCCAGGACCAGGAACGTGGTGTCCGGGCCGGCGGCCGTCGCCGGGGCCAGCCCACCGGTGACGGCGAGGCCGACACCGAGGGTCACGGCGGACGCGGCAGCCAGTGTCTTGCGACGGAGGTTCTTCACACAGACTCCCAGGGGCTGTTTCCAGCCGGGGTGCGCTCCCTGGTGGGGAGCGGCCGGCGGAAGGGGGGCAGGGTGCCCGCCTCCGGTGACTACAGCGTCACGGAAATCTGTGGCGTTACACACACCTGTGCGGCGGGTCGCTCAGCGTCACACGGTGGCCAGGGTGTGCGGAATCTCGTCGAGCAGCTCGCGGGCGAGGAAACCGATCCGCCCGAACTGGGGGACCAGGCGCTGGCCGCTGACCGCGTGCGCCCAGGCGGCCCAGCAGGCGGCCTGCGCCGGCGCCGCGCCCCGGGACAGCAGCCCGGCCAGCAGCCCGGAGCGGACGTCGCCGCTGCCCGAGGTGCCCAGGCCGGCGTCGCCGCTCTCCTCCCGCCAGCACTCACCGGCGGGGGTGGCGATGTGGCCGTAGAGCGAGACCACCGCCTCGTACCGGCCGGCCAGCTCGCGGGACTCGGCGTCCAGGTCGTCGCCGGGCTCGCGACCCAGCAGGTGCCGCGCCTCCGTCAGGTTGGGGGTGAGCACCACCGGGCGGCCCGCACCGACCAGCAGGTCCGGTTCGTGGCTGAGCGCCCCGAGCGCGTACGCGTCCAGCACCAGCGAGGTCTGCGGCCCGGCCGCGTCGAGGACCAGGTGCAGCAGCGCCCGGGTCTCGTCGATGTCGTTGAGGCCGGGGCCGACGGCCACCACGTCGGCCTGCCCGACCAGCTCGCCGAGCCGGTCGCCCGGATCGCCGGCTACCGCCCCGTCCCCGGTCTCCGGCAGGCCTATCACCAGTGCCTCCGGCACCTGGATGCTCAGCGCGGCGGCGGTCGACTCGGCGGCGGCGAGCTGGAGCACGCCGGCGCCCGCGCGCAGCGCGGCCACGCCGGCCAGCAGCACGGCGCCGGGGGTGAAGCGGGACCCGCCGACCACCAGCACGGTGCCCCGGTGCTCCTTGCCGCCGGTGGGCACCGGCAGCGCCCAGTCGCGCAGCAACGCCGGGGTGATGACCCGGGTCTCAGACCGGTTCGGCATGGACCTCGTCCTCCCTGGTGGGTCGGGCGCCCTCCCGGCGCAGGTGGGTCACGTCGTTGAAGGTGTCCAGGACGAGCCGGCCGTCCGCGTCCGCCGACCAGCCGGTCACCGAGCAGTTGGCGATCACGTGCTCCCGGGTGAGTCCCATCAGCTCAGCCTCGGTCAGCCCGTCCACCAGGTAACGAAGCAGGAAGACCAGGGCGTCGTGGCCGAACAGCAGTACCCGCTGTCCCTCGTGGTCGCGGCGCAGGTCGCCCAGGAGCGCCCGCAGCCGCAGCGCCACGTCCGTCCAGGACTCGCCGCCCGGCGGGCGGTAGTAGAACTTGCCGAGCCGCCGGCGGCGGTCCGCCTCGTCGGGGAAGCGGCGCTGCACGCCGTGTCCGGTCAGGCCGTCGAGGATGCCCAGCTCCCGGTCGCGCAGCCGCTCGTCCCGGCTGGCCGGGATGCCGGTGCCGGCCAGCGCCAGCTCGGCCGTCCGCACCGCCCGCAGGTACGGCGAGACCACCGCCACGTCGGGCCGGCGATCGGCCGGCAGGCCGGCGAGCCAGCGCGCGGTGGCCCGGGCCTGCTCCTCGCCGGTCTCCGACAGCGGCACGTCGGCGTCCCGATGGGTCAGGTCGATCAGGTCCGCGCCGGAGGTCTCCGCCGCCGTCGCGGCGACGTTCGCCGTGCTCTCACCGTGCCGCACGATCCAGAGGGCTGCCAGTTCCGCCATGCGGCCCCCCGTACCCGACCCGGCCGCCCGGTAACCGTTCGGCTCGGCCGGCAGCTCCCGACCGGCGCCGGGGCGTGAACGGGCCGAGGCCGGGTAAGCGCTGGCCCGTTCGGAAGCCGAGACAGGGGAGGTACGCCGTGGCGACCGCGGTCAAGGAACAGATGAGCCCGGTGAAGGACAAGAACTACGACCTGATCCACACGCTGCAGATGTCGCTGGACAACATCTACCGGATGGACATCTACATCTCGGACGCGGAGCAGCGGGGCGACACGGAACTGGCCACCTGGTTCCGCAAGATTCAGGAGAACAACCGCAAGGCGGGTGACCAGGCCAAGCAGATGCTCATGACGCGGATGCAGCAGGAAGGGCGCTGACACCGCGCTGCCGGGGCCGGGCGCAGACGCCCGGCCCCGGCAGCGGCGGCACTCAGGGGACCCGGACGGCGTAGATGCCCCGGCCGAAGGTCCCCGCCACCAGGCGGTTATTGGTGCCGTCGTACTCGATGTCGTCGACCGGGACCAGCGGCAGGCCGCGGCCCTGGCGCAGCCAGACCCCGCCGCCGGTGGGGCTGACGAAGACGCCCTGGTCGGTGCCGACGTAGAGGGTCAGCCCCTTGCCGATCGCCAGGTCGTTGACCGGCGCCTTCGGCAGGGTGCCGCTGAGGTCGTGGAAGTGCCGGCCGCCGTCGAGCGAGCCGAGCACGTACGGCCGGTGCGAGCCGGACCGGTACGCGGAGAGCGTCACGTACACCCGGTCGGCCCGCCGGGGGTCGACCACGATGCGGGTGACCCACGGCTGCCCGGAGAGCAGCAGTTGCCAGGAGCCGCCCAGGTCCCGGGTCACCCAGACCCGGCCGTCGTCGGTGCCGACGTAGACGGTCCGGCCGTCCCCGGCCGGGGCGACCGTGGTGATGGTGCCGTAGTTGGTGTAGATCGGGTCGCGCCCCGGTCCGCCGGTGAGGTCGCCGCTGATCGCCGTCCAGGTCCGGCCGCCGTCGGTCGACCGGTTCAGCACGTTGGCGCCGTAGTACATCACCGCCGGGTCGCGCGGGTCGAAGACCACCGGGGTGAACCAGTTACGGCGGGCCGCGGTGACCTTGTTGCCGAAGTACGTCATCGTCTCGCCGCCGTCGACCGACCAGAAGCAGTTGCCGTACTGGTAGCAGGCGTAGACGTTCTCCTTGTCGGTCGGGTTGATCAGGTTCTCCTCGCCGTCCCCGCCCAGGTACTCGTTGAAGGCGGGGCCGCCCCACGAGCGCAGCGAGCCGTTGTCCTGGGTGCCGCCGGAGATCCGGCTGACGTCCTGCGGCGTGATCGCGACGCTGTAGAACTGGGTGTACGGCTCGTGGGTGGCCTTCACCCAGCCGCCGTCCCCGTCGGCGTCGGAGCGGTACGTCCCACCGTCGTTGCCGAGGTAGACCCGCTGTGGATGACGCCGGTCCCAGATCATCGCGTGGTGGTCGACGTGGATGGAGCTGCTGTCCGCCGTCCAGGTCCGCCCGCCGTCCTTCGTGGTCAGCAGCGGCACGCCCGCGACGTGCACGTGCTGCGGCTCGTCCGGGTCGACCCAGACCTTGCCGAACCACCAGCCGAAGGTCGACTGCGAGGTGGTCAGCTCGGGCGTGTCCGGCAGCCGGGTCCAGGCCTCGCCGCCGTCGGTGCTGCCGTAGAAGCCGGCGAACGGGCCGGCGGTGGAGTTGACGATCGCGTAGAGCCGGTCCGGGTCCGAGGCGGACTGCCCCAGGCCGATCCGGCCCACCTCCGGCCCGGCCGCGGGCAGCCCACCGCCCAGGCGTGCCCAGGTCGCCCCGCCGTCGACGGAGCGGTAGACCCCTGAGCCGACGCCGCCGTAGGTGCGCAGGTCCGGGGTGCGGCGGTGGTCCCAGAGCACGGCGTAGAGCCGGTCGGCGTCGCGCGGGTCGATCAGCACCTCGGTCGCGCCGGTGAACTCGTTGGCCCCGGCGAGGACCCGCTGCCAGGTCGCGCCGCCGTCGGTGGAGCGGTAGACGCCCCGGTCGCCGCCGCCGTTGTAGAGCGAGCCGGCGGCGGCCACGAAGATCCGCCTCGGGTCGGCCGGGTCGACGGTGATCGCGCCGATCGCGCCCGAGTCGCGCAGGCCCAGCGACCGCCAGCTCTTGCCGCCGTCGCGGGAGGCGTACAGGCCGGTGCCCTCGTAGGTGATGCTGCCGCCACCGGGGTTGACCTCGCCGGTGCCGGCGTACAGGGTGCCGTCCGGGCCGGTCGCCACCGCGCCCATCGCCTGGGTCCAGCCGTCCGGCCAGGCCGGCTCGAAGCGGTTGCCGGCGTCGCGGCTCACCCAGACCCCGCCGCTGGCCGCGGCGGCGTAGACGGTGTCGGGGCGGTGCGGGTCCAGCGCGAGTGAGGTGATCCGGCCGCCGATGTTGGTCGGCCCGACCGAGGTCCACCGGCCGCCGACGGCGGGCAGCCGGGCCGCGGCCTGCGCCGCGCCGTCGTACGCGTGCCGGGGCAGCGCCTCGCCGCGCACGGTCTTCTGCAGGTAGCGGTACTCGGCGGGGGCGGAGGGCCCGCGCACCGGCCGGTACTCGTCCTCCGGCCGCGGCGGTGAGGCGCCGGCGCCGGTGGGGGAGAGGGCCGCGGTGCCGCCGGAGAGCAGCGTCGCGGCCAGGATCAGGGAGAGAGTGCGTCGTCGTGCCACGGAGGTCCCTTCGCCGGTGGAGGGAGGGTCGACGGTCCCGCCGAACGTTACGAAGACGGCTGTCGATGGTCAACCCTCCGGCGTCGCCGAAAGTGACCGCGTCGACACCGGACACTAGGCAGGAACCGTATCGATGGGGTGGAATGGCGTGACCTGCCGTACCCGTCGGAAGGACCACGATGACGCCTGCCCGAAGCCGGGCGCTGGCCGCCGCCACCCTCACGGCGCTGCTGGTCACGGCCGCCCCCGCCGCCCCCACCCACGCCGCGCCCGGCCGGCCGACCGCCCCGCCGCACATCGTCGGCGACCACACGGTGCCGGTCTACTCCTACGCCGACGCCGTCCGGGAGAGCGTCCAGGTCGAGACGCCCACCGACGCCGACGGCGACGGGCTGCGCGACCGGGTCGTGGTCGACCTGGTGCGGCCCCGCGAGGCCGCGCAGGCCGGCGTCCGGGTGCCGGTGATCATGGACGCCTCGCCGTACTACCACTGCTGCGGGCGGGGCAACGAGAGCGAACGCAAGACGTACGACGCGAACGGCGTGATCGCCAAGGCCCCGCTCTTCTACGACAACTGGTTCGTCCCCCGCGGGTACGCCTTCGCCGCGGTAGACCTCAGCGGCACCGCCCGCTCCACCGGCTGCGAGGACGTCGGCGGCCGCGCCGAGGTGGCCGGAGCGAAGGCGGTGGTGGACTGGCTCAACGGCCGGGCCCGCGGCTTCACCCTGGACGGAACTCCGGTCACCGCGTCATGGAGCAGCGGCCGGGTCGGCATGATCGGCAAGTCCTGGGACGGCTCGGTCGCCAACGGCGTGGCGGCCACCGGCGTGCGCGGCCTGGAGACGATCGTGCCGATCTCCGCGATCTCCAGCTGGTACGACTACCAGCGCTACCGCGGCCTGCTGCGTGCGTCCGACTACCCCGCCTACCTGCACGGTGTGGTCAACGGCCGGCCCGCCGAGGCGTGCGCCGGCGTGCTCGCCCGGCTGCGCGCGGAGAGCGCGGAGGAGACCGGCGACTACAACGCCTACTGGGCGGAGCGGGACTACCGCCGCTCGGCCGACCAGGTCCGGGCCAGTGTGTTCGTCGCGCACGGCGTCAACGACCTGAACGTCACCACCGGCCAGTTCGCCCGCTGGTGGGACGCGCTCGCCGAGCGGCACGTGCCGCGCAAGCTCTGGCTCTACCAGGCCGGGCACGAGGATCCGTTCGACGTCCGCCGGGCCGAGTGGGTGGCCACCCTGCACCGCTGGTTCGACTACTGGCTCCAGGGCCTGCCCAACGGGGTCATGCGGGAGCCCCGGGCCACCCTGGAGACCGCCCCCGGGGTGTGGACCGAACAGCGGGACTGGCCCGCCCCGGGCACCCGGGACGTCCGGGTCGCCCTGGGCGCCGGTGACGGCACGACCGGCACGCTCGGCGGTCGCGGCGCCCCTCCGGGCGTGGTGCGGGCGTACACCGACGAGTCGCTGACCGAGCCGCAGGTGGTCACCGAGCCGACGAGCGCCCGCGCCGGACGGCTGGTGTTCCTCTCCGGCGCGCTGACCGCGCCGCTGCGGATCTCCGGGACCCCGTCGGTGCGGCTGCGGATCAAGGTCGACCGGCCGACCACCGCGCTGAGCGCGCGACTCGTCGACTACGGCACCGCGGAACGGATCCAGTACCGCACCTCGGAGGGGGTCCGGACGCTGGCCACCGAGTCGTGCTGGGGAGAGTCCACCGTGGCCGACGACGCCTGCTACCGCGACACGGCCGAGATCACCGCGGTCACCGACCACGGCGTGCTCACCCGCGGCTGGCTCGACGCGGCGCACCACCGGTCCCTGCGGTTCGCGACTCCGCTGCGCCCGGACCGCTGGTACACGATCACCCTGCCGCTCAACGCGTACGACGCGGTGCTGCCGGCGGGTCACGTGCTCGGCCTGGTCCTCGCCCAGAGCGACCCGGGCTTCACCGAGACCGACGACCGGGACGCCACCGTCTCGGTGGACCTCGGGCGCAGCGCGCTGACCCTGCCCGTCACCGGCGGCGCCACCCTGCCCCCGGTCACGGTCGCCCCGGACGTGGTCACCGCGCCCGCCGCGCCGCCGGCCGGCCGCGCCGCCCCGCCCGACAGGCGTCAACTGCCGGACGGGTCCTGACGGCGGATGCCGACCGGCCCGCCACCGCCTCCCGGACGGGGCGGCGGCGGGCCGGTCGACCGGGAAGGAGACCTCACCCTGAGCCGGATCGGCATGCTGGACGCCCGGTCGACGTTCGGGCTGGCACCGGAACGGGAGGACGCCGGCGGCGGGCGGGTGCTCACCGGGATCGGCATCGCTCTCTTCGTCTCCGTGCCGCTCGTCGTGGTGGGCATCCTGCTGATCACCTGACCGCCCGGCAGGCGGTCGGGGGGGCGGTCATGGTGCCGGCACGACGCGGCCGACGTGGCGGTCCGCATCGCTGCGGCTGCCGGTCACGACGCAGGCCCGGCGAGTCGCTACCCTGCGCCCATGGACGGCGTGGCGGACGGCGAACGGCTGGCGGCCTCCCTCGGGCACGCCCTCGATCGGCTCACCTTCGTCGACCTGCCCACGGACGCGGTGACGGCGCGGATCATCGACGCCGTCGTCGCCTGGGCGGGCGATCAGGGCTGGCGGGTCTACCGGCGGGCGCCGAGCGTGCTGCCCCTGCCGCCGCCGCTGTCGCGCCAGCAGTCGGTACTCGACGTGGCGTGTGCCAGGCCGGACGGGCCGCCCGTGGTCATCGAGGTCGACCACACGGATCGGCGCCGTACCTGGGACAAGCTGGCGGCCGAGGCGGAGGCCGGCCGGGTCGCGATCTGGGTCCGCTGGGGCGCGGGCCGGTTCGGCGTACCGCCCGCGCCCATCCACCAGGTGACGTGCGAGGTCTCCCGCCGTGCCGGGCCGGCCGGGGCGGGGCGGCTGCACTGCCGGGCACCGGGCGGCGACCTGCCCGCCCCCGCGCACTCCGAGCGGGGTGCCGACAGCACCGCCGTGCTGCTGCCGCTGCCATCGCTGGACGACGAGACGCGCTGAGCCCCGCCGGACGCCGCGGTCCCTGGCCCGCCGGCTACTCGAACCGGGACGGGTCTCCGGCGCCCCGGCGGAGGATCTCCGGCTCGCCCTGCGAGAAGTCGACCACCGTGGTCGGCAGGGTGCCGCACTCACCGGAGTCCAGGACCGCGTCGACCACGTGGTCGAGCCGCTCCTTGATCTCCCAGCCCTGCGTCAACGGCTCGGCCTCGCCGGGCAGGAGCAGGGTGCTCGACACCAGCGGCTCACCCAGCTCGGTCAGCAGCGCCTGCGCCACCACATGGTCGGGGATGCGGACCCCCACGGTCTTCTTCCTCGGGTGCAGCAGCCGGCGCGGCACCTCCTTGGTCGCCGGCAGGATGAATGTGTAGCTGCCCGGCGTCGCCGCCTTCAGCGACCGGAACAGGGCGTTGTTGATCTGGACGAACTGGCCGAGCTGCGCGAAGTCCCGGCACACCAGGGTGAAGTGGTGCCGGTCGTCGAGCTGGCGGATGTCCCGGATCCGTTCGATGCCGTCCCGGTTACCCAACTGGCAGCCGAGCGCGAAGCACGAGTCCGTCGGGTAGGCGATCAGCCCGTCACGCCGGACGACGTCGGCCACCCGGCTGATCGTCCGAGGTTGCGGGTTCTCCGGGTGCACGTCCAGGTACGTCGCCATGGCGGCAGCCTAGGCCGGGGCCGCGACCACCGGAACGGCCGGTCACCATCGCGTGCCGTCCGTCTCGACCGGGCGGTGCCGGTGAGCCGGGCGCGCGAGGCGGTCGCTGCCGCTACGGTGTGAGCGTGGCGACCGCGGCGGAGGAGATCCAGGTCGGGGAGCGGCTGGTCCGGGTCTCCAGCCCGGACAAGCCCTACTTCCCGGAGCGTGGCCTGACCAAGCTGGACGTGGTGCGCTACTTCCTCGCCGTCGGCGACGGCATCCTGCGCGCGCTGCGCGACCGGCCGACCATGCTGGAACGCTGGCCACGCGGTGTCTTCGAGGGCGCGAAGATCGGCACCCGGCAGGACAACCGGGGCGACGCCTTCTACCAGAAGCGGCTGCCCGCCGGCGCCCCCGACTGGGTCCGCACCGCGCACATCACCTTTCCCAGCGGTCGGACGGCCGACGAGGTGGCGCCGAGCGAGCTGGCCGTGGTCGCCTGGGCGGCCAACCTGGGTACGCTGCGGTTCCACCCGTGGCCGGTGTCGGCGGCGGACGTGGAGCACCCCGATCAGCTCCGCATCGACCTCGACCCGATGCCCGGCGTCGGCTTCGACCAGGTGGTGCCGGTGGCGCACGAGGTGCACGCCTTCCTCGACGAGCTGGGCCTGGTCGGCTATCCGAAGACCACCGGGGGGCGGGGCCTGCACGTCTACCTGTCGATCGAGCCGAGGTGGAGCTTCGGCGAGTGCCGGCGCGCGGTGCTGGCGTTGGGCCTCCAGATGCAGCGCCGCCGCCCCGACCTGGTCACCACCACCTGGTGGCGGGAGCAGCGGGACCGGCCGGTCTTCGTCGACTACAACCAGATGGCCCGCGACCACACCATGACCTCTGCGTACTCGATCCGGCCGACGCCGGCGGCGCTGGTCTCCGCGCCGCTGGACTGGTCCGAGCTGGACGACGTCCGGCCCGAGGACTTCGACGTGGTGAGCATGCCGGCCCGGTTCGCCGAACGCGGCGACCCGCACGCCGGGCTGGACGAGCGGCGCTTCTCGCTGGAGCCGCTGCTGGAGCTGGCCGATCGGGAGGGGCTGGCGGCGCCGCCGGAGCGGTGACGGTCACTGCCAGGGACTTCGCGCGCCGTCGAACTCCTCGAAGACCAGCCAGGTCCGGGTGGAGAGCACCCCGGCGATGCTCTGCACCCGGTTGAGCACCACGTCGCGCAGGGTGGCGTTGTCCGGCGCGCGGACCATCGCCAGCACGTCGTGCTCGCCGCTGAGCAGCGCGACGTGCTCGATGTAGCGCACCTGGGCCAGCTCCGCGGAGACCTCCCGCCAGGTGTTCTGCTCGATGGTCAGGGAGATGTACGCCGAGGTGCCCAGCCCGGCCGGCTCCGGCGCGACCTGCGCCCGGAAGCCGGTGATCACGCCGTCGCGTAGCAGCCGCTCCACCCGCGCGTACGCGTTGGTGCGCGAGACGTGCACGCGTTCGGCCAGCGTACGGATGGAAAGCCGGCCGTCGCGGACCAGTTCGTCCAGGATGCGCCGGTCCACCTCGTCCAGCGGACCGACCGAACGTCCCGTCGCGCCCGGCAGGCCCGCCTCCGGGCCGGTCTCCTGGCTCACATCAGCCCCCTCGGGACGCCATTCATCCCACGTTCACCGCGCATCTTGAGTCAATCATCCGACAGCAGGAGCATAAGGCCACCACACGTCCAGGAGGTCCCCGCCGTGACGACCACACCCCAGGCGGTCCGCAGGGCATCCCCGCGCACCCGCCGGCCGGCCACCCCGGCCGCGCCCGACCCGTCCGCCGGCCTGCTCCCGCAGCGCGAGCCGGTCCGACTGCTCGCCCCGGACGGCACCCCGATGCCGCCCCGGGACGACTACCCCGAGCCGCCCGTCGAGGCGCTGCGCGAGATGTACCGCCGGATGGTGATCGGTCGCCGCTTCGACACCCAGGCCACCGCCCTGACCAAGCAGGGCCGGCTCGCCGTCTACCCGTCCTCGCGCGGCCAGGAGGCCTGCCAGGTCGGGGCCACCCTCGCCGTGCGCGACACCGACTGGGTCTTCCCCACCTACCGCGAGTCGATGGCACTGGTCAGCCGCGGCATCGACCCGGTCGAGGTGCTCACCCTGCTGCGCGGCGACTGGCACTGCGGGTACGACCCGACCCAGGTGCACACCGCGCCCCAGTGCACCCCGCTGGCCACCCAGTGCGTGCACGCCGCCGGGCTGGCCTACGGCGAGTCGTACCAGGGCCGGGACACCGTGGCGCTGGCCTTCATCGGCGACGGCGCCACCAGCGAGGGCGACTTCCACGAGGGGGTCAACTTCGCCGCCGTGTTCAAGGCCCCGGTCGTGTACTTCGTGCAGAACAACAAGTACGCCATCAGCGTGCCGCTGTCCCGGCAGACCGCCGCGCCGAGCCTGGCGTACAAGGGCGTCGGCTACGGCGTGCCCAGCGAGCAGGTCGACGGCAACGACCCGGTGGCGGTGCTGGCGGTGCTCAACCGCGCCGTGGCGCACGCCCGCGCCGGTCACGGCCCGTTCCTGGTCGAGGCGCACACCTACCGGATGGAGCCGCACACCAACGCCGACGACGCCACCCGCTACCGGGACGCCGACGAGGTGGAGGCCTGGCGCGACCGGGACCCGGTGGCCCGGCTGGAGGCGTACCTGCGCAACCGGGACGTGCTCGACGACGCGGCCGTGGCCGCGATCGCCGAGGAGGCCGAGGCGTACGCCGCGGACCTGCGCGACCGGATGAACACCCAGCCCACCGTCGACCCGCTCAGCCTCTTCGAGCACGTCTACGCCGAGCCGACCCCGCAGCTGGTCGAGCAGCGCGAGCAGGTCCGCGCCGAGCTGGCCGCCGCCCGCGACCAGGAGGGGGACGCCTGATGGCCACCATGACCATGGCGAAGGCGCTCAACGCGGCGCTCGCCGACGCGATGCTCGCCGACGACCGGGTGGTCGTCTTCGGCGAGGACGTCGGCCAGCTCGGCGGCGTCTTCCGGATCACCGACGGGCTCCAGGCCCGCTTCGGCGACAAGCGCTGCTTCGACACCCCGCTGGCCGAGGCCGGCATCGTCGGCTTCGCCGTCGGCCTGGCCATGTCCGGGCTGCGCCCGGTGGTGGAGATGCAGTTCGACGCGTTCGCGTACCCGGCGTTCGAGCAGATCGCCTCGCACGTGGCGAAGCTGCGCAACCGCACCCGGGGCGCGCTCAGCGTGCCGATCGTCATCCGGGTGCCCTACGCCGGCGGCATCGGCGGGGTCGAGCACCACTGCGACTCGTCCGAGGCGTACTACTCGCACACCCCGGGCCTGAAGGTGGTCACCCCGGCGACCGTCGAGGACGCGTACTCGCTGCTGCGCCAGGCGATCGACGACCCCGACCCGGTCGTGTTCATGGAGCCCAAGAAGCTCTACTTCTCCAGCGCCGAGGCGGAACTGCCCGCGACGACCGCGCCGTTCGGCCGCGCGGTCGTGCGCCGGCCCGGCACCGACGCCACCCTGGTCGCGTACGGCCCGGCCGTGCCGGTCGCGCTCGAGGCCGCCGAGGCCGCCCGCGAGGAGGGCTGGGACCTGGAGGTCGTCGACGTGCGCACCATCGTGCCGTACGACGACGAGACGATCGCCGCCTCGGTCCGCCGGACCGGCCGGTGCGTGGTGATCCAGGAGGCGCAGGGCTTCGCCGGGGTCGGCGCGGAGATCGCCGCCCGGGTGCAGGAGCGCTGCTTCCACGCCCTGCACGCCCCGGTGCTGCGGGTGTCCGGGCTGGACATCCCGTACCCGGCGCCGATGCTGGAGCACACCCACCTGCCCTCGGTGGACCGGGTGCTGGACACCGTGGCCCGCCTGCAGTGGGACGACCAGCCCGACCCGCGCTGGCTGGCCCAGGGAAGCGCGGCATGAGCACCGCCACCGGGACCCGGATCTTCCTCCTGCCCGACCTGGGCGAGGGGCTGAGCGAGGCCGAGATCGTCGAGTGGCGGGTCGCCGTGGGCGACGTGGTCACCGTCGACCAGAGCGTGGTCGAGGTGGAGACCGCCAAGGCGGTCGTCGACGTGCCCTGCCCGTACGCCGGCCGGGTGGTGGCCCTGCACGGCGCGGCGGGTGAGGTCCGCCCCGTCGGCCAACCCCTGATCACCATCGCGCCGCTCGACGGCGACGGCGGCGACGAGCCCGCCGGCCACGCCACCTACCGCGAGGAGGAGCGGGCCGGCTCCGGCAACGTGCTGATCGGGTACGGCACCGGGCACGCCGGCTCCGGCCGGCGTCGCCGCCGCCCCCGGCTGGCCCTCGCCCCCGAGTCCGGCGGCGCGCCGACCCCGGCCGCTGCGGGAGGGACGGTCGGCGGGGACCCGGCCGGCGTTCCCGCCGCCGGGCGGACGACGGGTGAGACGGTCGCTCCGGGCGACCCGGCCCCGCCCCGCGGGACCGCCCCGCTGGTCATCTCGCCGATCGTCCGCCGGTTGGCGAAGGAGCACGGCGTGGACCTGACCGCGCTGCGCGGGACCGGCCCCGGGGGCGTGATCCGGCGGGCGGACGTCGAGACCGCCCGGACCGCCTCCACGACCCGGCTCGCCGCGGTGCCGGACCAGCCGGCCCCGGCCGCGCACGTCGGCCTCGCTCCCGCCGCCGACGGCGACGTGGTCATCCCGCTCACCGGCATCCGCAAGGTGATCGCCGACAAGCTCTCCCGCAGCCGCCGGGAGATCCCCGAGGTGACCATCTGGGTGGACGTGGACGCCACCGGGCTGCTGGAGACCCGGGCGGCCATCAACGCCGCCACTCCTGACGCGCCGGTGAGCATCCTGGCCCTGCTGGCCCGGATCTGCCTCAGCGGACTGCGCCGGTTCCCGCAGCTCAACGCGCACGTCGACACGGAGGGTCAGCGGATCGTCCAGTCGGCCGGGGTGCACCTGGGCATCGCCGCGCAGACCGACCGGGGCCTGGTCGTCCCGGTGCTGCGCGACGCCCAGCGGCTCACCACCCGGGAGTTGGCCGCCGCGCTGGTTGAGACGACCGCCGCGGCTCGCGCCGGCACGCTGCCGCCGGCCCGGCTGACCGGCGGGACGTTCACCCTCAACAACTACGGAGTGTTCGGCGTGGACGGTTCGACGCCGATCATCAACCACCCGGAGGCGGCCCTGCTCGGCGTGGGCCGGATCGTGGACAAGCCCTGGGTGGTCGACGGGCAGCTCGCGGTGCGCAAGGTGACGCAGCTCAGCCTCACCTTCGACCATCGGGTCTGTGACGGTGGCGTGGCGGGCGGCTTCCTGCGGCACGTCGCCGACTGCGTGGAGCAGCCGGCGTTGCTGGTCGCCAACGTCTGAGCGGTACGGGGCGGAGCCGGCCCGGGCTGGTCGGCTCCGCCACTCGAGCGCGGGCTGTCCGGTTCGGGCGTCCCCCGGCCCGGGTGTCGGGGTGCGCGGGGGTGGCGTTAGCCGCTTGGTCGGCCGGGAAAACGGCGGCGGGGAACGACCGGACCGCCGAGAGGAGCACCCGTGCCCTACCACCAAGGTCTGCCCGCCACCGTGCGGGAGCGGCACCCCGTCGCCGGTGCGCCGCTGTGGTGCGACGCCCACGAACAACGACCTCGCCGGCAACGCCGACGGCCCCACCCGGTTGGACACCCCGCCCGTCGGCGGCCGGTGGGACCGCAACCACGGCGACCAGGACTGGTGACTGAACGACCCGAGTCGGGACGGCGGGACGCGGACCGCCCAGCGCCCCTGATCCGGGACGGCCGGGTCGCGAAATCGCGGCCGAGCACAGCCGCGACCAAAATCCCCGCCGTTTACGAGTATTTCCCGCGAAAGTGCGCCACGGGGTGAGAAGCGCCGTACAGAATGTGGCCAAGGGAAATGGAAACGGGGGGCCGAATATGGATGTGAGGCGGCGACTGACGCTATTGGCGGTGACCATCGCAGCCACACCGTTGATCCTCGGCGGGTGCACGGCGGACCGGAAGGAGGCCACCGGCTCGGCGCCGGGCAGGGTCCTGGATCCCGCGGTCGCGCTGACCCCCGCCGACCGGGCGAAGGACGTCCCGGTCAGCGCGGAGGTCGGGACGAGCGTGAGCCACGGGAAGGTCACCGGTGTCAAGCTCACCGACGACAAGGGCAAGCAGGTCACGGGGGAGCCGCGCGAGGACGGGTCGAGCTGGGTGCCGAGCACCCCGCTGGAGAACGGCCGGACCTACACCGCGGAGGTGACCGCCACCGGCAAGAAGGGGCGGACCACCGTCGGGCGGACGACCTTCACCACGTCGCCCAAATCGACCAGACAGGCGATAAAGAGCACGTTGTATTTCACCGGAAATCAGACGTACGGCACCGCGATGCCGGTGACCGTCGCATTCGATCCGCCAATTCCCAAAGAGGCCCGCGCGGCCGTGCAACGGCGATTGTTCGTGAAGACCGACCCGCCGCAGCCGGGCACCTGGTCATGGGTGGAGGACGGCAAGCAGGTCGAATACCGGGCACCAGATTTCTGGAAGCCTGGCACGAAGATCAGCGTGCGGTCGGGACTGGCGGGACTGCCGATCGGCAAGGAGTTCGTCGGTGACGACGACCGCCGGTCCACCTCGAAGATCGGCCGGCAGGTGGCCCTCGAGATCGACAACGCCACCAAGCAGATGTCGGTCTTCCAGGACCACAAGCTGGTCCGCAAGATCCCGGTGAGTCTCGGCAAGCCGAGCACCCCGACCTCGAGCGGCAAGATGGTGATCATGGAGAAGCACGACTTCACCACGTTCGACACCCGGGGTTCGGCCGACCCTTACGTGGTCGACGTCGAGGACGCCCAGCGGCTCACCTGGGGCGGCGAGTTCATCCACGCCGCGCCGTGGTCGGAGGGCGATCAGGGCAACATCAACGTCTCGCACGGCTGCACCAACGTGTCGGTGAAGGCGGCGGACTGGCTGATGGGCATCACCAAGGTCGGTGACCTGGTGACCGTCAAGGGCACCGAGGTGCAGTTGGACCAGGGCAACGGCTGGACCGCCTGGAACGTCAGCTGGGACGAGTTCGCCAAGGGCAGCGCGCTGCCCGTGCCGCCCGGACTCAAGCCGGCGCCGGTGGCCCACCCGGCGCACCCCGGGGCGGTCGCCGGAGGCTCGTCGCCCGCACCCGGGCCGTCCGCCAGCGGCGGCTGAGACCAGGGGAGGAACCACCGGGGTACGACCGGCCCGCCACCCGGGCCGGTCGTGCGCCCGTCCGGGGTGTGCTCGGACCGGTCGTGGTCCCTCGCTCCGAAGGGCTTATTGAGACGCTACGAAGCTGATGTCGTGAACGACTCAGTGCTCGGGGTGCCGTCGCGCCCGTGAGTCGTCTACGTCATCAGCTCAGTAGCGTCTCGTGGCCCGCCTGCCGCCTGCCGCTGGGCGGCCGGCTGCTCGCCGGTCCGGCCGGGCGTCACGTCAGGTCGACGCGGGCGATGGCGGTGCCGACCAGGCTGCCCAGCCAGAGCCGGTCGCCGTGCTGCCGTACCCCGGTGATCATCCAGTAGGCGCCGTCGGGGCCGTGCAGCGTGCGCAGCACCGTCCCGTCGCCGTCGACGAGGGCGACCAGCCCGTACTTCTGCGGCTGCGGTCGTACCGCGTCGGGCAGCAGCGCCACCAGCTGGCGCAGCCGGGGGTACGGCAGCAGCCGCTCGACGACCGGCAGCCGTGGGCTGGGCAGCGCGACCCAGTACGTCCCGTCGCCGACCGCGGTGAGGTTGTCCGGGTACGCCGGCAGGTCGGTGAGCACGGTGACCGCGCCGTCGGGCAGGGCCACCCGCACCAGCCGGTGGGTGCTGGTCTCCACCAGCATCAGCGCCGACTCGTCCGGGGTCAGCGCGATCCCGTTCGGGAAGTAGAGCCCGTCGGTCACCACCTCGGTCCGCCCCGAGCGCGGGTCGTACGCCAGCACCCGCCCGTTGGGGCGGTGTTCGAGCAGGTCGTGCTTCCAGTGCGAGAGCGGGTAGCGGTCGGAGCTGTCGGTGAAGTAGACCGTGCCGTCGCGGGCCACCGTGGCGTTGTCGGCCAGGTGTACCGGCGGCGCGGTGCCGGTCAGCTCCCGCACCGCGCCGTCGGGGGTGACCCGCAGCAACCCCCGGTACGCGTCGCAGACCACCAGGCTGCCGTCGCGCGGGTCCAGCTCGATGCCGAGCGGCCGCCCGCCGGTCTCGGCGAGCAGCTGGGGTGCCGTGCCGGCGGGGGCATCGGCGGGCCACCACCAGAGCCGGCCGTCCTCGTCGCCGCTGACCGCCCGGCCGTCGGGGCCGATCAGCACGTCCTCCGGCCCGTGCGCGCCCGGCGGCAGGGGCAGCAGCTCGACGCGGTCCAACCGCCGGTCGGTGGCCGCCCAGACCCCGTCGAGCGGGGGCGGGACGGTGGCCGGCTCGCGGACGGGCCGGATCAGGCGGGGCGGGCGCTGGCGCTGGCGCGGTACGACCATCGGATGATTGTCACCCGCCGATACCGGTCCCGTCCTCCCCCCGGGGCGTGTCGCGTCGGCCGCGCATCGTCCCTGAGGCGGATCGGGGACTTTCTCGGGGGCGACCCTGGGCGGACCCGGATTCGGTCCGTCAGACGGCGGAAATGTCGGTGGCCGGGGCTAGATTCGTCCGTATGGGACAGCGGGGTGACCGGCTCCACGTGCAGCTCAGCGTGGCTGACGACGTGGTCGGGGTGCGGGTGGTCGGCGAGGTCGACGTGGCCTCGGTGGGCGTGCTGCGCGCCGCGCTCTGGGCCGCGCCGGCGCGTCCGGTGCTGCGGGTCGACCTCTCCGGCGTCCGGCTGCTCTCCGCCGCCGGGGTGCGCGCGCTGGTGGCGGCCCATCTGCGGGTCCGGGCCCGTGGTGGCGAGCTGGTGCTGGCCGACCCGGATCCGGTGGTCGCCCGGGTGCTGCGGGCCACCGGCCTGCACCGGGTCGTCCCGGTGGTGCAGACCCGGCCCCCGGCCCCCTGTCCCCGCAGCGAACTGGTCGCCTGCGCCTGAGCCAGGCGTCGCCGGCCCGTCGCCGTCCCGGCGTGAGACACGTGGCCGCCGGCTCGTGGGTGCGGTGCGGGGCCGCCGGCGTGCCGCCGACGACCCCGCCTCCGGTCAGCTGACGCCGAGCAGGTCGACGACGAAGACCAGCGTCTCGTTCGGCTTGATGACGCCGCCGGCGCCACGGCTGCCGTAGCCCAGGTGCGGCGGGATGGTCAGCTTGCGACGGCCGCCGACCTTCATCCCCGCGACGCCCTGGTCCCACCCGGCGATGACCTGGCCGCCGCCGAGCGGGAACTCGAACGCCTCGCCCCGGTTCCAGGACGCGTCGAACTCACGCCCGGTGGAGTGGGACACCCCGACGTAGTGGACGCTGACCAGCTGGCCGGGTCGGGCCTCCGGGCCCTCGCCCACGGTGATGTCCTCGATGACGAGGTCGGCCGGGGGCGCGCCCTCGATCGGGCCGATCTCGGGCTTGGCTGGCTGGGGCATGCTCATGTGCTGATCTCCTGCCGTTCTGGCTCGATCGTCCGGTCGGTACCGATCCTGCCGGATCGCGACCCACCGATCCCCGGCAGTCCCTCCGGCGGCGTGCCGGATGCGCCGTCGCGGCCGGACCCGGACACGCCTCAGGGGCGCCACCGGTCGGTGGCGCCCCCGCATCGTGCGGTCACTTCAGCCAGCCGTACTTCCGGACGATGGGCAGGCGCGCCCAGACCCGACCGAGGCCGAGGGTGTGGCCCGCGCCCACCAGGGCCAGACCGGCGAGCACCGCGGCGTAGATCAGGTGGTCGTCCATGAAGAGGTTGTTCTCGGGAGGCAGGACGGCGGTCCACATGAGCACCATCAGCAGCGCGCCGGTCGTGGCGGCGAGGCGCATCCCGATGCCGAGCAGCAGCGCCACGCCGATCCCCGCGAGGCCGGTCATGAACAGCCAGTCGGCCCAGGTCGCACCGGCGATGTCCTGGTAGATCCCCTTGAACGGGCCGGTCGCGCCGAAGGTGAGGAAGCCCTTGGTCGGGCTGCCGCCGCTGATCCAGGCGTTCTTCGCCTCGGTCCCGTGGCCCAGGCCGAAGGCCTTGTCCAGGAACGCCCAGAGGAAGATCCAGCCGAGGGCGATCCGGGTGCCGGCCCAGACGTACCGGGCGGCGCGCTCGCGGGGGGTCTCGGCCGCCGGAGCGATGGTGGTGGCGGTGGTGGTCCGCTCGATCGTCGCGGTCATGGTGTCCACGTCCTTTCTCTGCCTGGCACCGCGCTTTCCGGTGGCACATCCATTGCACCGCCGCGCCCCGGTGGCGGGCAGGGCCGGTCGGGCCGTACCGGACCGGGACCTTGGACCCCGAAGCAGGGCCCGCCGGCGGGACCTTCGGCCCCCGTCCGACCCGGTCCACCGCCTCTGCCCCCGCCGGCCGCCGCCGCCATACCGTGCGGGTGCAGACAGCCGAGGAGGTCGTGATGAGGACGTGGCAGGTGGGCGACGTGATGACCCGGGACGTCGCGACGGTCGGGGAGGAGACCCCGTACCGCGACATCGTCGACGTGCTGATCCGGCGGGGGATCAGTGCGGTGCCGGTGGTGGACGGGTTCCGGCGGGTGCTGGGCGTGGTGTCCGAGGCGGACCTGCTGCACAAGGTGGAGCGGGCGGGAGACCCGGGCGAGCGGCGGGTCTTCGAGGGGCGCCGCCGGCGGGTGGCGCGGGAGAAGGCCGACGCGCTGGTGGCGAAGGACCTGATGACCGCCCCCGCGGTCACCTCGTACCCGGAGTCGCCGCTGCCGGCCGCGGCCCGGCTGATGGACCGGGAGGCCGTCAAGCGGCTGCCCGTGCTCGACGACCTCGGCCGGCTGGTCGGCATCGTGACCCGCAGCGACCTGCTCCGGGTGCATCTGCGCAGCGACGCGGAGATCCGCGCCGACGTGGTGCAGGAGGTGCTGCGGCGGGTGCTCGCCGTGCGGGACGGGCTGGTCACCGTGCAGGTCCGCGACGGTGTGGTGACCCTGGACGGGCGGCTCGACCGGCGCAGCGCCGTCGACCTGGCGGTCCGGCTGGCCGGGCAGGTCAGCGGCGTGGTCCGGGTCATCGACACCCTCGGGTACGACGTGGACGACACCGTCCTGGTCGAGCTGCCCCCGGGCCAGGTCACCCCGGTCGCCTGAACCCAGGCCTGCGACCGGCGCGAAGGCCGGGTCGCTTGCCCCGTCAGGCCGGGTGGGTCACCGGATCGGCGAGCTGCCCGGCCAGCAGCGCGGGCGCCTGCGCCAGCGACGGGCCGTACCAGGTGAGGTGCCGGCCGGAGACCAGCGCGCAGGGCGTGCCGGGGAACGCCTCCGGGCCGTCGGCGGCGGTGAACGCGTACGGCTCGTCGGGGAGCACCACCAGGTCCGGCTCGCGGGCCCGCAGCGCGTCGAGGTCCGGGCGCGGGTACCGCTCGGCGTCGTCGGCGTACAGGTTCGCCACGCCGAGCCGGCGCAGCACGTCCCCGGCGAACGTGTCGCTCCCGAGCACCACCCAGGGGCGGCGCCACACCGGCACGACGGCCCGGCGCGGCACCGGCGGCGGGTCGACGGCAGCCCAGGCGTGGCGGGCGGTGGCGAGCCAGTCCGGTTCGGCGGTGACGCCGAGCGCGGCGAGCAGGTCGGCCAGCTCGGTCAGCGCCTGCGGCACGGTACGCGGATAGGTGACCCGCACCGGCACCCCGGCCTCGACCAGCGCATCGGCGTCGGCGCGCCGGTTCTCCTCCACGTTGAGCAGCACCAGATCCGGGCGCAGGGCGAGCACCCGGTCCAGGTCCGGGTACTTGCTGCCGCCCACCCGGGCCACGTCCAGCCCCGCCGGATGCGTGCACCAGTCGGTCGCCCCGACCAGCACCTCCGGCACGGTCACCGCCACCGCCTCGGTCAGCGACGGCACCAGCGAGACCACCCGCACGGCGTACCCCTCCCCGTGGCGCGGACCGCGCCGGTGCGACGGCGGTCCACCACCGCCGGTCCGGCCCATCGTCCCTCCGGTGGCCGATTCCGTCACCGGGCCCCCCTTGCCCCGCTTCTACAACGTTGTAATACTCGGCTGGTCCGGCGCACGCGAGGAGGACCGATGACCACCCACCCCAGCCCGACCACCGCGGACGAGACGCCGGTCGAGGCGCTCGGCGACCTCTACCGCGACGGCATCACCGCCTGTCGGGGCGCCTTCGACGTCGAATGGGTCGACCAGGTCGGCGAGGACATCGACGCGGCCTTCCGGGAGGCCCGTTCCCGCCCGGACGGCGCGGTCGGCCGCGGCCCGAACCGCTGGTACGTCGAGATCCACCCCGAGCAGCTGCGCGGCTTCGCGGACCTGGTCACCCACCCGTGGGTGGTCGCGGTCTGCCGGGCGGTGCTCGGCCCCGACTACGAGATCGTCGAGCTCGGCTTCGACATTCCGTTCCCGGGCGCCGCCATGCAGCCCTGGCACCGGGACTTCCCGATGCCCGAGGAGACCCGACGTCAGCGGCGACTCACCTCGCTCGCGTTCAACCTGACCACCGTGGACACCGTCGAGGAGATGGGTCCGTTCGAGATCGCCCCGGGCACCCAGTGGGACGACGGCGCCGACTTCGACCACGGCATGTTCCCGCCGAAGGAGCGCTACCCCCGCTACGTCCAGCGGGCCGTGCGCAAGTACCCGCGGCGCGGCGACATCTCCGCCCGCTCGGCGCTGACCATCCACCGCGGTACCCCGAACGTCTCGACGCTGGCCCGGCCCGTGCTGGTGCTCGGCGTGGACGCCCCCGGCGCCGGCAACGCCGAGCGGCACGACATGGCGGTCACCCAGCAGTACTGGGACCAGCTGCCCGAGCTGGCCCGCGCCCACCTGCCGTGCCCGGTGGTGGAACGGCTGAGCCCGATCCGGCAGAAGCACACCATCGAGGGCCTGGTGATGGGGGAGGCCTGAGCCACCCGGGCGCGGCGCTCGCCGTCAGGCCCGCCCGGCCGTCGCGGGCGTCGCCTCCCGGGCCACCGTGGCCACCGGCACGCCCTCCCGGGCGGCCCACTGGGCGGTGTGGCGCACCTCGGCCACCGGCAGCGGCCACCGGCAGCGGCCGCCGGTCGGTCACGGTGACCGCGGCGTGCACCGCGTAGGCGACGAACGGGTACGACCGGGCCAGCCCGGCCAGCGCGGCGTGCACCCGATTGGCGACGGCCAGCGCCTCCTGCTCGGTCACCGACGGCAGGATCAGCAGGTACTCGTCGGGGGTCAGGCGTACCGCCCGGTCGACCGGGCGCAGCGGCGCGGTCAGCGCGCCGATCACCGCCTGCGCACCCCGGGCGGCACTGCGTCGCCCGAAGCGCTTCGGGGTGCCGGCCGGCTCGGCCACCCGTACCCCGATCAGCGCCACCGGCAGGGTGCCGGACGCGGTGACGCCCGCCAGTCCGGTCCACCGGCGCAGCGCCGGCTCGTCGACCAGCGCGACCGGGCCGTCCGCCGGGTCGCCGTCCGGTCGCACCGGCGGCCCGCGCGCACCCGGCGACGTGGGGAGGTGGATCGGAGCGCACCGGCGCGGCGACGACCAGGCTCGACGCCCTAGACTCGGCCGGTCGACCGACCACGTGAGGGATCCGGCACCACCATGACGCGTACCGCCACCGACGACGGTTCCCGGCTGCGACCGCTGCCGGTCGACGGCGGCGCGCTGTCCACCCGGGCCGGTCAGGTGGTGCACGCCGGCCGGCGGCTCGGCGACCTGGTGACCCGGCGTCCGGAGGGCATCACCGGGCACCAGTGGAGTTCGGCCACCCGCGAGGAACTCGACCACGTGGTCTGCGCCGCCGACACCGGCCGGCCGCTCTTCGCGGTCGTGTTCGGCGCGCCCGCGCCGGCCGGCTCGGCGGCGCAGCGGGCCGAGCGGATGCGCGACGCCGTGTGCGCGGCGGTCGACCTGCCCGTGCTGCGGATCGAGTCGGCCACGGTGCGCGCCGCCGCGCACGGCCTGCGGATCGTCGGGTACGTCATCGACGCCCGCGCCTACGCCGGCCCCGGCCCGTCCGCCGGTCCGGACGACGACGGGTACGACACCGCGGTGGGCTTCCGCGACATCGTCGGTCGGCTGCCCGACGGCCGCACCGGACCCGTCAACGACCTCGGCGCGCTGGCCCGGGCCGCCGCCGTCGAGGCGTACGTGTCGCGGCGGCTGGCCGACCCGATCGTGCGCGGGCTGCACGTCCGGTGGCGCGACGGAGCGGCCGAGGGGTGGAGCTGGGTCGAGGTGCGGCCCGGCCGCTGCCTGGTCGAGCGGGTGACGATCCGCGAGCACCGCTTCTGGTGCGGGGTGGACGCCGCCCGGCTCGCCGAGGACCTGGCCGCCGTCGCGGTCGGCGACCGGCTGCGCGCGCTGGAGACCGAGGAGCCGGCGCTGGTCGACCGGGCCGAACTGCGCCGGGAGATCCGGGGGCTGCGGGCCCGCCGGGACGAACTGGTGGGCGGCTTCGCCTTCGACCACCTCTGCGCGGACTGAGCCGCGACCGCAGCGTCGCCGTGCGGTGACGTTGCGTCTTCCGCGGCACCCGATCGCCGGCGCGTGCCGAATTCCTCGATCCGGGTTGAACCATCGTCCGCGGTGCTCCGTACCTAAGCGGGAATGGACACAGTTCCTCCCAGCCGCGCCACCCGACGCGGCGGACGGTGCGGAAAGGGCATCGTCGGCCATCGACGCGCGACCGGAACGTCGCAGTGATCCCGACGGGCGTCCACCCCGAATTGCGTCCGCCCGACGGGGTCACGAGTCAGGTACCGGATCGAGAAGGAGAGCAATTCGATGCGCAGGTCCACAGGGCGCCGGTCATCCGGTAACGCGCGGAGCAAGCGGCTGCTGGCGGCGGTCGGCGCGCTCGCGGTCTTCGGCGGAATCGCCGCGGTGACCCAGATCTCCTCCGCCCACGAGAACCGGCGGACGACGACGACCCGCAACGTCTCGTCCGCCTGCGTCGCGCCGAGTCCCGGCGCCACCTCGCCGAGCGGACGCGGCAGCACCACCCAGACGTGGCAGAACGGGCGCTGGGTACGCAACCACTGGGGCGACGGCCAGATGTCGGTCGCCGAGTGCCAGGCGGTCAAGGCCGGCAACGCACCGGTGAACACCGTCGCCTCCGCCGTGGTCTGCCCGGACGCCGTGAGCAGGCTTCCGCAGGTCCCGGACCGCGCCCGGGCCGAGGTCGACCGGAACCTCGCCCTGTTGCAGACCCAGATCGCCGAGGCCGACCGGCGGCTGGCAGCCGAGGGCCGCAACGGGCAGAACTTCATCAACAACGCCATCCTGCGTCCGCTGGAGGACAAGCGGCGCGCGACCTTGAACCGGATCACGACCGCCATCGACCGGGTGGGGCCGCGTCCGCAGGGCCTGGGCCAGCTCGCGAAGTGCACCGTCGCCGCGAACAACAACAACGGCGGCGCCAATGGCGGTCAGAACGGCGGCCAGAATGGCGGTCAGACCGGCGCGCCGACCGGTGCCCCGACCGCCAGCCCCACCAATGGCGGCCAGAACGGCGGTCAGAACGGTGGCCAGAACAACAACGGCGGGAACAACAACGGCGGCAATGCGCTCGGCGTACTGGCCAAGGACTGCACCAACAGCGACCTTCAGCCGCACGACGGTTTCCAGAACGGCAACCGGTGCGTCAGCACGGCCTTCGGTGAGGTCGGCGCCGCCGCCAACAACCCGTCCCTGCTGATCACCCAGTTCCCCGAGCAGGTGCAGCGCAACCAGGCGTTCACCCTGCGCGTCTCCACCCGGAACCTGATCCGCGACCGGTTCCTCGCCGCCGGTCAGGGCGGTTACTACCTGGAGAGCTCGGTGCTCAACGACCAGGGGCTGACCCGTGGTCACTTCCACACCGCCTGCCGGATGCTGCAGAGCACCACCGAGGCGCCGTCGAACCCGCAGGACGTGCCGGCGTTCTTCGTCGCCACCGAGGACGGTCGCGGTGGTGACGAGGCCGACGAGGTGGCCATCCAGGTCCCGGGTCTGCCGCAGTCGGGCACGGCGCAGTGCGCGGTCTGGGCCGGCGACGGCTCGCACCGGGTGCCGATGATGGAGCGGGCCAACCAGACCCCCGCCTTCGACGTGGTGCGCATCGAGGTCGACTGACCCGTCGTACGCGACAGTCGCGGGCCGTCCAGAGGAATCCGGGCGGCCCGCGGTCGTGTGCGCGCAGCGCGGCGGGTACGACCCGTGGCGAGGGTCGGGCCCCGGCCGTAGGGTCGGTGGATGTCGGACGCCCGTTTCCCGGTCCTGCTCGACGGTCCCGGCAACCACGTCGACGACCCTCGCGACCTCCTGCTGGGCTACCTCGACTGGTACCGCGAGGCGCTGACCCGCAAGACCGCCGGGCTGTCGGAGGGGCAGCTGCGCGCTCCCGTCGACCGGCTCGGCTGGTCCCCGCTCGGGCTGGTACGCCACCTGGGGTGGGTGGAGCGGCGCTGGATCCGGTGGGGCTTCGCCGCCGAGCCGGTCGAGCCGGCTCCGCCGGGCGACGACGAGTGGCGGGTGGAGGCCCTGTCCACGGAGCAGGTGTGGCGGGCGTACCGGGCGGAGGTGGCGCACACCCGCCGGATCGTCGCCGGGGTGCCGCTGACGCGGCGGGCGGCGCTCGGCGGCCGGTTCCACGCGGTCGCGCACGCCCCGTCGCTGGGCAGGATCCTGTTCCACCTGCTGCAGGAGTACGCCCGGCACGTGGGTCAGCTCGACGTGGCCCGGGAGTTGCTGGACGGGGTCACCGGGGAGTGAGCCGAGGTGCCGCTTCCCGGCCGGGGGCGCACCGCCGGGTGGAAATTGTGAACGGGGCGAAAAGCGCCGGGGCCCTCACTGATTTCTCAGCGTGACCCCGGCGCGGCGCATCGTGATGCTCCGGCGGCGCCGGTCAGCGGTTCTTCCACGCCTCCACGACGTTGACCGGGATCCGCCCCCGCTCGGAAATCTCGTAGCCGTTCTTGGTGGCCCATTCCCGGATGGCCCGGTTCTGCTCGCGGTCCATTCCCGAGACCCCGGCACGGGCCGGGCGCCGGGCCGGGCGGCCCGCCTCCACGTTGCCCCGCCCCATCCGCCTGCCAGCGCCGATGTACGGGTCGAGCGCCTTGCGCAGGACCCCGGCGTTCTCGTCGGAGAGGTCGATGGTGTACGCCACCCCGTCCAGGCTGAACTCGACGGTCCGATCGGCCTTTCCGCCGTCGAGGTCGTCGGTCAGAACGGTGATTACTTTCCTTGCCATCGCCATTGCTCCCTGTGTCGGGCGGGGTGTGGTCAAGAGTTTGACCTATCGGCCGCCAAATCCGCAACAATATGCGCGCCTTTCATTTGACGAGTCGCGCCAATCGTGGAAAATCCGCGCGGGCCAATGGCGGCTGGCGTCAGTCGCCGAGCAGTCCGGCGTGCCCGGCCAGGGCGGCGGCCTCGGCCCGGCTGGACACCCGCAGCTTGCGCAGCAGCGCCGCGGTCATCCGCTTCACCGTCCGTTCCGAGACGTGCAACTGCTCGGCGATCTCCACGGTGCTGTGGCCGCTCGCGATCGCCTTCAGCAGCCGCCGTTCCTCGTCGTCGAGATCGACCGAGCCGGTGCGCACCGGCCGGAGCAGCCCGCGCAGCAGTGTGCCGGGCAGCACGGCCCAGCCGTCGAGAATGGCCATGATCGGCGGAAGCAGTTCCTCCGGCTCGCTGCTCTTGGGCAGGAACCCCTCGGCCCCGGCGCGCAGGGCCTCGAGCGCGGGCGCCGGGTCCTCCCCGCCGGACATCGCCACCACCCGTACCCGGGGGGTGGTGCGGCGGATGGCGGCGATGGCGCGGATCCCGCCGGGCGGCGGCATGTGCAGGTCGACCAGGGCGAGATCGGGCTGCGTACGGCCCACCAGCGAGGCGGCGGCGGAGGCGTCACCGGTGGAGTCGACCACCCGGGCCCGCCCGTCGGTGGTGGCGGGCAGCAGCAGTTCCAGCCCCCGTACGAAGAGGGGATGGTCGTCCACGACGACGAGCCGAATGGGGGCGTCGAGCATGCCTGTTTCCTTCCCGAACGGGTACGGATCATGCGGATTTGTACGGATAGAGGGGAGTTGGGCGAGATGCGCGCGCGACGCGGATCGACGGCGATGGTGCGGCGGTGGCGGCCCGATGGCCTGGACCCCGGGGAACCCCCCGGCGCACCGGACGACCCGGGGCTGGTGCTGCGGGTGCTGTGCCACGAGTTGCGGACCCCGGTCAGCTCGCTGGCCTCGCTGACCCGGGCGCTCGCCGAGGACCGGGGCGGGCTGACCGCCGAGGAGCGCCGGGCGATCAGCGAGCTGGCCCGCCAGCAGGCCGCCCACCTCGACGGGTTGCTGCGCGAGGTGACCGCCGGCGGTGGGGCGCTGAGCCGGGCCGTCCGCCCGGAACCGGCCGCACCGCTGGCCGACCTCCTCCCCGTGGTGGCCGCCCTGGTCCCTCCGCACCGGCTGCGCGCCCGGGTCACCTCGCGGGCCGGTCGGTGCCCGGTGCCGGCCCGGCGGACCCGGCAGGTGCTGGTGAACCTGGTGCAGAACGCGCTGCGGCACGGACCGGCCGACGGCGAGGTCGGGCTCTACGCCGCGGTACGTCCGGCCGGGCTGAGCATCCTTGTCACCGACCAGGGCCGGTCCGCCGACGGCCTCGCCGAGGCGCTGCGCCGGCCCGTCCCGGGCGGCGGGATGCACGGACTCGGCCTGTGGATCACCCGTCAGCTGGTCGCCACCGACGGCGGCACGGTGCGGGCGCACCGGCTGCGTCCGCGCGGGGTGGCCGTGGAGGTGCTGCTGCCCGGCGACCAGCGCCGACCGGGTTGACCCGTCGGGGCCGCCGGATGGCCCCGACGGGTCGGCGCGGTGGGAACCCTGCTCGGTGTCACCCCCGACACCGAGGAGGAGAAATGTTCAGCCACATCAAGGACCTGCAGTTCGAGGCCAAGCCGGACGGCCCCGACGCCGCGTTCGCCCGCCGCCTCCAGGAGATCCTGGGCGGCAAGTGGGGCGAGATGACGGTCGCCAACCAGTACCTCTACCAGGGCTGGAACTGCCGGCTGCCCGGCAAGTACAAGGACCTGCTGCTCGACGTCGGCACCGAGGAGATGGGCCACGTCGAGATGATCTCCACCATGATCACCCGGCTGCTGGAGAACGCGCCCCTGTCGTTGCAGGAGGCCGCCGACGACAACCCGATGGTCGGGGCGATCTACGGCGGGTCGAACCCGGCGCACTTCATCCACGGCGGCGGCGGAGCGCTGCCGACGGACAGCAACGGCGTGCCGTGGAACGCGGCCTTCATCACCGCCAGCGGCAACCTGATGGCCGACTTCCAGCTCAACGTCACCGCCGAGGCGCAGGGCCGGCTCCAGGTCTCCCGGCTGTTCCACATGACCGACGATCCGGGCGTCAAGCAGATGCTGCGCTTCCTGCTGGCCCGGGACACCATGCACCAGAACATGTGGATGGCGGCGATCGAGCAGCTCAAGGAGGACGGGCTGGAGGAGATGCCGGTGCCGGACGCCTTCCCGGACTCCAAGGAGTTCACCGAGCAGTTCAGCTACACCTACCTGGACTTCTCCCCGGGCAACGACGCCGCGCAGGGGCGGTGGGCCTCCGGCCCGACCCCGGACGGCAAGGGCGAGTTCCGCTACGACCACAGCCCGCGGGCGCACGCCCCCGAGCCGGTGCTGGCACCGGGCGACCCGCGCCTGTACGGCACCAACCCGGGTGTCGCCGGCGGCATGGTCAACAAGGTCAAGAGCAAGATCACCTGAGGTCGCCGCGCCGGGCCGTCCCCGCGTGGACGGCCCGGCGGCACCCGTACGCGCAGGAGGTGCGCTGTGACCGAACTCGTGCTGCGTCCGTTGGCGGACGCCTTCATGCAGGTGGGTGTCTACGTCGCCGTGATGGTGGCGTTCTTCGGCTGGCTGCGCTGGCGGCACGGTGACCGGGTCACCGACGGCCTGACCCGGCGTCCCCGGCTCGGCCCGCTGGTCGGCGCGCTGCTCGGGGTCAGCCCCGGGTGCGGCGGTGCGATCGTGCTGATGCCGCTCTACGCCCGCGGCAAGGTCTCCTTCGGCACCGTGGTGGCCGCGCTGGCCGCCACCATGGGCGACTCGTCCTGGGTGGTGCTGGCCTGGAACCCGCTCTTCGCGCTCCAGATCCACGCGCTGCTCTTCGCGGTGGGGCTGGTCACCGGGTACGTCGTCGACGCGCTCGGCATCGACCCGGCCCGCCGCCGCGCCCGGGCCACCGCCGCCCCGGCCCGGACCGTCGGTCCCGTCCCCGCCCTGGCCACCGCGTCCGGCGGCGCGGTGACGGCCCTGGCCACCGGCGGGAACCCGGCGGCCCCGACCGGTCCGGCTCCGGCGGCGCTGGGCGGTCCGGGTGGCCGCGCCGGTCCGGGGTCGGGCGCTCCGGGCGGCGGCCGGGCGGGTCTGCTCGACGGGCTGCGGCGACGCGACCCGGCCCCCGCGTTCTGGGGGCTGACCACGCCGGCGTTCGCGGTGTCGGTGCCCGTGGTCTTCCAGATGGTCGACCCGACCGTGCTGACCCGCGCGCTCGGCGGGGTCGACCCGTACCTCGCGCTGGGGGTGCTCGGCACGCTGGTCGCGGTGCTGATCTTCGCCGCCGGCCGGGGACGGCTGGCCGACGACAGCCTGGAGACGGCGTTCCCGCGGTCCCTGCGCGAGACGTTGCGGCACAGCGCGCACGAGGCGTCCTTCGTCACCGTCTGGGTGGCCGTGGCGTACCTCGGCTGGCAGGTGGTCACCACCGCGACCGGGTTCGACGGCTCACAACTGGCGCTGACCGGCCTGCTCGGCGTGCTGGTCGGCGCGGCCATCGGGCTCATCCCGGGGTGCGCCGTGCAGATCGTCTTCACCGGCCTGTACGTCAGCGGCGGGCTGCCGCTGCCGACCCTGGTGGCGAACGCGATCAGCCAGGACGGCGACGCCCTGATCCCGCTGGCCGCACTGCGCCGACACTCGGCCGCCCTGGCGACCGTGATCACCACGATTCCCGCGGCGGCGGTCGGCGCCGCCCTGCTCGTCCTGCTCTGACCCGTCCGGCGCGGGCGCGGCCCGCCCGCGCCGGACGCCCGCCCGAAGGAGGCACCCGTGTCGCCCGTCTCCGTCCCCGACGCCCGGCGCAAGCTCGCCGTACTCGCCGGCCTGACCGTCGCCGCGCTGCTGTTCGGCCTGCCCGCGCCGACGGTGGCCGCACTGGCACTGACCGGACTCGCCATCCCGGTGGCCGTCGCCCTGGCCGGTGGGCGGCCCCGGGACCTGCTCCCGGCCCGTCGCACCCGACGTGGTGGCGGTGGCCTGGGTCACACCCAGGAACAAGGGGAACGCTTTGTGACTTGAGCCTGACACGCTCAACTCAACGCGATAGCAGGTGTTCGATGGCAACTCTTCCGGTACTTCCCCTCACCGACGCCGTCCTGCTGCCCGGCATGGTCATCCCGGTGACCCTCGACCCCACCACCCAGGCGGCGGTCGACGCGGCCCGGGCCACCGGCGACAAGCAGCTCCTCGCGGTGCCCCGCATCGACGGCGAGTACGGCTCCATCGGCACGATCGCCACCATCGAGAAGGTGGGCCGGCTGCCCGACGGCGAGCCCGCCGCCGTGATCCGCGGCCTCGCCCGGGCCCGCATCGGCTCCGGCGTGCCCGGACCCGGCGCCGCCCTCTGGGTCGAGGCGACCCGACTCGACGAACCCGCCCCGGCGGGCCGGGCCCGGGAACTCGCCCGCGAGTACCGCGCGCTGATGACCTCGGTCCTGCAGCAGCGCGGCGCCTGGCAGGTCATCGACGCCATGGAGCGGATGACCGACGTCTCCGAGCTGGCCGACGCGGCCGGCTACGCGCCCTGGCTCACCCTGGCGCAGAAGACCGAACTGCTCGCCGCGCCGGACGTCGTCGCCCGGCTGGAACTGCTCGTCGGCTGGGTGAAGGACCACCTCGCCGAGCAGGAGGTCACCGAGCGGATCAACAGCGACGTCCGCGAGGGGCTGGAGAAGTCCCAGCGGGAGTTCCTGCTCCGCCAGCAGCTCGCCGCCATCCGTAAGGAACTCGGCGAGGACGAGCCCGACGGCTCCGCCGACTACCGGGCCCGGGTCGAGGCCGCCGAGCTGCCCGAGAAGGTCCGCGAGGCGGCGCTGCGCGAGGTCGGCAAGCTGGAGCGGGCCAGTGACGCCTCCCCGGAGGCGGGCTGGATCCGGACCTGGCTGGACACCGTGCTGGAGATGCCGTGGAGCACGCGTACCCAGGACAACACCGACCTGGCCGCGGCCCGCGCGGTGCTCGACGCCGACCACGCCGGCCTGGCCGACGTGAAGGACCGCATCCTGGAGTACCTGGCGGTGCGCAACCGGCGGGCCGAGCGCAACCTCGGCGTGGTCGGCGGTCGCGGCTCCGGCGCGGTTCTCGCCCTGGCCGGCCCGCCCGGCGTCGGCAAGACCAGCCTCGGCGAGTCGATCGCCCGGGCGCTCGGGCGCAACTTCGTCCGGGTGTCGCTCGGCGGCGTCCGCGACGAGGCGGAGATCCGCGGTCACCGGCGCACCTACGTCGGCGCGCTGCCCGGCCGGATCGTCCGCGCGCTGCGGGAGGCCGGCTCGATGAACCCGGTCGTGCTCCTCGACGAGGTGGACAAGCTGACCGCCGGCTACGCCGGCGACCCGGCCGCCGCCCTGCTGGAGGTGCTCGACCCGGCGCAGAACCACACTTTCCGGGACCACTACCTGGAGGTCGACCTCGACCTGTCCGACGTGCTCTTCCTGGCCACCGCCAACGTGGTGGAGACCATCCCCGGCCCGCTGCTGGACCGGATGGAGCTGGTCACCCTGGACGGCTACACCGAGGACGAGAAGGTGGCCATCGCCCGGAACCACCTGCTGCCCCGGCAGCGGGAGCGGGCCGGCCTGACCGCCGACGAGGTCAGCGTGGCCGACGAGGCCCTCGCGCGGATCGCGGGGGAGTACACCCGGGAGGCCGGCGTGCGGCAGCTCGAACGCGCCCTGGCGAAGATCCTGCGCAAGGTCGCCGTCGAGCTGGCAGGCGACCCGGCCCCGGTCCGGGTGGACACCGGCAACCTGGCCCGCTACCTGGGCCGGCCGAAGTTCACCCCGGAGTCGGCCGAGCGGACCGCGGTGCCCGGCGTGGCCACCGGCCTTGCTGTCACCGGCGCGGGCGGGGACGTGCTCTTCATCGAGGCGACCAGCATGGAGGGCGAGCCTGGGCTGACCCTCACCGGCCAGCTCGGCGACGTGATGAAGGAGTCCGCGCACATCGCGCTGTCGTACCTGCGCTCCAACGGGCGCCGGCTCGGCATCGACCCGAACGCCCTCGCCGCGCGCCGGATCCACGTTCACTTCCCGGCGGGCGCCGTGCCCAAGGACGGCCCCAGCGCCGGCATCACCATGGTCACCGCGCTGGCGTCCCTGGTGACCGGCCGGCCGGTGCGGCCGGAGTTCGGGATGACCGGCGAGGTGACCCTCTCCGGCCGGGTGCTGCCCATCGGCGGGGTGAAGCAGAAGCTGCTCGCCGCCCACCGGGCCGGCCTGACCGAGGTCATCATCCCGGCCCGCAACGAACCGGACCTGGACGACCTGCCCGCCGAGGTCCGCGAGGCGCTGACCGTGCACACCCTCGCCGACGTCGCCGACGTGCTCGCCCTGGCGCTGCGCCCGGCCGACGCCGACACCCTCACCAACCCGTCGCTCGCCGCCGCCTGACCGGCGCCCCCTAGGCGGCGGAACACGACGAGGCCCCCGGTCCGACCGACCGGGGGCCTCGTCGTACCTCAGGGGCGGTCGCGGCGGCGGTCACCGCCGAAGTCCCGGTCGCGGCGCTCGCGCCGGTCACCGCCGTCGAAGCGGCGCTCGCCGCCGCCCTCACCGCCGTCCCGATCCCGCCGTACGGTGGCCTTGCGGCCCTTGATGGTGCTGCCGCGCAGCCCCGCGATCACCTCGTCGGCGACGCCGACCGGGATCTCCACCAGCGAGAACCGGTCCGCGATCTCGATCGAACCGATGTCCCGTCCGTTCAGCCCGGTCTCCCCGGTGATCGCCCCGACCAGGTCCTGCGGCCGGACGCCGGCCCGCCGGCCCAGCCCGATGAAGACCTGCGTGGTGCCGGTGGAACGCGGCCGGGCCCCGCCCCGCCGCTCGCCCCGGCCCCCGGTCTCCGGCCGGCCCTCCCGGGGCGCCCGGACCGCGACCTGCGGGATCTCCTCCTCGTCCTCGCTGGTCGGCCCGGCCGCCTCGTGGGCCAGCTTCACCGCCGCCAGCGCGACCTCCATCAGGTCGAACTCGTCGCTGAGCGTCTCCACGATCACCCGGAACGGGTCCAGGTCGTCCTCCAGCAGCGACTCGCGCAGCGCGGCCTGGGTCAGCTCCAGCCGGCGGGTCCGCAGGTCGGCCACCGTCGGGATCTTGTCGATGGTGATCCGCTGCCCGGTGACCCGCTCGATGGTCTTGAGCATCCGGTGCTCGCGCGGCTCGGCGAGGGTGATCGCCACGCCCTCCCGCCCGGCCCGGCCCACCCGGCCGATCCGGTGCACGTACGACTCCGGCGCCGACGGCACGTCGTAGTTGACCACGTGGGTGAGCTGCTCCACGTCCAGACCGCGGGCGGCCACGTCGGTGGCGACCAGCAGGTCGGCGGTGCTCGACCGCAGTCGGCCCATCACCCGGTCGCGCTGCTCCTGGCTCATCCCGCCGTGCAGCGCCTCGGCCCGGTAGCCCCGGCCGTTCATCGTCTCGGTGAGCCGGTCCACCTCCTCCCGGCTGCGGCAGAAGACGATCGCGGCGGTGGGGGACTCCACGTCCAGCACCCGGCCCAGCGCGGCCGGCTTGTGCCCCCGGGCGACGATGTACGCGCTCTGCCGCACCCGGGGCGCCTCGCCGGCGACCGGCTGCTCCCGGCCGATCTGGATGCGCACCGGGTCGGTCAGGTGCTGGCGGGCCATCCCGTCGATCCGCGACGGCATGGTCGCCGAGAAGAGCACCGTCTGCCGCTGCTCCGGCGCGTGCTCCAGGATCGCCTCGATGTCCTCGGCGAAGCCCATGTCGAGCATCTCGTCCGCCTCGTCCAGCACCACCGTGGCCAGCTCACCCAGGCGCAGCGTGCCCCGGGCGATGTGGTCCAGGGCCCGGCCGGGGGTGGCCACCACCACGTCCACGCCGGCGTCCAGCGCCCGCAGCTGCCGGCCGATCGGCTGGCCGCCGTAGATCGGCAGCACCCGGGTGCCCAGGTCCTTGCCGTAGCGGTGGAACGCCTCCGACACCTGCACCGCCAGCTCGCGGGTGGGCACCAGCACCAGCGACACCGGGTCCCCGCCGCGGCGCCCGTCCGGCATCCGCTGCAGCAGCGGGAGTGCGAACGCGGCCGTCTTGCCCGTACCGGTGGCCGCCTGGCCGAGCAGGTCCTGGCCGGCCAGCAGCGGAGGGATCGCCTCGCGCTGGATCGGGGTCGGCTCCTCGTAGCCGAGGGCCGAGAGCGCGCCGAGCAGTTCGGCGCGCAGCCCGAGATCCGCGAAGGCGATCGCCTCGTCGGTACTGCCGGTGGTGGTGGAATCGGTCGGTGCGGGTGCGGAACTCATGGGCAAAGCTTTTCATCACCCGCCCCGGTCCGCTCCGCCGACCGGCACAACCGTCGCGCAAGCCACCCTCAACGGAGGATGGCGAGCACGACGGTGAGCCCGACGGCGGTGTCGAGGACGGCGCACCACTCGGCGTACCCGCGCGGCACCACCCGGCCGGTGCGGTGGTGCACGACGTCCCAGACCGCGTGCCCGAGCCAGCCGGCGGCCACCAGCCAGCGCGCCGGGCCGTCGCCCGCGACCGCCGCCAGGCCGGCCAGCGCGGTCCAGCCGGCCAGGCCGGCCAGCTGCACCGGCAGCAGGCCCGGGGTGCGCCACTGCCGGCGGGCGGTGCCGATCAGCAGGTAGCCGGCCGGCAGCACGAGCAGCAGCACCGGCGGCGGGACCGTGGGGGAGACCCAGTTGTCGATCGTCATCAGCAGGGCCAGCCAGGTCGGCCAGCGCCGCGCCAGCGCGGCGGCC
The DNA here is from genome assembly GCF_036906795.1 of Micromonospora sp. CPCC 205739. Lineage (NCBI taxonomy): Bacteria > Bacillati > Actinomycetota > Actinomycetes > Micromonosporales > Micromonosporaceae > Micromonospora > Micromonospora sp. CPCC 205739. The sequence goes on along the minus strand of NZ_JBAKHS010000007.1, from coordinate 12,294 downwards.
ACCGGGTGCCGGGGCGCCGGCGCCGGGTGCGCGTGCCGGTGGCGCAGCGCCACCAGCACCATCGCCGGGAGCATCAGCAGGTGCCCGCCGAGCATCAGGGCGTGCCCGTCGACGAGCCCGGCGGCGAAGGGCACCAGCAGCAGCAGGAACGGCAGGTACATCGCGGCGACCATCTCGGCGGTGGCGCGCAGCGGGTGGCCCCGGTGCCACATCCACGCGGCCATCGCGATCGACATGTTGGTCGCCATCACCAGGGCGGCGACCTCCGGCCGGGCCAGCGTGCCGGCGAGGCCCAGCGCCGCGCCGGCCGTGCGCCAGAGCGGCCCGAGCAGCAGCATCCCGACCACCATGGCGACGGTCATCTCGGCCAGGTGCCGCAGCAGGCGGCGGCCGGGGCGGTCCGCGGGGGTCGGCGGGGACGAGGGTACGGCGAGCGTCTCGGTCATGCCTCGACCCTGCCGCCGACCGGCGCCCGGGCGACAGGGTTGATCGGCACGGGAGAACCGTGCGGGGCGCACGGCCGGACCGTGACGTTCCGCAGGGGTGGCCGGGACCGGTCGGGCCCAGGGCGGGTCTCCCGGATCTTCGCCGGCCTGCGACGGACCCAGACGCCGCCCGGCGGCGTTGGCGGTTCGTTCGGATACGACACCGGTATCCGAACGAACCGCCGCCTTGCCGGATCGCCGCCTGGGCCTCGTCTCGGCTCGACGAGATCCGGGAGACACGCCCTAGGATCGGCGGACATGACGGTCGGCACGGCGGTGACGGACCGGCGGCTGCGCCGGGCCCGCGTGGTGACCCTCGGCTCGCTGGCCACCAGCCTCTGGACCAGCCTGCTGCTGCCCGGGATCGGCCTGGCCCGGGAGCCCGACCCGGTCCGGCTGGCCTGCGGCGCGGTCGGGGTGGTCGCGTTCGCCGTCGCGCAGACCGCGGTGCTGCACGTGGCGGTCACGCCGTGGCTGACCCCGCGGCGGCGACGCCGGTCCGCGGTGGCGTTCGTCGTCGTCGCGGTGCTCAGCGTCCCCCTGGTCGGCCCGGTGGCGGCCGGCGCCTGGCCGACCTGGGCCTGGCTCGGCGCCTCGCTGATCGGCATGACCCCGCTGCTGCTGCGGCCGGTCGCCGCGCTGGCCGCCGCCGCGTCGACGGTGGCGGTCGCCCTGGCGGTGGCCGCCTGGACCGGCGGCGCCCTCGGCTCCACGCTGGTCGTCACCGGCCTCGTCGGCGGTGGTACCGCCCTGGTCAACCGGGTGCAGGTCTGGTTCTGGGACCTGCTCGTCGAGGCCCGGCAGGGGCAGGCCGCCCAGGCCCGGCTGGCCGCCGCCGAGGAGCGGCTGCGCTTCGCCCGGGACGTGCACGACCTGCTCGGGCACGACCTGACGGTCATCGCGCTCAAGGCCGAACTGGCGGCCCGGCTCGCCCCCGTCGACGCCGGCCGGGCCGGCCGGGAGGCGGCCGAGGTGCAGCGGCTCGCCGGCTCGGCGCTGCACCGGGTCCGCGCGGCGGTACACGGCTACCGGACGGTCGACCTCGCCGAACAGCTCGCCGCGGTGGCGGAGGTGCTGCGCTCCTGCGGGGTGCGGTGCGAGGTCGTACCGCCCCCCGGCGACCTGCCGGCCGGCGTCGCCGCCGAGCTGGCGGCGGTGCTGCGCGAGGCGGGCACCAACGTGCTGCGGCACAGCCGGGCCGGCTGGTGCCGGATCGAGATCACCCGGGAGGGCGACGTGGCCACGATGACGGTGCGCAACGACGGGGTCGGCGACGACGCCGGGCCGGACCGGCACAGCCACGGGCTGCGCGGCCTGACCGAGCGGCTGGCGGCGGCCGGTGGCGCCCTGCGCACCCGCCGGGCGGGCGGCGTCTTCACCGTCGAGGCGACCGTGCCGGTGGCCCCGTGATCCGCGTGCTGCTCGCCGACGACGAGGAACTGATCCGGCAGGCGCTCGCCGCCCTGCTCGGCCTGGAGGACGACCTCGATGTGGTGGCGCAGGCCGGCGACGGGCGCAGCGCGCTCGACGCGGCGCGGGCGCACCGGCCCGACGTCGCCGTGGTCGACCTGGAGATGCCGCCGCCGGGCGGGATCGAGCTGGCGGCGGAGCTGGGGCGCGCGCTGCCCTCGTGCGCGGTGGTGATCCTCACCGGCCACGGCCGCCCCGGCCACCTGCGGCAGGCGCTCACCGCCGGAGCCCGCGGCTTCCTGGCCAAGGGCGCTCCCGGTGGGGCGCTCGCCGACGTGATCCGCCGGGTCCACGCCGGCTCCCGGTACGTCGACCCGGCGCTGGCCGCCGACGCGCTCACCCTCCCACCCTGCCCGTTGACTCCTCGGGAGCTGGAGACGCTGCGCCTGGCCGAGTACGGCGCCCCGGTCGCGGTGATCGCCCGGCGCACCGGGTTGGCCCCCGGGACGGTCCGCAACCACCTCTCGGCGAGCGTGCAGAAGCTCGGCGCGCCCGACCGGGCCGAGGCGGTGCGGATCGCCCGCGAGGCGGGCTGGCTCTAGGCCGCCTGGACCGCCGCCCGCGCCTCGTCGAACAGCGCCGGCCCGGCGTACGCCACCGGCGGCGCCGCCTCCGGCGCTCGCAGCCCGGCCAGCTGCTCGGCGCTGAGCGCGTAGACCACCCGGCCCAGGCCGGAGCGCTCGATGGCGGTGGTGCACATCCCGCACGGCTGGCAGCTGGTGTACATGGTGGCGCGGCCCGCCTCGTCGGCGTCGAGCCGCCGGGCCGCCCAGCGGGCCAGCTTCAGCTCCGGGTGCGCGGTGATGTCGTCGTCGGTCCGCTCGGTGTTGACCTCCTCGGCCAGCACCCGCCCGTCGGCGGAGACCAGCAGCGACCCGAACGGGCCGTCCCCGGCCGCCCGGGCCGTGTCGGCCAGCGCGATCGCCCGGCGCAGGTGTCGTTCGTCGGTCTCGGTCAGCGCGCTCATTCCGGTCGGGTTCCCCACCGCCGGGGTCGCCACACGCCCACTAGCCTGACGGGCGTGCGTACCGTCGAACTGCTCTGCTCCCCGCCGCTGGAGCAGGCGGTACGCGCCGCCTGGGACCGGCTCGCCGCCGCCGGGCTGCCCAGCCTGGCCCGGAACACCCACCCCAGCAACCGCCCGCATCTGACCCTGGCGTCGGTCGAGGCGTTCCCGCCGGGCGCCGCCGAACGCCTGGGTGACCTCGTCGACGCCGCTCTGCCCCTGCCGGTACGCCTCGACCGGATCGAGGTGCTCGACGGCAGCGCCCCGCTGGTGTGGCTGCTGCGCCCCAGCCCGGAGCTGACCGCCCTGCACGCGGCGGTCTGGGACGTGCTGGCCGACGCCGACGGGCAGCACCCGTGGCACGCCCCCGGCCGGTGGGTCCCGCATCTGAGCCTGGCGCTGCGCTTCCGCGACCACGACCGGCGGCTGGCCCGGGCGCTGGCCGGCGTGGACCGGCCGACGGGCGAGTTCGTGGCGGCCCGCAGCTACGACGGCGACACCCGCACGGTCGACCCGTTGGGCGGGCGCCGCCGGTGAGCGACCCGGCCGCCCGCCCCAGCTCGGGCGGGCGGCCGGTCGTCGGTCAGCGGTGGAAGCGGACGTAGTCGAACACGGCGGTCACCGGCGGCTCGGCCCCGCCGTGCGCCACCAGGCCGATCCGGGGGGTGGTGTCGGCGGGGAAGGTCCACACCCCACCCCACGTCCAGCGCGTCCCGTCCCGGCTGGACCCGGCCCGGAACTCGTGCTCGCCGGTGGCCGGGTCGACCCGGTGGGCCAGGCGCAGCCAGGTGGTGGTGGCCGGGGTGCCGACGATGTTCCCGCCGTACACGGGCCGGCCGGCGAAGGGCAGCTCGTAGCCGTACTCGACCTGCCGGGTGTTCCAGATCGCCACCTGGGACAGCCGGGCGAACCGGTCGTCGTCGACGTACGCGACCAGGCCGGCCTGCTGGTAGTTGCGGACCGTCTCCTCGCCCAGGTCGAGGGTCACCTTCGTCTCGACCACGTAGTCCCCGGCCGGCGCGTCGCGCAGCAGCACCCCGGCGGTGTTGCCGGTGCCGGTGAGGTCCGCGGCCTGCACCGGCCAGCGCAGCGCCCCGCCCGAGACGGTGGCGGCCGGGTCCTCGCGGACCCAGCGCCAGGCCGGGTCGAGGCCGTCGGCGAACTCGTCGGAGTACGCCGGCAGCAGCCCGCCGGCGCGGGGCTCCGGCACGGCACGGGGGGCCGGCCGGTGCAGCCGGGCCACGCTGACGTTGTCGAACTCCGCCGCGCCGCCGCTGGCGACGAGGGTGAGCCGGCCGACCGCCGGGCGGGTCAGTCGCAGCGACACCACGGCGAGCTGGTCGCCGAGCCGGGCCGGGCTCAGCTCGGCGACGAGCTGCCGGCCGCGTACCTCGACGGCCAGGTGGTGCCGGTTGGCGGGGTCGAAGCCGGCGGGCAGGGGCGCGCTCGCCGTCCGGCCGCCCGCCTCCCGGGCGACGAGGCGGCCGGCGGCGGTGTCGACGCTCACCTCGACCCGGTCCAGGGTCAGCCCGGCCGTGTCCGCGTCGGTGAGCCGCAGGTCGGCCTCGGCACGCACGTCGCCGCCGGTCACCGTACGGCTGGTCAGCGCGCCGGTGCCGGTGAGGCGGCCGTCGGTGACCCGCCACGGGCCGGTGCCGGTCCAGCCGGTCAGGGTGGGGGAGTCGAAGCGGGCGTCGAGGCGGGCGGTGGTCACCGGCGCGCGACGGTCGCCGTCGGAGGGGCCGGCGCCGGCGTTGACCCGGGGCCAGCCGTCGATCCAGTCGAGGCGGTCGATCAGCATCGGCCGCTCGTTGACGCCGAACGGCTCGTCCAGGTACGGGTCGGCCCGGTCGATGGCGTGGTAGACGATCCAGTCCTGCCCAGACAGGTCGGTCAGGAAGCCGTTGTGCCCGGTGCCGATCCAGCGGTTGCCGTTCTGGGTGAGCACCGGCGTGCCACCGGCCCGGGAGGCGGTCAGCGGGATGCCGTCGCGGTCGACGAACGGCCCGCGTGGGCTCGCCGCGCGTCCCACCTGGACGGAGTATCCGGTGGCCGGGCCGGCGCAGCAGTTTGCGGTGGAGGCGAAGAGGTAGTACCAGCCGTCGTGGCGCAGCACGTAGCTGCCCTCGAACTTGTTGTCGATGGCGACCAGGGTGGGCGAGCCGACCGCGCGCAGCCCGTCGGCGGAGAGCTCGGTGACCGAGATGCCGCCGTAGTAGCTGCCGTAGTAGAGGTAGTGCCTGCCGTCGACGTCGGTGAACTCCGACGGGTCGATGGTCCAGAGCCAGCCACCGCCGCCACCCGGACGGGGCGCCACCACGGGCTGGTCGGCGAAGGTCCACGGCCCGGTCGGGGTGGGGGCGGTCGCCGCGCCGACGGCGAAGTCGCCGCCGTCGGGGGAGACGGTGGTGTCGGTGACGGTCACGTACATGACCCACCGGTCGCCGATCCGGCGTACGTCGGGAGCCCAGAAGGCGGCGTCGGCCGTGGCGTACGGCGGGCGCTGGTCGGGGCCGAAGGCGTCGCCGAGGTAGGTCCAGTCGACCAGGTCGGCGGAGCGGGCGGTGGGCACCCGGTGGAACACCTTCTCGCCCTCGCGCAGCGGGTCGGTGGTGCCGTAGGCGTACCAGAATCCGTCGTCGCCGCGGACGACGACCGGGTCGGCGAAGGTGTCGGCGAATTCGGCGGAGATCGGGTTGCGGTAGCGGTCGGGGGCGCCGGGACCGGCAGCGACCGGCGCGGCGGGTGCCGCCAGGAGCAGACCGAGTACGGCGGCGAGCGCGCCGCCGCGGCGAAGGTGACCCATCAGACCTGCCTCGGGTGGGATGAAGGGTGGGCGGTGCGTCGTTCCGTCCAGTTCTACAACGATGAATACAACGTTGTAAAGGTGTCGGCACCGGTCGATGCCCGCCGCACCGTCGCCGTGGCACCATCGGCGGATGACCGCAGCGCCCATCGACGGCCGCCGCCTCGCCGACCTCGCCGCCCTGCTCGCCGACGACACCCGGGCCGGCATCTGCCTGGCTCTGCTCGACGGGCGGGCGTGGACCGCCGGCGAGCTGGCGCGCGCTGCCCGGGTGGCCCCCTCCACCGCCAGCGAACACCTCACCCGGCTGGTCCGGGGCGGCCTGCTGGTGGAGGAACGCCAGGGGCGGCACCGCTACCTGCGGCTGGCGGGCCCGGCCGTGGCGCAGCTGATCGAGGACCTGGCCGGGCACGTGTCACCGGCGCCGCGTCCGGCCGGATCGCTGCGCGCGGCCACCGCCGACGCCGCGCTGGCCCACGCCCGGACCTGCTACGACCACCTTGCCGGGCGGCTCGGCGTCCGGCTGCGCGACGCCCTGCTGACCCGCGGTCTGCTCGACGCCACCGACGGTCTGGCGGTGACCCCGGCCGGCCGGGACTGGCTGACCGACCTCGGCGTCGCGCCGCTGCCCGCCGGCCGGCGGCCTCTGCTGCGGGACTGCCTGGACTGGACGGAGCGCCGGCCCCACCTGGCCGGCGCGCTCGGCGCCGCGCTGTGCCGCCGTTTCGCCGAGCTGGGCTGGACGATGCCCGGCACCGGGCGCAGCGTGCGGGTCACCCCGGCCGGCGTGGCGGCACTGCCCGAGGCGCTGGGGATCGACGCCGTCGACCTGCTGCCGCCCCGCCGTGACGGCGGTACTGGCGGACGCGCCTGACCAGCGCCGCCCTGAGCCGGGCGGTCGCGACGAGCCCTGGACCGACGGGGCTGGCGGCCTGCACGTTTCGGCCGGCGCCGAAGCGATCGGGCCCTAGCGTCGGGGGATGAGCGACCCGAGGCTCCTGATCCCGCCCGGCTCCGACACCCCGGCCTGCGGTCCGCCGATCCTCGACGGTGGCGTCTGGTGGGTGACCCGGCACGCGGACGTGCGTGCGGTGCTCACCGATGCGAACTTCCGGGTGCCCGAGGCGGCGCCGGGACCGCCCGGCACCCTCGCCTGGCTGCGCGGCACCGTCGCCCGGTTCAGCGGCCCGGACCGGCATCCCGCCCGGCGGGCCGCCGCCGTGGCCGCGCTCGCCGGCTGCCCGCCGGACGGGCTGCGGCGCGACGCCGCCCGGCTGACCGCCGAGCAACTCGACCGCGATCCGCTCGCCGGGTCGGCGGGGCCGGCTCGGGGCGTACCGGTGCGGGTGCTGGCGGCCCGACTCGACCTGGCCGATCCGGCGGCGGCGGTGGCGGCGGTGGCCCTGGTGGCCGCCGCCTACCAGCCCGGCGCCGGGCCGGTCGCGGTGCGCCGCGCGGACCGCGCGGTGGCGGCGCTGGTGGCGATGTCCCCGGCGGAGCCGCCCGAGGCGACGGCCAACCGGATCGGGCTGCTGGTGCAGGCGTGCGACGCCACCGCCGCGCTGATCGGCACCGCCGCCCGGTACGCCCCGGCGGCAGAACGGTCGGTGCCCACCGCGGCGCTGCTGGCCGAGGTGTTGCGCCTCGACCCGCCGGTACGCGGCACCCGCCGGATCGCGGCCCGCGCGAGCCGGGTGGGCGGGCAGTCGGTCGCGCCCGGCGCGGAGCTGGTGTTGCGCTTCGACGCGGCGAACCGGGACCCTGCACTGGTCAGCGCGCCGGACCGGTTCCTGCCGGGCCGGTCGGTGCTGACCTTCGGCGCCGGCCCGCACGGCTGCCCGGGCGAACGGCACGCGCTGGCCCTGGCCACCGGCGTGCTGGACGTGCTGCGCGAACGCCGGGCGGCGACCCGATCGGACGGCGCAGCACGCGTGCCGCGCACCCGCCCGGCGGTGCCCCGATGAGCGACCCCCGCGCCGCCTTCCACGCCCTGCACCGCCCCGGTCGGCCGCTGGTGCTGCCCAACGCCTGGGATCATGCCTCCGGCGCCGCCCTGGCCGCCGCCGGCTATCCGGCGGTGGGCACCACCAGCCTCGGCGTGGCCGCGGCCGCCGGCCGGCCGGACGGGGTGGCCGCCACCGCCGAGGAGACCCTCCGCCTCGCCGAGCTGCTGGTCCGGTTGCCGGTGCTGGTGACCGTGGACGTCGAGGCCGGCTTCAGCGACGACCCGGCGGCCGTCGCCGGGTACGCCGCCGAGCTGGCGGCGCTCGGCGTGGTCGGGATCAACCTGGAGGACGGGCGGCCCGACGGCTGCCTCGCCGATCCCGCGCTGGTGGTGGCGAAGATCGAAGCGGTCCGGGCCCGGGTGCCCGGGCTCTTCGTCAACGCCCGCACCGACGCCTGGTGGCTCGGCCTGCCCGACCCGCTGGAGCAGGCGCTGCCGCGGGCGCGGGCCTACCGACGGGCCGGAGCGGACGGCGTCTTCGTCCCGGGAGCCGGCGACCCGGACGTCGTGCGACGGCTCGCCGACGCGCTCGACGCACCGCTGAACGTCCTGGCCCAGCCCGGCGGGCCGTCGCCGGCGGCGCTCGGCCGCCTCGGGGTGGCCCGGGTCAGCACCGGCTCGCTGTTGTTCCGCGCGGCCCTGGCCGCCGTCGTCCGCACCGCCGACGCCGTCCGGACCGGGGTGGTGGAGCCGGATCCGGCGCTGCCGTCGTACGCGGAGGTGCAGCGGAGGACCGCGACCGCTCGTCGCCCTTCGGGGTAGATGGGAGGATTGCTCGCACTTTCCCGGTTGCTGGTGCTTACGGTCTATTTCGAGTTCATCCGCACCGTGTCGTACCGGGAGAGGACCCGACCATGCGCGTGCCCAGCCGAAGTTCCGGCCACCAACCCGGCCCGTCCGTCTCCTCGCCCGCCCCGGCGCGCCGCTCGCCCCCGCCGGCCCCGGCCCGCGCGGTGCCGACCGCCCCGCCGGACCTCGACGCGTACCGCGACGCCGTCGCGGAACTGCTGGTCGAGGTGGGGGCGCTCGCCGACGCGGCGTCCAGCGCCGCCCGCCAGGTGCTGCTCGACCAGCGATTGCGGGAGCCGGCGATCGCCGCGGTGCTCGACGCGACGTCGCAGGGGTTCATCGGCGCCCGCGAGACGCTGCTGCTGGAGATGGCCCGCTACCAGCCCAACGAGCGGACCTCGGCGAGCGACCTCACCGCGCTGGTCCGGATCTACCTGCTCTCCCGCATCGACGTGATGTGGTGGCGCGACACCACCACCTTCCTCACCGACGAACAGGTCCACACCCATCCGGACCTCGTCGACCTGGAGTGGCTGCGCCGGCGCGGGCTGCTGCGCTTCCGCTACCAGGAGCAGCCGGCCACCCTGCTCGGCCGGGGCGTCCGGGCCGTCCGTCGCCGGCTCCGTCCGGACGCCACCCCGCGCACCGCCGGGGTGAAGTTCCGGCGCGCCCGGCGCGAGGTGGTGGCACTCCTCAACGACCTGGCCCGCGAGCTGGCCCGGGCCACCCCGCCGGCCACCCCGCCGCTCTGGGTGACCAGCCTGGTGCGCAGCGCCGAGCACCAGTACCAGCTGCGCCGTCTCGGGTACGCCGCGATGGTGCCCAGCGGGCACTGCCTCGGCTGGGCGGTGGACGTGGAGATGGCCTGGTTCGCGCGCTTCGGCGTCCGGGACACGCTGGCCGAGATCCTGCTCGCCCGGCAGGCCGCCGGCGAGATCAACGTGGTCGACGAGGGACAGGCCTGGCACGTGTGCGTCGCACCGGGCGCCCGCGCCCGGCTGCGTTCGGCCTACGAAGCCGAGATGGGGGCCTGAGGCGGATGTGCGGCATCGCGCTCAGCGCCGGGCCCGAAGCCGATCCGGCGGTCTTCCGCCGCATGCTCGCCGTTCTCGCCCCCCGCGGCGAGGTCACCGAGACCCGGCAGGAGTCCGGCCTGCTCGCCGGCGTACGGCGGCTGCGGATCGTCGACCGGGACCGGGCCGTGCAGCCCTGGACTTCCCCCGACGGCCGGTACGTGCTCTGCTACAACGGCGAGGTCTTCAACCACCACGAGCTGCGCGCGGAGCTGACCCGGCTCGGGTACCCGTTCCGCAGCCTGAGCGACACCGAGGTGGTGCTCGCGGCGTTCCTGCACTGGGGTGAACGGGCGGTGTACCGGCTGCGCGGGGAATGGGCCTTCACCGTCGCCGAACGCGCCACCGGCCGGGTCTACCTGGCCCGGGATCCGATCGGGGTGAAGCCGCTCTACTGGGCCCGCACGCCGGGCTGCCTGCACGTCGCCTCTGAGGTCAAGGCGCTGGTGGGCGTGCGCGCCCCGGTCGACGAGGTGCCGCCCGGGCACCACGGCTGGGCCGACCCGGACGGGCGGGTGGAGCTGACCGCGTACGTCGACCTGCTCACCCTCGGCGAGGGCCTGCCCGAGGTGGACGACCCGGACGAGGCCGCCCTGCTGGTCCGGGCCGCGATCGCCGACAGCATCCGGATGCGGGTGGACACCGACCTCACCGTCGGGGTGGTGCTCTCCGGCGGCCTGGACAGTGCGCTGGCGCTGCTGCACGTCCGTGAGCTGCACCCGGACTGCGTGGCGGTGACGGTCGGGGTGCCGGACAGCCCCGACGTGGCGTACGCCCGGCGGCTCGCCGCCGACCTCGGCGTGCCGCACGAGGTCATCGAGTTGCGCCCGCGCGACATCCGGCTGGCCGAGGTCCGCGAGGCGATCCGGATCTCCGAGCTGACCGAGTACGGCGACATCATCAACGCGGTGGTCACCGTGCCGATCTTCCGCCGGCTGCGCGAGCTGGGGATCAAGGTGGTGCTCACCGGCGACGGCTCGGACGAGCTGTTCGGCGGCTACCCGATGTACCGGCAGATCGGCCCCGAGCGGGCCCGCCGGCTCTTCCTCCACCGGATCCGCAACCTCTGCCGTACGGAGTTGCAGCGGGTCGACCGGGCCAGCATGGGCCACGGGGTGGAGGCGCGGGTGCCCTTTCTCGACCTCAGCGTGGTGGAGCTGGCCATGCGGCTGCCGCTGGCGCTGAAGATGCGTGAGGGGCAGGAGAAGTGGATCGTCCGGCGGGCGTTCGCCGACCTCCTGCCCGACTACATCCGGCGGCGGCCGAAGAGCCCGATGTCGTACTCCTCCGGGCTGCACGAGCGCGCCCGGCTCTACAAGCCGCTCTACTCCCGGCTGCACCGCGGGTTCGGCTACGACCGGCTGGAACCGGTGCGCCGCGACTTCGACACGGTGCTCACCCGCTGCGGCAACGACCTGGACCGGGCCATCGCCGACGGGCTGGCCCGACCCGACTACACCGTGCTGGAGCACGCCCGCGACCTGGTCGGGGCGGCGAAGTGGAACGCCGCGCCGCTGGTCCGCCGGCTGGTCGGGCCGCGCGACCGCGAGGCGTCGGTGGGCTGAGCCCCGGCCGGGGAGACGATCCGGGTACGCGGGGAGCGACGGACATGCCGGCGGCGCGGGCGGGTAGTAGGGCCGGCATGGCGGAACCGGACGTGATGGTGGTGGGTCAGGTGGCCCGGGACCTCGTCCTGCTGGTCGACGAGGTCCCGGCCGCCTCCGGGACGGCTCCGGTGCGGCGCCGGCGGGAGCTGCTCGGCGGCAAGGGCGCCAACCAGGCCGTCGGCCTGGCCCAGCTCGGTGTCGACGTCGGCCTGCTGGGCGTCGTCGGTGACGACGCGGTCGGGGACGCGCTGCTGGCCCGGGCCCGGGCCGACGGCGTCGACGTGCGGGCGGTGCTCCGCCGACCGGGCACCGCGACCGGCCTGATCGTCGACCTGGTCGACGCGGAGGGCCGCTGGCACTACGTCGAGGACCTGCCGCCGGGCACCCTGCTCACCGCCGAGGACGTGCGCGCCGCCGCGCCGTTGCTGCGGGCCGCCCGGGCGGTGGTGGTGCAGCTCCAGCAGCCCCTGCCGGCGGCGCTGGCCGCGGCCCGCTGCGCCCGCCGGGCGGACCGACTGGTGGTGCTCGACGGAGCGCCGACGGACCGGGCCGGCGCTGCCGAGCTGCTGGTCCTCGCCGACGTGCTGCGCGCCGACGCCCGCGAGACGCGGCTGCTCACCGGCGCCGCGCCGGCGGACGCAGCCGGCGGCCTGCGCGCCGCCCGGGAACTGCTCGGGCGTGGGCCGTCCCTGGTCGCCGTGGCGGTGGACGGGGTGGGCAACGCCTTCGCCTGGTCCGACGACGAGCTCTTCGTACCGCTGAGCGACACCCCGACGGTGGACACCACGGGCGCCGGGGACGCCTTCGTCGCCGCGCTCACCGCCGGGCTGCTGCGGGGCGAGCCGCGCGAGCAAATCGCCCGGCGGGCGGTGGCCGCGGCGGGAGCCACCGTGGGCCGGCCCGGGGGCCGGCCGGAACTCACCGAGGCGACGATCGCCGCGCAGCTGGCCCGGATGCCCGTCGGCTGAGGCGGTACCGACCGCGCCATGACCGACCCCACACGGATCGGCGGCCTGCCGGAACCGCCTGTGCGCCAGGCGGTTCCGGCAGGCC